>JAITSU010000088.1 GCA_031287525.1 Zoogloeaceae bacterium | reverse complement strand
CAGGCTGCTGACAAAGTTGCACAGAGCGTTTTTTTGAGTGAAGGTTTTCCTGGGAACGCCAGCGTCCACGCTGGCAGCAGCGGTGTTTGTGCGGCAATCTGCGCTCAAAGTCGGCGTACCGCCGACGTGCCTTTGTTGTCGTCGGCGTTCCCGGAAAGCGACTTCGGAGGTTTGTCAACAGTCTACGGGGCAGACCAATGGTCTGCCCCTCTGTTAATGGCGGGGATTGAAATTACCCGGCGCCGTGCGCCTGGATGCGTCCCCCGCCTGCGGCAAGCGCCGCGTTTAGGCGTACTTTGGCAAGATTGAGCAGGGCGTCGCCCTCCAAACCGCCGTCTTCGGGGCGGCTGGCAATCCCGACGCTGACGCTGATGAGGACGGGTTGACCATGCAGGGCAATGTGAGCGCTGGACAGCCCCTTGGCGATCCGCGTGGCAAAAGCGGCGCACGCTTCCAGACCACTGTTCATGGTGGCAACCGCGAAACAACCGGGCTGAAAATGACCAATGACATCGCTCGCGCCGATTTTCGCCTGCACCAGAGACGCCAGTTTTTCGATGATGGCGCTCGCGGCGCTCGCCCCCAGACTGCTCGACAGCGTACTGTACCCATCCAGCGCGAACAGCATCACTGCCGCCTGCCCGCCCGGATGCGAACACATCCGCCGCACGCCGTCGGTAAACAGGGTGACGGAAAGCAGCGGCGCGCTACGGGCGCGGGGCATTTTTGCGCCCTTGCCCTTACTGCTCGCGCTCGCCGCAGGCGCTTTGGTTACAGGAGCGGGCGCAGGCGCTTTGGCTGCGGGAGCAGGCGTCGGCGGCGCTGCTTTGGGCTTGGGCGCTTCCGGCACAGGCAAGGGCTGTACAACTGCGGCAGCGCCCTGCGTTTCGAGGATGGAAAGAATCTCCTGTTTCCCCATGTTATCGAAAACAAAACCCGTCGCGCCCGCTTTTTTCGCTTCCGCAGAAAGGGTGTTGATACGGCTTTGCGAACCAATAAAATAAAACGGAATATGCTTCAGGCGTTCCAGATTGTTATGACGCAAGCGATCCAGCAACTCCATGCCATTCAGACGCGCCAGGTCAGGACCGGCGATGATGGCGACAATATCGTGATTCAAGACCAGCGTATGCCACGCGGCGTCGCCGTCCAGCGCCTCCAGAACGGGATAATGTTCTCCCAGATGATGGGTCAAAGCAGCGCGGATCACTTTGGATTCATGTGCGACCAAAATACTTCCCATATTTTTCACCCATTCAAGAATATGAAAAAACCATGCTATTTTACTACCCCGAAACCAAAGGGGTGCGTTCCGACATAAAAAAGAGCAAAAGGGGTCAATCTCTCGACTGTCCCCTTTTTATCTGGTGGGTGCTGACGGGTTCGAACCGCCGACATTCGCCTTGTAAGGGCGACGCTCTACCAACTGAGCTAAGCACCCGGCGCAAAAGCGCGGAAATTTACTTCTTCTTGTTGACAGCTTCTTTCAGCGCCTTGCCGGGCGTGAACTTGGGTACCTTGGCGGCCTTGATCTTGATGGCCTTGCCGGTTTGCGGGTTACGCCCCGTGCGCGCGGCACGGTCGCCTACCCAGAAGGAACCAAAGCCAATCAATGCCAGACGATCACCCTTCTTCAGAAGATTGGTGATGACCTGCACGGTTGCGTCCAGTGTACGACCTGCGGCGGCTTTGGAAATTTCAGCTTCCGCAGCGATTGCGTCAATCAATTCAGATTTGTTCACTTACATCCCCCTTTTTGGTGTAAAAGAAAAAATGGAAAATGCCACATCAATTTTCAGAAACCATATCGGGAACCTGCGGCGGAAACTCACAGAGACCGCCCCTCCCGAAATGACCGACCAACAAGCTGGTCAGCGGGAATCCTAGCGCAAACCGTTATAAACGCATAGCCTCTTTCGCATATTTTTTTACATTTCGCATCAGTGCGTGACGATACCGACAATATTTTGCGCCGCATGAGGCACTTCCGGCTGTAACTCGACCGTTTCCGGCTCTTCCGGCAAGGCTTGCGGGCGACGTTCCAGCGCGCGTTCCAGCACGTCGTCAATCCATTGCACCGGCACGATTTCGATTTTGTTTTTGATGTTGTCGGGCATCTCGACCAAATCTTTCACGTTTTCATGCGGAATCAGGGCGGTTTTCAGTCCGCCGCGCACGGCGGCGAGCAGTTTTTCCTTCAAGCCGCCAATCGCCAGCACTTCGCCGCGCAAGGTGATTTCGCCGGTCATGCAAACGTCGCAACGCACGGGGATGCCGGTGAAGGCGGAAACCAACGCGGTGGTCATGGCGCCGCCGGCAGAGGGGCCGTCCTTGGGCGTCGCGCCTTCCGGCACATGGATGTGAATGTCCTGCTTGTCGAAAATATCCGCCTTGATGCCCAGCCGCGCGGCGCGGGCGCGCACGACGGAACGGGCGGCCTCCACGGATTCTTTCATCACGTCGCCCAATGAGCCGGTACGCAGGATGTTGCCTTTGCCGGGCATAACGGCGCATTCGATGGTGAGCAGTTCGCCACCCACTTCCGTCCACGCCAGCCCCGTGACCTGCCCGACCTGATTTTTTTTCTCTGCCATGCCAAAGGTATAGCGACGCACACCCAGGAATTTTTCCAGATTTTTGGGATTGACGATGACCTTGCTGCTGCGTTTTTTCATCAGCAGGGTCTTGACCACCTTGCGGCAGATTTTGGAAATTTCCCGATCCAGACTCCGCACACCCGCTTCGCGGGTGTAGTAACGCACGATGTCGAGCACCGCGCCATCCGTCACCGTCAACTCGGTTTTCTTGACGCCGTTGTTTTTCATCTGCTTGGGCAGCAGGTAGCGCATGGCGATATTGACCTTTTCGTCTTCGGTGTAACCGGAAAGGCGGATGACTTCCATGCGGTCAAGCAAGGCGGCGGGCAGGTTCAGGGAGTTGGCGGTGGCGACAAACATCACGTCGGAAAGGTCGAAATCGACTTCCACGTAATGGTCTTGGAACGTGTGATTCTGTTCCGGGTCGAGCACTTCCAGCAGCGCGGAGGCGGGATCGCCGCGAAAATCCTGCCCCAGCTTGTCGACTTCATCCAGCAAAAACAAGGGGTTACGCACGGCGGTCTTGTTCAGGCTTTGCAGAATCTTGCCCGGCATGGAACCGATGTAGGTGCGCCGATGACCGCGAATTTCGGCTTCGTCGCGCACACCGCCCAAGGACATCCGCACAAATTTCCGGTTGGTCGCCTTGGCGATGGACTGTCCAAGCGAGGTCTTGCCCACGCCCGGTGGCCCGACGAGGCAGAGAATCGGCGCTTTCAGCTTGTCGACGCGCTGTTGCACGGCAAGGTATTCGATGATGCGTTCCTTGACCTTTTCCAGCCCGTAGTGGTCGGCGTTGAGAATTTTCTCCGCCGCGCGCAGGTCTTTGCTGGTGCGCGTTTTCTTGCGCCAGGGCAGCCCCACCAGAATGTCGATGTAGTTTCTGACCACCGTGGCTTCGGCGGACATGGGCGACATCAGGCGCAGTTTTTTCAATTCGCCCTGCGCCTTCGCCAGCCCTTCCTTGCTCATGCCGGCGGCCTGGATTTTTTTGTCCAGTTCTTCAAGGTCAGCGCCATCTTCACCTTCGCCCAGTTCTTTCTGGATGGCCTTGACCTGTTCGTTCAGGTAATAGTCGCGCTGGCTCTTTTCCATCTGACGCTTGACCCGCCCGCGCACGCGCTTTTCGATTTGCAGGATGTCGATTTCAGATTCCAGTTGCGAGAGCAGATGTTCTATGCGCGCGCGCACTTCGATTTGTTCCAGAATTTCCTGCTTTTGTTCGAGTTTCAAGGGCAGGTGAGCGGCGATGGTATCCGCCAATCGTCCGGCGTCTTCAATTCCGGCGATGGAAGTGATGATTTCCGGCGGGATTTTCTTGTTCAGTTTGACATACTGGTCGAACTGGGTCACGGCGGTGCGGCGCATGGCTTCCAGCTCGTAATCGCCGCCGCCCTCTTTGGAAAGCGTGCTCGCGTGCGCGATGAAGCAGTTTTGACCGGATTCCACGGCATCAATCTTCACCCGCTGCCGCCCTTCGACCAACACTTTAACCGTGCCGTCGGGCAGTTTCAGCATTTGCAGCACATTGGCGAGACAGCCGATGTCATAGAGATCACGGGCGTCAGGCTCATCCTTGCCAGCGGACTTTTGCGCCGCCAGCACAATGGCGTGGTTGCCGCTCATCGCCAGTTCCAGCGCCCTGATGGATTTGGGACGCCCCACAAACAGGGGAATCACCATGTGCGGAAACACCACCACATCGCGCAAGGGCAACAGGGGCAGAGAAAACGACTGTAGGGCGGGGAAATCTGGGTTATTGGACATGACCACACTCTAAAAATTAATTCTGACTACCCGGAAAGGCGCGCTGGCGCGCGGCAGTTTTTTGAACCCGTTATCTGGGGATAAAGCGCCGAAATTCAAGGGGGAACTGCCCTCTCCCTTGAACCGCGCTCTAAGCGCCGGAAACTTTCGGCTGGTCGGCGTAAATCAGCAAGGGCTTGGCGTCATTGTTCACCATGTTTTCGTCAATGACCACCTTGGTAACATTTTCCATACCCGGCAGTTCGTACATGGTATCCAGCAACACCTGTTCCAGAATGGAGCGCAGACCACGCGCGCCGGTTTTGCGCTCCAGCGCCTTTTTGGCGATGGCGATGAGCGCGGCGGGGCGGATTTCAAGTTCCACCTCTTCCAGCGCAAACAACTTCTGGTATTGCTTGATGAGCGCGTTTTTCGGCTCGATCAGGATTTCCACCAGTGCCGATTCTTCCAGTTCCTGCAAGGTGGCGACCACCGGCAGACGCCCGATCAGTTCGGGAATCAGACCGAATTTGATCAGGTCTTCCGGCTCGACATCGCGCAGCGCCTCACCAGCGCGCTTGCCTTCGTCCTTGCTTTTTACCGTCGCGCCGAAGCCGATACCGCCTTTTTCGGAACGCGCCTGAATGATTTTTTCCAGACCATCGAACGCGCCGCCGCAAATGAACAGGATGTTGGTGGTATCCACCTGCGCGAAATCCTGATTGGGATGCTTGCGCCCGCCCTGCGGCGGCACGGAAGCAATCGTGCCTTCAATCAGTTTCAACAACGCCTGTTGCACACCCTCGCCAGACACGTCGCGGGTGATGGACGGGTTTTCGGAACGACGCGAAATTTTGTCGATTTCATCAATGTAAACAATGCCATGCTGCGCCTTGTCCACATCGTATTCGCATCTTTGCAAGAGCTTCTGGATGATGTTTTCCACGTCCTCGCCCACGTAACCGGCTTCGGTCAGGGTCGTGGCGTCCGCCATCACGAAAGGCACATTCAACATGCGCGCCAGGGTTTGCGCCAGCAGGGTTTTGCCGGAACCCGTAGGGCCGACGAGCAGAATATTGCTTTTCGCCAGCTCAACGTCATCGCGCTTGCTCTTGTAGCGCAGACGCTTGTAGTGGTTGTACACCGCCACGGCGAGAATGCGCTTCGCCTGTTGCTGTCCGATGACGTAATCATCCAGATGTCCGGCAATCTCGCGGGGTACGGGCAAGTCTGCCATATCGCTCTTGCTCAGCTTGTCGGCGGGCAGTTCGTCACGAATGATGTCGTTGCAAAGCTCAATGCATTCGTCACAGATGAATACGGAAGGCCCGGCAATCAGCTTTTTCACTTCATGCTGGCTCTTGCTGCAAAATGAGCAGTACAGCAGTTTCTCGTTACTGCTTGTTTTATCCTTGTCCGTCATGGCGGAGGTCTCCGGCAGGTTTTTTGAATTCAATCATCTATGTTCGGGCGGCGTCAGGCAGATTCTCTCTGTGCCAGCACCTTGTCAATCAGACCATAATCGGCGGCTTCCTGGGCAGAAAGGAAGTTATCGCGGTCGGTATCCTTATCAATGCGCTCAATGGGTTGACCCGTGTGCTCCGCCATGATGCGATTCAGCTTGGCGCGGATGGAGAGAATTTCCCTGGCGTGAATTTCAATGTCAGACGCCTGTCCCTGAAAACCGCCCAAAGGCTGGTGAATCAGCACCCGCGCGTTGGGGAGCGCGAAACGCTTGCCCTTCGTCCCGGCGCAGAGCAAAAACGCGCCCATTGAAGCCGCCTGCCCCATACAAAGCGTGGAAACATCCGGCTTGATGAACTGCATGGTGTCATAAATCGACATCCCGGCGGTTATCACGCCACCGGGAGAGTTGATGTACAGGGAAATATCCTTGTCGGGATTTTCCGCTTCCAGAAACAAAAGCTGCGCCACCACCAGATTGGCGGTTTCGTCCGTGACCGGCCCCACCAGAAAAATCACGCGCTCTTTTAACAGACGGGAAAAAATATCGTAAGCGCGTTCGCCGCGCCCACTCTGTTCCACCACCATCGGTACCAGACTCATCGCCTGGTGAACCCTCTGATCACATTCCATGAAGCATCCTTTTTTCAGTTGGGGCGCGCCAGGTCTTGCCTGTACCCAACGCGCCATTGTTTCTTTTACGACAGTCAAATCAGGAAACCGCCTGCTGCCCCATCAGGTCTTCAAAGACAACCGCCTTGTCCGTCACCCTGGCGCGCGCCAACACCCAATTCACCACATTATTTTCCGTAGCTACCGCCTCGACATTGGCGAGATTGTCAGGATTGGCGTAATACCACTTCACCACTTCCGACGGGTCTTCGTAAGTTTCGGCCGCTTCCTCAACCAGCGCCTTGACCTGTTCCGGTTTGGCTTGCAATTGTTCGGCTTTGACGACCTCCGCAAAAATCAGACCAAGGGTCACACGGCGTTTGGCGCGATCAGTGAACCATTCCGGCTGAATGGGGAGATTCCGTTTTATGCCACGCGCTTCGAGATTCTGACGCGCTTCCTGAATCAGACGCTGCACTTCCATCTCCACAAGCGCATTCGGCACGGGAATGGGATTGGCGGTCAAAAGCGCGTCCATCACCTGGTCTTTCACTTTGGCGTCAATGCGCTTTTTCACTTCGCGTTTCAGATTGCCCTCGATTTCGGCGCGCATCTTGCTCACGTCGCCATCTTGAACGCCCATGCTGCGAGCGAATTCGGCGTCAATTTCCGGCAGGGTCGGCGCCATCACCTGCTTGACCGTGATTTCAAATTCCACCGTCTGCCCCGCCATTTCCTTGGCGTAATCTTCCGGGAACGTCAGATTGAAGGTCTTGGATTCACCGGCTTTCAAGCCTTCCACCGCAGCCTCAAAATCCGGCAGCATCGTTTTTTTGCCGAGCACGAAGGGATAATCCGTAGCCTGACCGCCCTGGAACGGCTCGCCGTCCTTCTTGCCCAGAAAGTCAATCACCACCCGGTCTTCCTGCGCCGCGCCGCGCTCAACCGGCGCATAGCGCACCCGTTGTTGGCGCAGGATGGTCACGGTCTTGTCCACTTCGGCAGCGGTCACTTCCAGCGTCGGACGTTCAATCTCCGCAACGGAAAGGTCGCCGGGCGTGAATTCGGGATACACCTCAAAGATGGCAGAAAATTCCAGTTGGGTTTCGCTGTTTTCCGTTTCCGCCCTGGGTTCGATGCGCGGATAGCCCGCCACATTCAGCTTCTGCCCGTTCACCGCTGCGCTGAACGCGGAACCCAGCGCCTCGTTTAACGCCTCGCCGTAAGCCTCAGCGCCGTGCTGCTGACGAACGATGGAAAACGGCACCTTGCCGGGACGAAAGCCCGGCATTTTCACATTGCGGCTCATGCGCTTCAAACGTTCGTCCGTCGCGCTTTTGAGCGCGTCCACCGGCACGGAAAGATTCAGACGGCGCTCCAGCGGGTTGTTGTTCGGGGCTGTGTTTTCCATGAAAAATCCTCAAAATACGACGCCGCGCTGGAACACAAATCCAGCGGCGCTCAATCAAAAAACCGACAAAAGCTTACGATGCGTCACAACAGACAGGAAATAGTCGTTGATAAACAATCGTTTACACGAAAAAGCAGCATCGCAGACCGAAAAAAACGCACCATTGGGCGCACGAGGCGGGCATTGTAGACCAGTTTTGCCGTTTTGCCTCGTAGAAGCGCGAAGCGGAAACACAAAATGATTCCGCAAACACTCACCAACATGAACTTTTTTGTCGGTGGCAAGGGGTACGCCGGACTTGTGACCGGGGTCAATCCGCCGAAACTCACGCGCAAGCCGGAAGAACACCGCGCAGAATGCTCTCCGAATCCGACCTTAATCAACAATGTTCGCGTGGATAAACTCGTGATGCGCGCCCCGAAAATGGGCGATGTGCGTATCGCGCAAAAACGGGCGGCGGGCGACCGCGAACAGGAAGAAATCCTGCTTTTTACCTCGCTGCTGGATTGCAGCCCAACGGATATGGAGGGGCTTTCTGTGCGCGACGACCACCGCGTCCAGGAAGCCTGTTTTCGCTTTATTTCCGAAGATGCTGACGATGAAGGAAACGCACCTGCTGGCAAGAAGGCTGGCGAGTGAATTGCACTGATCGCCAGATGACATATTCCGGTTGACCTTGCAAGACGCCATCTGGTGGCTGACGGAAGAATAATCAGCTTTTTGAGTCGGTTGGAATCACCAGCCAAAGAAAAAAGGCAAGCAACGACCACGCGCGTGGTGAGGGAGCCTTGGTCAAGGGAATCACCAGCCAAATCAAAAAAGCAAACAGCGACCCAAATATCACCGTCCCCGCAATCAGCATGCTTAATGCCTCTATGAACAGCGTAGAAAGATAATCCAGCATTTCCAGCATCATCTGCTCCCGTAAAGGAAAATTTCATGTCCACTGCGAACACGGCACTCTCTATTGTAATCGGCGGCGCGGTGGGCGCAAGTTTTGGACAGGCGATTACCAGAACAAAAAATGACCTTGGCGGTCTGCAAAGCAAGCTGGCGGCGCTCGCAGCTGACGAATTCAGCAGGGGCGAACTACGTTCGCCCGCAGACGCCGGTCGACCAACGAACGGGCGAACGCAGTTCGCCCCTACATCGTGGGTATTTATGCAGCATGTAACTCTTCGCGGATGATCTGGCGCAGGGTGTTGGCAATTTGCTTCCCATGCATCGCCTCGCGCAAGGCTGCGTTCATCAGCGTTTGGTAGCCACGCCCGCCTGCCTCGGCTTTGTACCAGCCAACGATGTCAGGGTCGAGCGCGATGCTGATTTTCTGTTTGTTTTTCACGGGATGAAGCCCCACCCTGCGCGTAGCAAGGGCAAAATCTTCCGCAGTCCAGATTGGCGCATCATCCAGATCAGAGGATGGTGAAGTATGCTTCTCGTTCATGGCGTTCTGCCTTTCGCATGGAAATGACACGAATCGTGTCGTGTTCTTCTGTATGAGCCATCACGACGACCTCAACCCCTAAAAGCCCTGTTGTTGAAAAACGCATTTCGTTGTATTGAAAACGATGGTCAGGACGGGTAAAAGTCACTCCCGAAAACACGATCGCGGCATCCGCCAAATCAAGCCCATGTTTTCTCAGGTTAATCTGCCGCTTTTCAGGGTCAAAGGTGAAGTTCATGTTTCAATAGTATAGATATTTATCTATATTTTCAAGTAGGGGCGAACTGCGTTCGCCCCTACCCGACCCACCCCGCGCGGCGGCGCTATCCGCCGCCAACGGCTCATTGATGTTCTTCGCCTCCGGCTTTGCGGTGCGGATTGCAATGGACACAGATGGACGACAGCGGACAACAAAAAGCCCGCAAGCCTTGTGTTTATTGGCGCTTGCGGGCTTCTATGGACTTTCATGAACAAGAAAATGGGGCGACATACCGGGTTCGAACCGGTGACACCTGGAATCACAATCCAGTACTCTACCAACTGAGCTAATGCCGCCATTGTTGCTTCTGGGTGCAGTCTTGGCGCGCCCGGCGAGAATCGAACTCACAACCTACGGCTTAGAAGGCCGTTGCTCTATCCAGTTGAGCTACGGGCGCCTGTATTGCCTTGCTGTTGCCTCGCCGGGGATGCTGCCTGCACAGCGTTCTGGTCGGGGTGGTGGGATTCGAACTCACGACCCTCTGCTCCCAAAGCAGATGCGCTACCAGACTGCGCTACACCCCGAGGAAGCGCGCATTCTATATATCTGCCCCTGCCCCGTCAAGGTGAGAATGCAATGACGGCTTTTGGCAGCCCCCATCCATCTTCACTTCTGAACAGCATTGTTTTTTATGCGTTTTTTCCTGATTTCTTGCCAAGCTCCGCCGTTTCTGATATTAAGTGCGCTTTTCGTCAAACCGGGATAGCGATTTCAACATGGAAGAAGACCTGCTCAAGCATTTTGCCCCCTACACTCCCAAGCCCGGCGAAGAATACATGAGCGCCGGGCAGCTCAAACATTTCCGCGACATTCTTGAAAATGTCAAAAAAGGTCTGGGTGAAGACATCGAACGCACGGTACACACCATGCAGGACGAAGCGACGGTCTTTGCCGACCCGAACGACCGCGCCAGCCAGGAAACCGACATCGCCATCGAACTCAGAAACCGCGACCGCGAACGCAAGCTCATCAAGAAGATTGACGAGACGCTGGCGCGTATCGACGCCGTGGATTACGGCTATTGCGACAAGTGCGGCGTGGAAATCGGCATCAAGCGTCTGGAAGCCCGCCCCACCGCCACGCTTTGCATCGACTGCAAGACGCTGGACGAGCTGAAAGAGAAGCAGATGGCGAAGTAAGCCAAAATCAGCAACCATAAAAAATGGACGCCCGCAGGCGTCCATTTTTTTGTAACAAACCGTCCGAATTACTGTTGCTGTTCGGCAGCCGGTTGTTGTTGCGGCGCTTCTTCAACCAGCAGCGCCTTCATGGAGAGCTTCACCCGACCCCGGTCATCAACCTCCAGCACTTTGACGCGCACGAGTTGACCTTCTTTCAGGTAGTCCTCGACCTTGTTCACCCGTTCGTTGGCGATTTGGGAGATGTGCAGCAAACCGTCCTTGCCGGGCAAGAGGTTGACGAACGCGCCGAATTCGAGAATCTTCTGCACGGTGCCTTCGTAAATTTTGCCGATTTCCACTTCCGCCGTGATGAGGTCGATGCGCGCGCGCGCGTCGGCAGCGGCTTCGCCGCTGGTGGCGGCGATGGTAATCGTGCCATCGTCGGTGATGTCGATGGTGGTGCCGGTTTCTTCGGTGAGCGCGCGGATGACCGAGCCGCCCTTGCCGATCACATCGCGGATTTTTTCCGGGTTGATTTTGAAGGTGTACAGACGCGGCGCGTAGGCGGACATTTCTTCACGATGCCCGGAAACCGAGTTTTCCATCAGCCCCAGAATGTGCATCCGGGCTTCGTTCGCCTGCGCCAGCGCGATTTTCATGATTTCCCTGGTGATGCCCTGAATCTTGATGTCCATTTGCAGGGCGGAAATGCCGCTGCGCGTACCCGCGACCTTGAAGTCCATGTCGCCCAGATGGTCTTCGTCACCCAGAATGTCCGTCAGCACCGCGAAGCGGTTGCCTTCTTTAATCAAACCCATCGCGAGGCCCGCGACATGCGACTTCAGCGGCACGCCCGCATCCATCAGCGCAAGCGACCCGCCGCAGACGGAAGCCATTGAGGAAGAGCCGTTGGATTCGGTGATTTCAGAAACCACGCGCATGGAATAGGAAAAATCTTCCGGCTTGGGCAACGCCGCCAGCAGAGCGCGTTTGGCGAGCCTGCCATGACCGATTTCGCGGCGCTTGGGCGAGCCGACGCGACCCGTTTCGCCCGTCGCAAACGGGGGCATGTTGTAATGCAGCATGAAACGGTCGCGGTATTCGCCAGCGAGGGCGTCGATGATTTGCTCGTCGCGGTTGGTGCCCAGCGTGGCGATGACCAGCCCTTGGGTTTCGCCACGGGTGAACAACGCGGAACCGTGGGTGCGTGGCAAAACGCCCGTGCGGATGGAGATGGGACGCACGGTGCGGGTATCGCGCCCGTCGATGCGGGGAGCGCCCGCGAGGATGCGACCGCGCACGATGGACGCTTCCAGATTGAAAAAGTGGTCGGCAACCGCGCCTTCGTCGGCGGCATTCTCGCCTTCGCACAGGGCGGCGATGGCTTCCGCCTTGATTTCCTTCAACTTCTGACTACGTTCCTGCTTCACGGTGATGTTGAAAGCGTCTTCCACCTTCGCCCTGGCGACGGCTTCCAGACGGGCAATCAGCGCCTCGTCTTTGGCGGGAGCTTGCCAATCCCATTCCGGCTTGCCGCCCTCTTCCACCAGCTCGTTGATGGCGTTGATGGCGGCCTGCGATTGATCGTGCCCGAACACCACCGCGCCCAGCATGACCTCTTCGGAAAGCTCCTTCGCTTCGGATTCCACCATCAGCACGGCGGATTCCGTACCCGCCACCACCAGATCAAGTTGGCTTTCTTTCAACTGGGACAAGGTCGGGCAAAGCACGTATTGACCATTGATGTACCCCACGCGCGCCGCGCCGATGGGACCGCCAAACGGCACACCGGAAATCGCCAGCGCGGCGGAAGCGCCAATCAGGGCGGGAATGTCGGCGTCGACTTCAGGATTTAACGACAGCACCGTCGCCACAATCTGCACTTCGTTATAGAAACCATCCGGGAACAGCGGGCGGATGGGGCGGTCAATCAGGCGGGAAGTCAGCGTTTCCTTCTCCGAAGGACGCCCCTCACGCTTGAAAAAACCACCGGGAATGCGACCGGCTGCATAAAATTTTTCTTGATAATCAACGGTCAGGGGGAAGAAATCTTGACCGGGCTTGGCGTCTTTCGCGGCCACCACCGTAACCAGCACCACGGTTTCATCCATGCTCACCAGCACCGCGCCGGAGGCTTGACGGGCAATCTCCCCGGTTTCCAGGGTCACTTGATGGTCGCCGTAGGCGAACGTTTTTTTCACGACATTAAACATAGTTTGCTTTCCTCTTTTCTCAACTCAACACAGTTCTGCCACATTGGCGCGGCGCATTCTACACCGCCGCAGAAACAAAAAGAGAGGACTGCCGCAAAAGCAGACCTCTCCTTGCAACCCCTACAACGGACAACGGCAAATACCGCAGCCAGTCGGCATTACTTACGCAGACCCAGACGTTCAATCACGCTACGATAGCTGTTCAGGTCTTTGCCTTTCAGGTAATCCAGCAGCTTGCGGCGTTGGCTCACCATCCGCAGCAGACCGCGACGGGAGTGGTGATCCTTCTTGTGTTCCTTGAAGTGACCCGTCAGCCCGTTGATGCGGGCAGTCAGCAGCGCGATTTGCACTTCAGAAGACCCCGTATCGCCCTTGGCGCGCTGAAAATCGGCGACAACTTGCGCCTTTTGTTCGGTGGTAACAGACATTTCAAACTCTCTTTCAAAAAAACGGCGCAGCCCCGGTTTGATAGAGCAGACGCCAGACAATGAACCCGGAAACCACCAGGTTCCCGGCAAAAATCCCGACGCCTTGGGCGCGGGGAACGTGTGATTCTAGCAGATTGGGGAGAGGATGAATAGTAGCGGGAACATCCTGCTCCCGTTCGTTTACCTGCGGGAGCAGGATGCTCCCGCTACTATGGCGCTGCGCTACGGCAACAGCGGCAAACCCAGTTCCGCAAGAAACTGGTTATGTTTGGCGGTCGCGGCTTTAATTTTTTCCTCAATCTCAACCAGACTGGCATGGGTTGCCGCCAGATCAATCTCTGTTTCCGGCTGGGCAGTGCTGATGTAGCGGGAAATGTTGAGGTTGTAATCGTTGGCAGCAATTTCCTCCATCGTCACGCGCCGGGCATAACGGTCTTCTTCCTTGCGGAATTGGTAGGCGTCGACAATTTTGTCGATGTCTTCCGGGCGCAGCCGGTTCTGGCGTTTACCCTTCTCATAGCCTTCGCTGGCATTGATGAACAGAACGTCATCGGGTTTTTTGCATTTTTTCAGCACGAGAATGCAGACCGGGATACCCGTAGAGAAAAACAGGTTGGCAGGCAAGCCAATAACCGTGTCGATGTTGCCATCTTCCAGCAGCTTGCGCCGGATACGCTCCTCCGCGCCGCCGCGAAACAGGACGCCGTGGGGCAGGATGATCGCCATCGTGCCTTCCTTGCCCAGATAATGAAAACCATGCAATAAAAAAGCGAAGTCAGCGGCGGATTTGGGCGCAAGCCCGTAATCCTTGAAGCGGAAATCCTCCCCTAGCGCATCCGTGGGTTCCCAGCGATAGCTGAACGGCGGATTGGCGACTATGGCGTCGAAATTCAGCTTTTTGGCGGGGTTCGCTTCCTTGAGGACGCTCCAATCGTTCGTCAGGGTATCGCCGTGGAAAATCTCGAATTCCGAATCTTTCACGCCATGCAACAGCATGTTCATCCGCGCCAGATTGTAGGTGGTGATGTTCTTTTCCTGTCCGTAGATTTTGCCGATACCGTGAGGACCGAGTTGCTGGCGGACGTTCAACAATAACGACCCGGAGCCGCAGGCGAAATCGAGCACCTTGTCCAGCTTCGCTTTTTTGCCGGTGGCAGGCTCCTGACTGTCGAGCGTAACCATTCTGGAAAGGATGCTGGAAATCTGCTGCGGCGTGTAAAACTCGCCCGCCTTCTTGCCGGAACCGGCGGCGAACTGCCCGATCAGATACTCGTAGGCGTCACCCAGAACGTCGCTACTGGTGGAAAACCTTGCAATGCCGTCAGCAATTTTGGTGATGATGACGCAGAGCTTGGCGTTGCGCTCCGTGTACCCCTTGCCGAGCTTTTCCGAACCCAGGTTGATTTCTGAAAACAGCCCTTGAAAGGCGCTCTCAAAAGATTCGTTCTCAATGTAATGAAAGCCGTCTTCCAGAGTCCGCAGTAACTCGTCATTCTGGGTACGCGCCAGTTCCGCGATGCGGTTCCATAGATACTCTGGCTCAATGACGTAATGCACCTTGCGCCGCATCTGCGTTTCAAACTGAACAATGTCGTCCCGATTGCTTACATACCATAGATACAAGGGCGAAATGTTCGGCTCGTTCTGGTTATCCGGGTAATCCGCCCCCAATTCCTTCTTCGCGGCGGCTTCGTAGTTGTCCGAAAGATAGCGCAAAAAGAGGAAGGACAACATGTAATCGCGGAAGTCATCCGCGTTCATCGCCCCGCGCAAATCATCGGCAATCGCCCAGAGGGTCTTACCCAGTTCTTTTTGGTCTTGTTCGGTCATGGTTGGCTCGCTTGCGTAGGTTCTTCGGGAAAGAGTTCGGGTAGGTCAAAGTGGTAATGCTCCAGAAAAGCAGTCAGGATGTTCTTGAATAACTCTTTATTGTCGCTGACCATTTCTGTTGGTTCGTAGGCTGAATATTTTCCGTGGCTCAACAAGTTCAAGGCACGAGCATACAGAACTTCGTCCTCAACATCGTGAACGCATGCGGAAAAATCATTGAAACCAAAAAAGGTGGCGGTTTTTTCCAGAATGCTGCGTAACATGTTGAAATGATGTGTATAAATCTCATCTGATTTTACAGCCTCTTGCAGTTCGCTTAACATGGCGACATGATGAAAGAAGGGGGTATCATCAGTCACGCGCAGCGTATAGATGCCTGTATTACCAGCCCGATGCAAAAAGTATTTTTTATGCGAAAAATTTTTGATTTCATTGCACATCACATTGAAAAAAAGACCATGATGTGAGGAAACAACCGTTTTTATACGCTCTCTTCCCTTCTTCAGCAATTGCGCCAAATCACTGGCAACAGCAATAGCGTTGTTATCATCGAGCGATGAAATCGGATCATCAATGTAGAGATACTTAACCCAAGCATAGGTTTCCGCTCCATCTATCACCAATTCGCAAATTGCCAGAAAAACACACCAAATGAAGATGTTTTCCTCACCGCGTGAAACCTTGATGTGGTCGATGCGGTCGTCACCTTCGCCGAGCGAAAAGGTGATCGTCCATTTTTCGTAGTCGATTTTGAAATCGAAGTCAGCATATCGCTCCAAATAAGCAAAGATTTTTTCTTCCAGCGCCAGTTCCCTGAACCCTGAGAAAAAACGGGATTCAGAATTGATCTGCAAAACGCGCTTGGTATCGCCGGTCAAATCATTGTCCCAATGGAACAGATCTTCCGTGTAGGCATTAAAGTAGAGTGTATCGCGTTCAATCTTCTTTTTTTTGCAGTCATCCTTGAATGCCATTGACAAACGTGTTTTGCCCGTGCCATTGTAAGCATAGAGCAACACAAAATCCTGACTGTTCAGATCGTCGCGCAGTCGCTGAACCAGCCGTTTCATGGTTTTGTAAGTGTAAATTTTGGGCTTATTGCTCATTTATTTACTCCGTCAACCGATGGGAAAAGCTGCTGCATCAGCCCTTTTTTGTGGATTTTGAGGGTTTCGAGTTTTCGAGTATGGGCAGCGATGAGGTCGTCGAGAGAGGAAAGACAAGAGGCGATTTTTTGTTGTTCTCTACAGTTTTCTGGGAAAAAGAATGAAATGCCTTTGATCAGTTCAGCACTCAAGTTCTCCTGTCCTCCTGAGTTACTTATTTTTCGTATTTCTTCATAGCGCGAGACCAAATTTTGAAAGACGAAACCCGTCTCAATTTTCCTTTTCAAAATAATTGCGGCACAAGCCTGATTTGTTGCTGCATCAATACCGAGTACCCCTACTTTACCTCGCGTCTTCCCCTGCCCATACATCGCCATCAAAATGGTGCTCTTTGGAAAAATTTGCGCCGATGAATTTTCGATTCCCGCTTTGGTAATGTATTCGGTTACATCGAAAATGATACTTGAATCAATAAGTGAAGTTGTTACCCAAGGGATTGAGCCGCCCCAATACTCAGAGTTTGCTCGGTTAGGTGTACCGCCAGACTTGATTGTCGATATATTGCCCAACTTGTCACGAATCCACCCCTCCGCCCCTCGAAACTCCTGAAACCGCAATTCTGGCACCAAAGTAGCGAGAGCATCCTGCTCCCGTGAGTGTGATGGGGAGCTGGAAGCTCCCCCTACTTTGGGGAAAAGCCGCTGCATCAGCCCTATTTTATGAGTCTTGAGTGTGTCAAGTTTTTGATTTTCAACGGTAATCAGGTCGTCAAGGGAAGAAAGGCAAGAAGCGATTTTTTGCTGTTCGCCTGATTTCTCATCTGGGTAAAAAACTTTCTTGCTTTTAAGAATTGAAAAGTGTCTTTTATACTCCTCCATTTTTACAGGGTTGAATTGTAAAAATTGATACAAATACGATGTAAAAGCATCAGAATTTGCCCTAAATATTTTTATCCCATCTGCACCCTGGACGAATGGTCGGTCTACCATCTTTAGCGCACAGGTATGGTCGCCAAAAACAATTAACGGCAAGTTTTCTTTGATCGCTGCACCATCATCATCAGTCCAGCCCGAAATATAACTCTGTGATTGATCGATAATAGGAAATAAACCAATATCTGAATATTGGGCTGTCTGTAGTTTTTTCGTAGGAGTAACTATAAAAATAAGTTCTGCCAACTCCTTCTCTTTCCACTCCCCCGCCTCCAGAAATTCAGGAAACCGCAATTTGGGCACCAAAGTGGAGGGAGCATCCTGCTCCCTCTTGTTTGAATGGGGGAGCTGGAAGCTCCCCCCACTTTGATTACTCATGACGCGCTCCCAAATTTTTCACTACCTTGTCAAAATCGCTTTCAAACAGCCTGTCCTGCATGATACGATATTTCTCGAATTCACTTTCAGCATGTGCCCTGGCGATCTCGGCGGAAACTTTGCCCGCGTCTTGCAGAATATCGCGCTCGGAGAATTCCAGAAATGCGTCCAGCCGTTTTGCCCAATCCTCCATCGTCATGGGAATATTGCGTTTGGCT
>JAITSU010000091.1 GCA_031287525.1 Zoogloeaceae bacterium | reverse complement strand
ACGTGTTCCACGGCGGTCAGGTCGGTGATTTTCTTGATGCCCTGCGCGTCGAGAATGTTGCTGGGGTCGAGCTTGGCAAGCGGCGTTTGTTCGAGATAGTCGATGGCGGCGTCGGTGAGGATGTAGCCGGAAAGGTCGTCGCCAATCTGCCGGATGATTTCGTCGCGGAAGTGGTCGCGCGCCCGATAGAGTTCGACAAAATCCATCGACTTGCCCACGGTTTTCAGGGCTTCGGAGAATTTGGCGGAAAACAGGTTTTCCAGCGTTTCCTGACTGGAAGCGCGTTCGCAGCCGATGCCCTGCGCCACGCGCAGCACGTCTTCGGCGGTTTTATTGACGCGCACGAAAAAAGTCACCTTGATGTCGGCGCGGATGTTGTCCTGACAAATCAGCCCGTCGTTGCCGGTGCGGGCGATTTCGATGGTTTTCAGGGCGATGTCCATCATCTCCGCCTTGTGGATGACGGGGTAAACCATGCGCCCGGTAAAGGTCACATCCGGCTCGCTTCGCATGGTATTCACAATCATGGCATAGCCCTGCTCGACCTTGTGGTAGAAGCGGGCAAACATGGCGAACAGCCCGAAGATGAACAAAACGATGATGCCGATGACGGCAACAACGACAATCAGTGTTTGACCCATTTTGAATTTCCTTTTTAAGAAACCTGCAATCGAATGAACCGGAAAAAACGAACAAAACCTTTTAAGTGGTACTACAGCATGATGCCCGCAGGGCAGGAGAGGGGGCGGGTTTCGCATATGCCAGCGTTGTTTCGCGCGGAACCCGCCGCCCCCTCTCCCGCCCCTTGCGGGGCACCCTCTCCCACGAGGGGAGAGGGTAAGCGCCGCGCGTAATCTGCGGGGTCATTCCGCCTCCTGAATCTTGTAAACCATCGTCGTTTCATCATATTCGACGATGAAGGCGACGGAATCGCGGGTGAGCTGATTGGGGGTTTCCGCCACGACGCGAATATGGTAGCCCGCGCCGCGACCGGGGACTTCGGCACGACCGAATTTTTCATCGACCGTGCCGGTCAGCACCTTGCAGCGCATCCCGACCAGCGCGACATTGGAGATGGCGTTGTGCGAAACAAACAGTTTCCGCAAGGGGCGCACGGTAGCCGCCGCCAGCGGCAGCGCGAGCAGGAATGCCCCGACCAGCACACCCGTGCCGACGAGAAAACGCAGGAGAGCAGTTGGCACGTACTGCACCAGCCAGAGCGCCGCGATGCTGCTGATCGCCCACGAGAACAGGCTCAAGAGGCTGACGACCACCGAAAACGGCACACCGCCCAAACCGATGGCAATCAGATAACCCGCTAGTGTGCTGGCGCTCGCCGCTTCGCCATCCAGCGGACCGTGGTGGGCGTTGAGGCTGACATCGGAGCTAATATCGGCGCTCACCTCAAGTTCCGGTTCCAGCCCCAAATCCGGTCCGCCGCTCTCAAAATCCACCAGCCCGACCATCGCCAGCAGCCAGTAGACCAGCACCACGCCCAACAGGGTCGTGTAGATGACGGTTGGATAAGACAGGATGGCGGTTAGAAATTCCATGATTTTTCCTTGGGGGGGTTAGTGATATTTCCGCATTGAGTACTTTCGCATTGCCCTGCTATAACGCTCGAACTCATATCCCGCCTCCAGCGCATTGAACACTTTTTCCATGTTTTCCATGTCCATGCCAGTCTGCTTGAGCCATTCCCGCGCCGTTTCCCGATTTTGCTCCACGCCATCGCCTTTCAGATAAGCCAATCCCAGCCAAAGTTTGGCAAAAATGTTTTCCTGCGCTGCTGCCAGACGAAACCATCTGACGCCTTCCACCTTGTCTGCTTTAAGACCTTCTTCGCCATGCATATAAATTTCTCCCAGTAACACCTGAGCATCGGCGTATCCTTGTTCAGCAGCCAATCGCAACCATTTCCGGCTTTCTTCCAAATCTTGTGCAGTTGCAGCGTCGTGGCGATAAATGGACTCTCCCAGGAAAGATTGGGCTTCAACATTTCCCTCTTCGGCAAACGGCTTTACCCATTCCAAGGCTTCGGCATAATCAGGCTTGCTGCCGGAAGAATAAAACGAACCCAAAACAAGCGCCGCTTTGATATTGTCCTGCTCTGCTGACCTTGTAACCCATCGGATGCCCTCTACCACATCTCCTTGTCCAAGATAAGCCATCCCCAATTTGAGTTGTGCCTCGGTGTGCCACTGTTCGGCAGCCAGCCGAAACCACTTCACTGCCTCTGCCTTTTTGCAGCCTTTGTCATAAGCCTCTCCAAGCGCATATTGCGCCTCCGCGTCTTGCGGGTTTTGCTCACTCAAGATTTGGGCAGATGGCGTTTCCGCTTCGGCATGGCTAGCCGCAAAAAACATCCCCGCCGCCCCAATCCACAAGGCGGCGAGAATCTTCTGCGGCAGGCGTTGGGCGTTCATCTTTGTTGTTCCCATTGCTCAGTGAATTGAATCAATTCCTGCGTGACGCGCTCCTTGATGGCGAGGCGTTCTTCCACATTCAACCCGTATTTCTGTCCCAGCACGTCGTAATCGACTGGCGTGAGGGTGACGGTGAGGCGCGGGCGTTGGGGGCGGCTGGCGGTGGCGAGACCAAGAATTTTGCGAATCTGGTCAGAGGGCGAAATGTTGTCCTCAAAAGCGGCGCACCGCACCGCTTCGAGAACGCTGGTTTCCACGTCGAACGCTACTTGCACCGCCCGAATCGCCGCGTCCGAACCTTGCCAGCGTGAGGGTTTTTGGGCGCTCATTCTTGTGCCCCCCCCGTTGCGGCGCTTGCCGTTGCCGCCGCTTGACGGGCGCGGATGCGTTCCATCACCTTTTCCTTGCGATGGCTGTTTTCACCGATGCCGGCTTCGGCAAGTTTGACTTCCAGCGCCTTGGCGCTGAATTCCTTGTCCAGCGTTTCGGCGGCGGTCATGCGATCGGCAAGGTCTTCGTGGCGCTTTTTGATGCGTTCCAGCGATTCCTTGGCGCTCACCAGTTTGGAGCCGGTGGCGCCGATGTTTTCCGAAATCGCTTGCGTTGCCTTGTAGACGCTTTCGGTGGTCTTGGCGATTTGCACTTCACGCTCGTGTTCGCGGATTCTGGCTTCGGAAGTCTTGATCAAGTCTTTCAACCGACTGACCTGCACGGCATAGTTGGCATGGGATTGCGTTTGCGCTTCGAGTTCGGCTTCCTGTTCGGCGATTTTGGCAGCGACTTCTTCCGCCAATTCCGCCTTCTCTTTATCCAGCGCCTCAATCGCCAGCTTTTCCAGCCGCTCAATTTCAGCGCGCGCGCGCTCAATCTCACGGGCGCTCTGCATTTCCTTCGCCATCACCCCCGCCAGTTCGCCCTTTGCCTTGACGATGGCATTACGGGCGTCCAGCACTTCCTGTTCATAAATGCGGGCGCCGTTGGCGTCGACAATGCTGTCGCCAAGCTCGCGGGCGCTGCCGCGCAACAGGGTTACGATTTTTCCGATTACACTCATTTTGGGTTTCTCCTTTCAAATTCCATCTATTAAATTGCCAAGCGTCTGACCTGCCGCATTCAGCGCGAATTCTCCGGCGGATGCGGCGGCGTTTAACGTGAATTCCCCTGCGGCTTCGGCGGCATTCAAAACCATGTCGCCTAAGGACTCCGCCGCGCCGTCTGCGACATTTGCGGCATCGCAAGCGCAGTCGCTCGCGTTGCCGCGCGAATCGCGATTGAGGCATAAATCAATCACGTCAACAGGGTCGGCGGCGTCGAGGGCATCTGCCACCTGCCGCCGCTGCCGTTCTGCATCGTGATGACTGGATGCGCCCAAACCGGCTAATGCGGATGCGTGCATGTTCATGGCTTACTCCTCATCGCAGATAGCCGGAAAGCGCATCCAGCGCATCCAGCGCGTTGTCGCTCAACGTCGCCACGTCGCAGGCGATGTCATCGACGCTGGCATCGCGGGTTAACGCGCCGAACAGCACATAGCGGTCATCCACATGTCCAAACGAGGACAAGGGAATGGACGGGTTCAAGTCCAAAAGCAGTTCCAGAAGTTCAAACCGCTTTTCCGGCACGATTTCCGCCTCTGTCCAGAGGTAGCAGATGCACAAAATCTGGTCGTCGGACGCCGTGATGAAAATCGGCAATTCCTCGCGTCCGCCAATCACCGTCTGCACCACCGGCACAGCGCCCGGAATCGGCTGCAAACTGACCAAAGACCCACCCAGACGCGCGCTAATCAGCACATCCAGTCCAACAATCCGTTCCTGTAAGGATTTCATCTCCCCTCCTACGCGAAAGTTGCAAAATTTGTTAAACCACACCAAGGTGATACGCCCTCACTGTAGTGGCTATGACACAGAATGTCAAGACATTTGGTGCCAATCTTGGAATTTATTTTGGGGTTGCGGGGCGACTGTTTTTTTCTCTCCCACGAGAGGAGAGGTTACATCTGGATCGTCAAGGTCGCGCCCACCTTTAACGCGCTGCCTGCCAGCCTGTTCCAGCGTTTGAGGTCTGCCAGATTGACACGGTATCGCCTGGCGATGGAAAACAGGGTGTCGCCTTTGACGACTTTATGATGTGTGACTTTGGTAGCGCCTTTGTTACCCGCCGCCGCTTTGGGCGATGCGTTGCGGCGGCTGACACTCGTTTGCGCCAGCGTGGGATTCATGGTCGGGTTGATGATAATGCGCGCGCCGACTTTGAGTTTGTTGCCTGCGCCCCGATTCATGCTTTTCAGGGCGACAAGGGTCATTTTGTATTTGCGGGCGATGGCCATCAGGGTTTCGCCCTTTTTCACGATATGCACACGACCGGGGGCGACGATGAGGGCGCGTCCCTGTTCCGTGAGCGCCAGAAAATCCTCGTGTTCGAGCAAATCCGCTTCGTCCCGCGCGGGCACCAACAGGGTGAAGCCGGGGTTCACTTGCATGACGCTGCCATGCAAGCCATTGACCCGTTTCAAGTCGGCAAGGGTGATGCCGAAACGCGGGGCGACATCTTTCAGTTTTTCGCCCGCTTGCACGGCGTAAGCCTGCCAGTTGGTCAAGGGTTCTTCATGCCGGGCGAGTTCCGCGTTGAACTGTTCCAGACGGTCGGCGGGCAGCGCCAGCGTACTTTGCGCGGGGATGACGGGGCGATTGTGCGCCGGATTCAGGGCGGCGAATTCCGCCGGACTCATGCCGGCGAAACGCGCCGCGAGGTCAATATCCATCGGCGCGTCCGTGGTCAGAGTGCGGAAATAGGGAGCGTTGGGGATATCGGGAATGCCGAGTTCAGCCATCAGGTCAGGGTTGCCGAAAATGTTTTTCAGCGCCTGCAATTTCGGCACGTAATTGCGGGTTTCAGACGGCAGGGTGAGGTTCAAAAAATCGGTGGGCAAACCCTTGGCGGCGTTTTTTGCCATCGCCCGTCCCACCGCGCCTTCGCCCCAGTTGTAGGACGCCAGCGCCAGATGCCAGTCGCCATGCAGTTCGTAGAGGTATTGCAGATAATCAAGCGCGGCGCTGGTGGATGCCACGATGTCGCGGCGCTGGTCTTGCCACCAGTTTTGTTCCAGCTTGAACGCCTTGCCGGTGGAAGGGATAAACTGCCACAAGCCGGATGCCTGCGCCGGTGATTGAGCAAGCGGGTTGTAGGCGCTTTCGACCATCGGCAGCAACGCCAACTCGGTTGGCATACCGCGCTGCTCCAGCTCGCGCATGATGTGGTGCAGATACAGGCTGCTGCGCTCGACCATGCGGCGCAGGTATTCGGGATGCGATTGGTAAGACTGCTGATGCCGCGACACACTTTCATCGTTTAAGTTCTGCATCGCAAAACCATGACGAATGCGCGTCCACAGGTCGTTCGTCGGCGCGGTCAGGTCGATGACCCGCGAAATGAGCAAGGGCGGGGGAACTTCCTCAATCGTCACCGGCAAAGCGGCGTCGGCATCAGACCATGATTCGGCAAGGGCAGCGGAAAAGCAGGCAGGAAGCAACAGCAAAGCAAGAAGACGCGCGGGACGCGAGCGGTCAAAACAGCGGCGCGGCGACATCTTCATCGGACAGTCCTCGGTGGGTGGCGAAGGGCGTTGCGTTTGTCGGAACGCGCCGACAAACCCGGACATTATACCGGCTTGGTAAACCCGTTGCCGCGCATCTCCGCCACGAAATTGTCGAGATCGTCGAAAATTTCGACGCGAAATACGCAAACGTTGCGCCCGCGCGAAAGGCAGGTCGAACGCGCAATCAGGCGTTTTCCCTTCGCCGCCGCGAGATAGGAAATGCTGTTCGACTGCCCGACAGTCATTCCCACCTTCGCGCCGCAAAGCAGCGGCAGATTGGAATGCACGGCAAAAGCAAGGTCGGCAAGGGTAAAAATCGCCCCGCCCTGCACGCCGCCGCCCGCGTTCAAATGTTCCGGCGTGATAGGCATACTGCACTGCACGGCGTCTTCCGTCACCGCGTCGATAACAATGCCGGCGTTGGCGGCGTAACGGTCGGCAGCAAAGAAAGCGCGGATTTTTTCGAGAGGGATGTTCATCAATCAGACCTTCGCCGCCGCTTTGCCCAAATCGAACGCTTTGGCGTTCAATTCCGCCATTGCCGGTTTTCTGGCGCGAAACCGGGCGATGATGCAATTTTTCAGGGTTTCGGCAGAAAAGGGCAGATGGTCGGAAATCGCGCCCAGCATGATGGTATTGACGAGCCGCAAATCGCCCAGTTCGCGGGCGATTGCGCCCGCGTCAAAATCATGCGTTTCCACTCCGCGCGCGCGAATGGCGGCAACCGGGTCGTCGGGATAATCGAACAGCCCCAGCGAAACAATGGGCGGCGTGAGCCGCAACTGATTGACCATCGCCACCCCCTTGGGACGCAAATAATGGCACCAGCGCATCGCCTCGGCAGCCTCAAAGCCAACCAGAATCTCCGCCTCGCCCGGCGCAATTTCCGGCGACAGCACCCTGGGGCCGAAGCGCACATGCGAAGACACGACGCCCCCGCGCTGGCTCATACCCGCAACCTCGGTTTTTTTGACCTCGAAACCCTGCGAAATGGCGGCTTCCGACAGAATTTCCGAAGCGGTCATTACGCCCTGCCCGCCAATGCCGACGACGAGAATGTTGGTGGTTTTCATGTTGTTTCCGTTAAAAAATGATCGTTAAAAGTATTCACCGCTTGCCACATTCATGTCGCTAATGCTGACCGGCGTGAAAGGTTTGGGTACGATGCCCTTTAACTGGCGGATGAAAAAAGTCGATGGGGTGATAACAAACCCTTGGTCAGTCTTGACAAAGTTGACACGCGCTCCCGGACGCAAGCCCAAGGCAGAGCGTACCGTAGCCGGGATTGTGATTCGACCTTTCGAGGTAAGGGCGCTAGTGAAGTTCATGGTGTCTCCGAAGTCAGGCTCATTGTTGATGAGGCTGCTTGAATGTTTCGGCGATAGCTCGCCCTTTTTTGTTCAGAAAAGGCGCCAGTTCCTTGAATGAGAGTGTAATGAACTCTCCACACGAGCCGTTGTAAGTAACCGGCACGATAAAGATAATGCCTCCGTCGAAGAGGGCTAGCTGATACCGGTACTGATCTGGCGCAAAGTCGCCGTAGCATCGCTGGAACTCTTCCATATCAAGATGATACAAGGGATCACCGTGACCAATGCGCGTGTAAACAAACTCTGCCAACGGGAGAGGCAACCTTGCAGAGTATCCATTTTCCATATCGTACTCGTTCGACTTACCCCCTTTGAACCATGACAGTAGATTTTCAGGCTGCCCAGTGACCATATCCCATGTATGTTGCGTTTCCCAGATGCTGTTATGAGCGGTTGCACAGTATCCTTGATGCCCCATTTTTACTATAAGCCAGTTTTTGACGATGGATACACTCTCAACCGTCTGGGTAAGAAACCCGTCATTACCATCGCTGCCTAACTGGGCTCGCCGACACTCAAAGAGTCTTGATGGCAAAAGAAGTTTGCGAAGAAATTTGTTTATTGACAAGAACGCGGGAGAGTCTCCGATGAGTTCCAGCGTTTCCAAATACAATCCCTGATCTGATAGGAGATTGCTTATCTCTTCCTTGCCCAAATTGATGACGATCATTCGATACTGAAGGCTATCTGTGGAAACTACCTGCCCTTTTGAAATGCTTGCGGCAACTTCAAGAGCATGATTGTATGCGTCGCTGCTGCAATCTTCGGCACTCGAAGCAGGCGTACTGCCTATTCTCGACAATTCAATCGGCAGCTTTCTCGATTGATCAGAACTTGACCATGTTCCACGAATGGTTTCTGCCTCGATGTGATCCAGTTGCCATGTTCCTTCGGCTTCCCTCCAGATCGCTGCCGCATTCTCCGATTCAGCGTTTTGTAATCCAAGGTGGATAGGTTGCAAATAACGCTTGTAGTAGTAACTCCCCGTTCCACTGGAGTATTTCCCACCATTAAAACACGCAGTGATTGGATGCTTGCCTATTTTTCCAGCCCAGACGCCACTCCAGGGCGTTCCAGACAATGTTTCTTGTCCGGCATGGGCGTTCAGGGACACAAATAGCCCTGCCGAGGCGATGAACGCAATAACGGTAAAAACGAGACTGTCGCGTAGTGAACATTTCATGATTTATCCCTCGTTTTACACCACCGTCACCGGAAACGTCGGCACTGCCGGTTTAATCGCGTCCGGCGCGCAGGGTTGCAGGCATAGCCCGCAGCCGGTGCAGGCGGCTGTTTCGATGCGGGTGAAGGCGAGTTCCACTTCCTTGCCGGAGGGTTTCACCACCTTTTCGCGGCGGGTGACGTGGATGGCGGGGCAGCCGATTTCGACACAGTTGCCGCAGCCGGTGCATTTGTCCTCAATCACTTCGTAGGACGGCTCCTGCTTGTATTCGTCGATCAGTACGCAGGGGCGGTTGGTGATGATGACCGAAGGGCCGTCATATTTCGTTTCTTCGCGCAGCGTTTTGAAGAGGGTCGGCAGGATGTAGGGGTCGACGACGTGGATGTGTTCGGGGGCGATGCCTAAAGATTCTACGATTTTGGCGAAATCGACCCGTGGGGCTTCGTCGCCGTGGATGTCACGCCCGCTGGCGGGGTTGTCCTGTCCGCCGGTCATGCCGACGGTGCGATTGTCGAGCAGGAGGACGGTGACGTTGCCACGGTTGTAGGCGATGTCGAGCAAGCCCTGCATCCCCATGTGCATGAAGGTGGAATCACCGATGACGGCAATGATTTTTTTCTTTTCATCATCCGGGCCGCGTCCTTTGTCCATACCGAGCGCCATGCCCATCGACGCGCCCATGCAGATGGTGGTGTCGAGCGCGTTCCACGGATGTCCGGCGCCGAGCGTGTAACAGCCGATGTCGCCCGCGATGGTGACGTTACGCAGTTGCGAGAGCGTGTAATACACGCCAAGATGCGGACAGGCGACGCACATCGTGGGCGGGCGCGGGAACACTTTTAACGCGACAGGCGACGTTTCGTCAGCATTCGCCAGTTCCGGCAACAGGGAAACGAGGCTTTTTCTCAGGATGTAGGGCGGCAACTCACCTGCGGCGGGGAGGATGTCTTTGCCACGCGCGGCAATGCCAGCGGCGCGGATTTCGCCTTCCAGCAATTGTTCCGTTTCTTCGACCACGACGAGCGTATCAACCGCTCCGGCGAACGCGCGTATCTTGTCCAGCGGCGCGGGATGTGAAAGACCGAGCTTCAATACCGGCGCGTTCGGGAAGGTTTCGCGCACATGCATGTAGGCAGGACCGGAGGTCACGAAGCCGACCCGCTTGTCAGCGCCGGGTTCCAGACGGTTGAGTTCGGTGGTTTCGGATTCTTCGCGCAGCGCTTTTTCGCGGGCGAACACTTCCGGGACGCGCTTTTGCGCGTTGGCGGGTACCATCACCCAGCGCGACGGGTTTTTGACGAAGCCTTCGGCGGCGCGTTTGACCGCGCGCTCGCCGATGTCGACCCGGCATTTGACATGGCAGACCCGTGTAGTGAGCCGCAGGATGACCGGCGTGTTGAATTTTTCCGAGAGATCGAACGCCGCCAGGGTCATGGCGTAGGCTTCCTGCGAATCGGCGGGTTCCACGATGGGCAGATGCGCGAAGCGCCCCCAGAAGCGCGAATCCTGTTCGTTCTGCGAGGAAGAAAAGCCCACGTCGTCCGCCACCGCAATCACCAGCCCGCCAACCACGCCGGTGAGTGTCAATGTCATCAGCGCATCGGCGGCGACGTTGAGACCGACATGCTTCATCGCGCAGAAGCTGCGCGCGCCGGTTACGGACGCGCCGATGGCCACTTCGAGCGAGACTTTTTCATTCACCGACCATTCGGAATAAAGGTCAGGATAGCGGGCGACGTTTTCCAGAATTTCGGTGGAAGGCGTGCCCGGATAAGCGGCAGCGACGCGCGCGCCCGCGTCCCAGACGGCGCGGGCGATGGCTTCGTTGCCGGACATCAGGAGCCGGGAACCGGCGGGGGGCGGGGTAAAGGGTTTATGGCTCAAAACAGTTTCCTTCAGGTAAATTATCCGTCATCAGATGCCGGAACGCCTTTCAATTTTTCAATGCAAGAAACGGGTTCATGACCGTAACGCCGCGCCAGATAAAGCCGTGCTGAAAATCCTCGGAGAGCAAATGGCGACAATGATTTTCAGCCGCAATCGAGAGAATCAGCGCGTCCCACATCGGCACTTGATGATCCACGGTCAAATCCAGCGCGGCAGTCAGGGCATACCCGGTCGAATCCGCCACCGCAAAGGAATTCGCCCACCCAAGCACGGCGGCGCGTGCCGCTGCGGGCGTTCGCTTTGCCTTGCCGGTCAACACCCGCGCGAGTTCTCCCAATACCTGCGCGGGCAGAACCACATCGTGAGGGGAAAGTTGTCCGATCAGTTCCTTTGCCGCCTGACAGCGCAGCGTATCGCCCACCCCTTCGGCATAGGCAAGAATGTTGGTATCCAGAGCGACGCGCACAATCAATTCTCGTACAGTTCTTCACGACGCCAATCCCGCGCGCCCGAAACGGGTTGCTGGTTCAGCCTTGCCAAAAGCTGATGCTTGGCTTCCTCACGCTCATCCTCATCCGAACCCACGGGACGAATCTGGGCGACGGGCTTGCCCCGCGATAAAATGGTGACGGTTTCGCCCCCCGTCACGTCGCGCAACAAGCTGGAAAAATGACGATTGGCGTCTGCGGCAGAGATGGTTCTCATCAACAAATCCTTACAGTAGTGTTCTGCACTACATTATACCGATAACGACCGCGCCTGCATCCCCGCAGGCAGCAGCATCCGCATCCAGCCGCCGACCGTGGCGCGAAAGCGCGGGTTGTGCAGGCAGATGCCGCCGACGAAGCCGGTCAGACAGCCGAGCAGGGTATCAAAAAAACGCGCGGCAATCAGTTCATCAACAATGTCGGGATTGAGCGTGGCGGCGTCGGCAAGCAGGATGCTCATCGGCGTGATGAAAATGGCGGCAAACCCATAATGGCGCACCACGGTGACTTCGACGATAAAAGAAAGCGCCATCATCATGAGCGAAATGCTCCAATGATTGAGCGGCAACGACAGCAAGCCCCAGGCGACCAACAGCCCGATCCCCGTGCCCAGCAGACGGTGCAGTTGTTTTTCCCACATGGAGCGCACCGACATGCCTTGCATGATGACCAGACAACTGACCGGCACCCAATAGGCTCTTTCAAGCTGGAACAACTGCGCGAGCAGGAGCGAAAGACCGACAAAGCAGCCAATCATCACCGAATCGAAAACCACAAAATCGAAGGTCGCCGTCGGCAAGGGTTCGATGCTTTGGGCGGGGCGACGGCGCAAAATGACCAGACTGTAAAAAAACGCCACCATGCAGGCGAGCAGACTGCCCAGGGTGATCAGCCCGACTTTCAGCGGAATGTCCAGCACCGCGCAAGGCGAATACGCGCCGATTGCCGCCGCCATGATGCAAAAAAGTCCTCCCGGCGGCGCCAGCCGGTAAAAGCGCACCAGCATCGTGACCAGAATGGCGACAAAGGTGAGCATCACCATCATCACGGGCGGGAAAAGGTGGCTCATCACGCCCAGCGCGTAACTCCCCGACAGCGCAAAAGCGCAGGCAATCAACTGCACCATCCGGTGATGCAAGGGCGTGTCCGGCAGATTGAGGAACACCATACCCCCCAACGAAGAAATCAGCCCGAACTCCATGTGTCCGAAATAACACCCGACCAACAGCGGCAACCCCATCGCCAGCGCCGCCGCAACCGGCATCTGCCAGGGACGGTCGCTCGGCGTAATGGTGACAAGCTGCCGCCCGGAATGACGCAGCAATTCGATGGCAGTGCGCCAACGCGACATTTCAGACACCTATGCCCACGCAGGGCGAGGTTGCGTTGTCGAGGTCGAAAGTCATGGCGCGCCAGATACGGATGAAAACAGCTTGCCATGATACCGGCTGAACAGGGATTTTGCGAGTTTGGGCGGGCGTTTGGCAGGCATTCGGGTGGACAATCCGGGAACTCCAGCGCCCTCGCCGACGGGGTTGATGGTCAAAAAATCGCTGGCGGGGACGCCTGCGCTCCCAGTGAACGGCGGTTTCTTCGCTGCCGTCCTGCTGACCCGACGCCTTCCGGCGCTACGCGCCAAGGATGCATTAAAAACCCTTCTCTTTGAGGAGGAGGGCGGCGTAGCTGGCGGGAGGCGTGGGTTGATCGTAGCCCTTGACAAGCTTGCGTCTATGAGTAAAATGATAATCGTTATCATTCGATAGTGATTCTCCAAGGCGAACGATTGTCGTTAGCCTTGTGTTTTGCGCGTTCTCTTTCATCTGTCAAGGAGTCTTTCCATGTTGTCACCTCGTAAAACCGTTGCCTCTACCCTCATCGCCGCTGCTTTTGTGGCAGCGACCGCGTTTTCTTCCGCTGCCCACGCGCTCGAATATCCGATTGGCGAGCCGCAGAAGAAGGCGGGGCTGGAAATTGCCGCTGTTTATCTGCAACCCATCGACATGGCGCCGGCGGGCATGATGAGGAAGGCGTCCGAGTCTGATATTCATATTGAGGCGGACATTCACGCCCTTGCCGATAATGTCAATGGCTTTGAGGAAGGCGCCTGGGTGCCTTATCTCGTCATCAAGTACGAAATCAGCAAGGTGGGCAGCGATTTCAGGTTGACGGGCGAGTTCATGCCGATGGTCGCCAGCGACGGGCCGCATTACGGGGATAACGTCAAACTCTCCGGCGTGGGCAAGTACAAGGTGAAATACACCATTGCGCCGCCGTCCGAACATTCCCATTTTGGTCGTCACACTGACCGCGAAACCGGCGTGCGCGACTGGTTCAAGCCCTTTGTCGTGGAGTATGAATTTACCTACGCGGGCATCGGCAAAAAAGGCGGCTACTGATCGGGCGCCATCATGAAAACTTTATCCGCTTTTCTGTTCGCTGCCTTTGCCCTTTCCTTTGCCCTTGGCGCACAGGCGGCGGACGACATGCCGACATTCAAACTCCTGATGAAACAGGGGCGTCTGTTTCCGGCGGTGTTGGAAGTGCCCGCGAATACCCGCTTTCGGCTGGAAATCAAAAACGAAGGGCCGGGCGCGGCGGAATTTGAAAGTCTGGAACTCAGGAAGGAAAGCGTGCTCGCGCCGGGCGTGACCCGCACGCTGGTGTTTCATCCGCTGAAAGCGGGCAGTTATTCGTTTTTCGATGAATTCCATGCGGCGACCGCGCAGGGAAAAATCGTCGCCAAATAGGAACAGGAGCACACCATGCTGAATGCTTTTTTTGTGGTCTGGCGCGAAAGTCTGGAAGCCCTGCTGGTGATCGGCATCCTCTATGCCTGGCTGAAAGCCGATGGCGACCTGCGCGGGCTGCGGGCGCTGTTTGTCGGCGTGGCGGCGGGTGTCGTGCTGGCGCTGGCGCTCGGTTGGGGCATTTTGCACGCGCAGAGTGAATTGACCGGCAATGCGCTGGAAGTTTTCCAGATTGCCGCCATGTCGCTCGCCGCCCTGTTGATTGTGCAAATGGTGTTCTGGATGAGAAAGCATGGTCGCCGGATGCGGGCGAATCTGGAAACCCGGCTTGCCGAAGCGCGCAAAACGCAGGGGCAGTGGGGCGTTATCATCGTCGCCGCGCTGGCGGTGGCCCGCGAAGGCGCGGAAACCGTGATTTTTCTCTACGGTCTGGCGTTGGGCGGCGAAGTGTCCGCCCTCGTTTCCGGCGCGCTCGGCGGTTTCGCCGTCGCCATCTTCACCGCATGGGCGGCTGCCAAAAGCCTGGCATGGCTACCCATTGGACACCTGCTCCGCATCTCCTCGTTCCTGCTGCTGGTGCTGGCGTCTTCGATGCTGGTTGCCGCCAGCGACCATCTGATTGGCATGGACTGGCTGCCGACTCTGCTCGATCCGGTTTGGGATACCTCCGCCCTGCTGGACGACAACGCCGGTTTCGGTCGCCTGTGCGCCGATTTCGCCGGTTATCGGGCGCGCCCCGCGCTCTCCGTGCTGCTGATTTGGCTTGCTTACTGGGGGTTGGTGTTGCTGCCTTTTGTGGTATTCGGGCGACAAAAACGCGAACTTCAAACGGCGTAATGGACACAGCCTTCCCGCTGCGGTTTTATTCGTCGGCTTCGGATGCGTCCCAAACTGCCGCGCCTTCCCGCCGCAACCGGCTGGAAAGCGCCGGGCTTTGGCTGCGCCGCCATCGCCGGCACATCGCGCTCATGCAGTGGGGCGTGGTGGTGTTTTACGGCGCGCTCGTTGTTCTGCCCGCCTTGTTGCCCCTGCCCTCCGGCGACGCGCGCCTCTGGAACAACCTGCGTCTGTTTGCCCAGTTCGTATTTTGGGGTCTGTGGTGGCCGGGCGTGATGCTGGCGACCATTGGTCTGGGGCGGGTGTGGTGCGGACTTTTTTGTCCTGAAGGTTTTTTATCCGAACTGGCGAGTCGGCACGGGCGCGGCAAAACCGCTCCGGTCTGGCTCAAATGGCATTACTGGCCGTTTATCGCCTTCGTCACCACCACGATTTACGGGCAACTCATCAGCGTCTACCAATACGCCGAAGCCGCCCTGCTCATTTTGGGCGGCTCCACCCTCGTCGCCGTGCTGGTCGGTTTTCTCTATGGGCATGACAAGCGCGTTTGGTGTCGCTACCTCTGTCCCGCTTCCGGCGTCTTCGCCGTCCTCGCCAAAATCGCCCCCCTGCATTACAAGGTCGACCGCGCGGCATGGGATAACGCGGGCGCGGAACAACCCTTCAACTGCCCGCCCTTAGTCGATGTGCGCCGCATGTCCAGCGCCTCGGATTGCCACGCCTGCGCCCGCTGCGCCGGACAACGCGATGCCGTGCGACTCGCGTCGCGCTCGCCCTTCGTGGAAATCCTGCGCCTTGACATTCCCGCCCGCGCCACCGACGCCTATACCCTGATTTTCGGCGTCATGGGCATCGCCACCGCTGCCTTCCAATGGACAATCAGCCCGTGGTTTCTGAACATGAAAATGACGCTGGCGACCTGGCTGGTTGAGCATGAACACTACACTCTGCTGGACGCCGACGCCCCCCCGTGGTGGCTGCTCACCCACTACCCGCAAGTCAACGACGCATTCAGCTGGTTAGACGGCGCGCTCGTGCTGACCTATTTGCTTGGCGGCGGCGTGTTGCTGGGCGCGTTGCTCCTCATCGCCCCCCACCTCGCCGCCCGCCTGATGCGCCATCCCCGACTGGACTGGAAACGTTTCGCCCTGACCCTGACGCCAATGGGCGCCGCCAGCGTCATCCTCGGACTCACCATGACCACCGCCACCCAGTTGCGCGGCGAACACCTGCTGCTCAATGGGCTTCCCTATCTGCGCGTCACCCTGCTCGGCGCAGGCGGTATCGCCTCGCTCTGGCTGGCGTTCGCCCTGATTCGGCAGGCGGGGAATGTGAATCGGTTGCGACGCATCGGCGCATGGTGCGCGATGATTTTGCCGGTGGCGCTGATGACGGGATTGTGGGGTTTGGCGTTTTTTGTGTGGTGATTGGGAATACGGGCGTTCTCGCCAGCGATTTTGACAATCGCAAAAACCTGAACCGCCACCGAAAACGGTGGCGCGCCCGGAGAACGCCCTGCCTGATTTCAAACGACCGTGTTCAGCGTACAGGTTGGGTAAGCGCAGCACAACCCAATATCGGGATTATGGCCGCGTCCAATCGCGGCTATTTCTTCAATCCTTGCTCCGCTGCCCTGAGACTTTGCGAGTAATTCGCAATTTTGTAATCAAGGCGTTCCAGGATTTTTTGCAGGGTGGCATGTTTTTCCCGTAACCGTTCCCGCTGTTTGATGAGAATCTGTTTTCTGATATCTGCCGTGGCGTCGCCCTGCTGGAACAGGGCGACGTATTCAATCAGGGCTTCGACCTGCATTCCTGCGCCGCGCATACATTTGATAAATTCAACCCAACCGCAATCCGCCTCCGAATAATCGCGGATATTGCCTTTGCGCCGCACTTTTGGAATCAGCCCGATGCGCTCATAATAGCGGAGCGTGTCGGGCGTGATGTCGTATTTTTTGCTGACTTCTGCAATGTTCATGGTGTTTATGCTTTTTTCTGGGAAGCGAAATCAATCACAAAGCGGTCGTGTACATCTTTGTTGACGACGCGCTGACGAGCTTGGTCGATTTGGTCAGGCTTGATGAGTTCAATATCCGCCTTGATATTACGCGCCGCGCAGTAGTCGATGACTTCCTGTGTTTCGACGATGCAGCCTGTCATCGAACCCGCCAGACTTTTACGCCCAGCTGCTTGGCATCCGATACCTTGCCGGGACTGGTGGTGAAAACCGTGACTTCGGCTTTTCTCGCCACGGCGAGTTTGACCGCCATGTGACCTAATCCGCCAAGCCAATTTACTCACGGCGCTGCTGACCGTCTGCGCGCGCCCGCTTTCAAAAGGTCACGTCGTTTCTGCATGATGGAATTGCATGGTTTGCACATGATGAATTCTCCTGATTTTAGTGTCCGACCCTGGATTGTTCGGAAGCTGGATAGCGGTCGCCGACAATCTTGATTTTGGCAAGCTCGCTTTCGATTTCGCGCACTTCGGTGGCGCTCAATATCAGGTCGGCGGCACGTAAATTTTCGTCCAGATGCGCGAGTTTTGTTGTGCCTGGAATCGGTACTATCCACGGCTTTTTCGCCAGCAGCCACGCCAAAGCCAATTGCGCGGTGGTGACACCTCTGGCGCGCCCAAAGCGGTTCAAAACTTCCACAATTACCGTATTGGCGCGGATGGCTTCGGGCGTGAAGCGCGGCAGAATATTGCGGTTGTCGTTGCCTGAATCGAAGCGCGTGTATTCGTTGATTGCGCCGCCCAGAAAACCGCGATTGACGGGACTGTACGGCACAAAGCCGATGCCCAGTTCCTCGCAAACGGGGATGACCTCTTGTTCAGGCTCGCGCCACATCAGGTGGTATTCGCTTTGAATGGCGGTGACGGGTAACACCGTGTGCGCCTTGCGAATCGTCGCTGCGCTGACTTCGCACAAGCCAAAATGTCGCACCTTGCCTTCACGAATCAAATCCTTCACCGTTCCTGCCACATCCTCTATCGGGACATTCTGGTCGAAGCGATGCTGATAAAAAAGGTCAATCACTTCTATGTCAAGCCTTTTTAACGATTGCTCGCACACTGAACGGATGAGTTCCGGGCGGCTGCTGAGGTTTCCCTTGATGTGGTCGAAACCGAATTTTGTGGCAATCCGCACCTTGCCCTTGAACGGCGTGAGCGCTTTGCCGGTCAATGTTTCGTTGGTAAACGGCCCGTAGGTTTCGGCAGTATCGAAAAAGGTGACGCCCTGTTCTACTGCGTGACTGGTCAGTGCCGCGATGTTGTTGAAATCGGGTGAGGAGCCGCGATGGTAATTCATGCCCATCATGCCCAGACCGATGGCTGAAACTTCCAGCGCCGCTGTGCCTTTACCGAGTGTGCGGCGTCTGGAAAGCAAAGGCGAATTTGCAGTGGATGCGGACGATGCGGGCGCGGCATGGGCGCTTTGGCTCAACATTAAAGGCGCAAGCAAAGCCGCCGATGTACAAACTGCGCCCGCTTTCAAAAGCGCGCGCCTCGAATCTGAAATGTACTGCTCGTTCATGATGAATTCTCCTGAATTAATGTCCGTAATACTGCTCGTCCGTGACCTTCTCCAACCACTCGACATTTTCGCCATCCTTCACGCCAGTGAGCGCGACATGCGTCATCTCGCCGTCTGCCGACGCGCCATGCCAATGCTTGATGTTCGGTGGACACCAAATCATGTCGCCCGCTTTCGCCTCAATCCGCTTGCCGTTCCATTCCTGCGTCCACGCCGTGCCTGAGATGACAATGAGCCGTTGCCCCGCCGGATGCCGATGCCACGCGGTTCTCGCTTGTACCGCAAAGGTTACATACGCCGCGCCATAGGGTGCGTCGGCGTTGGCAGAAAGCATTGGCTGCATTTTCACCGCGCCCGTGAAAAAGTCGGCAGAACCCTGGGAAACCGGCTGCCCGCTTTTGTGGACAACGATTTGCTCCGCATCTTGGGCATGGGCGCACCTGGCAAAGTTGAGCGTTGCCGCTACAAGCGATATCAGAAGAATTCCTGTTTTCATTTATGCTGTTCCTTGCATGTTGAGGGTTGATTTTTCCCGTTGCGAATGCAGTCTAGGTGTTAGAGCTAACTCCAGGTCAAGAACTTTTTTGCGGGACGCGCAATCGCCCCTACACTGCTTTCCACCGGAAGACAGGCACATACATGCTTGCCACTGAAAACAGGATGAGCGCGGCGAAAAATATCACGCTCAAGATGAGCGTGCCTGCCACCCACCAGTGGATGACATTCGACATGGGCGCGTCCCGCTTGTAGCGCATTGAAATTCCCGCGACGGCACACGTGACGACCATCAGCATGACCGGCGTAAACGCCCACCCATAACGGACGAAGAAGTCGGAAATCCCGATGACGACCAGCGTCGAGGCAGGCAGTTTAGCGCCGAGGGCAGCGAACATTTCCTTGAAAGCAGGGATGATGAACACCATGATGGTCGTGAACATCAGAATGAGAATGATGATGACCAGGGCGGCAAGATACAAGAGCGCCAACCTGGTTTTCTTGCTGGGCATGGGGGTTCTCCGGCGAAAGAAGCAGTGTATCCGAAGAAGAAGGAGGTTCTCCGAAACCGCCGCCGTTACCAGGGCAATTGCATGAATGTTTTGTCATGGCAAGCCCGTCTTGCTTACCCTCTCCCCTTGTGGGTTGTACATCGTGGGGAAGGGGATATTTCGTAGGGGCAGGTTTCAAACCTGCCCGCAGTGGCATTGTCGGAGCACAGGGCGGGTTTGAAACCCGCCCCTACAAGAGGCGAGGGGAGAAAATCAAAGTGAAGTGGCGGGAGTATCCTGTTCCCGCCACTTTGATTTCAATGGCATTCATGCGATTGTCCTGCCTTTTATGCGCTGCCCGCGTATCCTTGTTTCTTTTGTTGTTAAGATTTATTATCATTCCCATTTCTTTTTCTTCGAGCGTCGCCATGAACACGGCTTCTGTCGCCATTCCCCTGCCTTTTGCGAATCCGGGCGAGCCTGTGCGGGTGACGGGGTTTGCCCAAGGGCGGGATATTGAGAAGCGGTTGGCGGGGATGGGGCTGACGCCGGGGTGCGAGATTCATTTGATGCAGAGTGATGGCGGCAATCTGGTGGTGGCGGTGGGGAATTCCCGTCTGGCTTTGGGGCATGGGCTGGCGCAAAAAATTCTGGTGACGCCGGTTTGAAGTGAACATCTGGGAGCAGGGCATGGCAGGCAGTTTGCAGGAGATGAAAACGGGGCAAAGCGGTCGAGTGGTCGGCTTTGGCGCGTCTGGCGCGCCGTCTGACAAAAGCGGCGCAGACCGCGCCTATCGGCAGAAGTTGCTCTCCATGGGGCTGACCCGTGGCGTGGAATTTCGCGTCACCCGCGTCGCGCCGATGGGCGATCCGGTGGAAATTCAGGTGCGCGGCTTCGCGTTGAGTTTGCGAAAGGACGAGGCGGCGGCGTTGCAAGTGGACATCATCGACGGGGCAGCCGCATGAAGCAGCCGTTAACCATCGGGCTGGTCGGCAATCCCAATTGCGGCAAGACGACCTTGTTCAATGCCCTGACCGGCTCGCGGCAGCGCGTGGGCAACTGGCCGGGCGTGACGGTGGAGCGCAAGGTCGGCGCATTCACCCATCGGGGCAAGGATGTGGAAGTGGTCGACCTGCCGGGGGCGTATTCGCTGGACGCCATCGGCAGCGGCTCGCTGGATGAGCAGGTGGCGCGGCATTATGTGTTGGCGCACGAAGCCGATTTGATTGTGAATATCGTCGACGCCTCCAATCTGGAACGCAATCTTTATCTGACCACGCAACTTCTGGAAATGCGTGTGCCGCTGGTGCTGGCGCTGAATATGGGCGACGTGGCGGTGGCGAAGGGGGTGCAGGTGGATGCGGCGGCGCTCTCGCGCGAACTGGGTTGTCCGGTGCTGACGCTGGTGGCGTCAAAGGCGCGGGGCGTGGCGGCGCTGAAGGATTTTCTGGTGACAGAATCGTCCTTCGCCGTGCCGGAAATTCTGCCGGAATATCCCGCGCCGGTCGCGGCGGCCATCGAGAAAATGCGCGTGACATTGACTGCGGAGAGCGCCTCACGCGCGGCAAAGATGGAGCGGGTCGCGCCGCAACTCTCCACCAGGGCGGATTGTCGCTGGCTGGCGTTACAGGCGTTGGAAGGCGATGAACAGGCGGCGGCGTGGGCGCGGGTTTGCGGTATTGAAGCGCAAACCTTGCGCGCGGAACTGGAAGCCGCGATGGATGACGAGATGGACATCATCGCCGCCGACGCGCGTTACGGTTTTATCGGCAAGGTGGCGCGCGCCGCCGTCACGCAGCAAAACCGCCTTACCCGCACTGTGTCTGACCGCATTGACCGGATTGTGCTGAACCGGGTATTGGGCATCCCCATTTTTCTCGTGATGATGTATCTGATGTTCATGTTCACCATCAATCTGGGCGGGGCGTTTATCGACTTTTTTGACGGGCTGGCGGAAACGGTGTTTGTGGAGGGATTCGGGCATCTGCTGCAAAATATCGGCGCGCCGGTCTGGTTGCAAGTGCTGCTGGCAAAGGGCATCGGCGGCGGCATTCAGACCGTCGCCAGCTTTATTCCGGTGATTGGCTTCCTGTTCATTTTTCTCTCCATTCTCGAAGATTCCGGTTACATGGCGCGGGCGGCGTTTGTGATGGACAGGTTCATGCGCTTCATCGGCTTGCCCGGCAAATCCTTCGTGCCGCTGATTGTCGGCTTCGGCTGCAACGTACCCGCTGTGATGGCGACCCGCACGCTGGAAGGCGAGCGCGACCGCCTGATGACGATGGCGATGACGCCCTTCATGTCCTGCGGCGCGCGCCTGCCGGTGTATGCCCTCTTTGCCGTGGCGTTTTTTCCCACCGGCGGGCAGAACATGGTTTTTCTGCTCTATCTCGTCGGCATTCTCGCCGCCGTGCTCACCGGTCTTGCGCTGAAACGCACCCTGCTGCCGGGGCAGGGTACGCCCTTCATTATGGAATTACCGCCTTACCACCTGCCGACCCTGAAAAACGTCTGCATCCACGCCTGGAACCGGCTGCAAGGCTTCATTTTCAAGGCGGGCAAAATCATCGTGCCGATGGTGCTCATGTTGAATATCCTGAACGCGGCGGGTACGGATGGCAGCTTCGGGCATGAAGACAGCCGCGATTCCGTCCTCTCCGCCATCGGTCGCCAGATTACCCCCGTCTTCGCGCCTCTGGGCGTTCAAGAAGACAACTGGCCTGCTGCCGTGGGCATTTTCACCGGCGTCCTCGCCAAAGAAGCTGTGGTTGGCACATTGAACGCCCTCTATTCGCAGGTTGCCGCCGATGAAGCGGGCGAAGTCGCGGAAGAAGAACCCTTCAATTTCTGGGCGGGCATTTCCGCTGCCGCCGCCAGTGTGCCGGAAAAACTGGGCGAACTCTCCGACAAACTGCTCGACCCCCTGGGCGTGAGCGTGGGCGAAGTGGCAAATATGGAAGCTGCCGCCGCAGCGCAGGAAGTTTCCCTGGACACCTACGGCGCGATGACCAAACTCTTCGGCAGCGCCGCCGCCGCTTTCTCCTACATGCTGCTGGTCTTGCTCTACTTCCCCTGCGTTGCCGTGCTGGGCGCGGTGCGACAAGAAGCGGGCTTACGCTGGGCGCTGTTCATGGCAGGGTGGAGCACCGCCTTCGGCTACGGCGCGGCGGTATTTTGCTATCAGTTCCTCACCTTCACAGAACACCCGACCGCCTCAATCCTCTGGGGCATGGGGATTCTGGCGACGATGGCGCTCATCCTGCTGGCAATGGCTCGGCATGGTCGCCAGCAACGGCTGCGCCTGAAACTGGCGACAGGAGCGGCGATATGACCCCCAGCGCGCTGCGAAGCTATCTGCGCGAGCGCGGGCAGGCAAGTCTGCCGGACTTGACCGCCCACTTTGGCGTCGGTGTCGGACTCATCGAAGACCTGCTGGCATATTGGCAACGCAAAGGCAAAATCCTGCAAAACACCGCCGTCTGCGGCAAAGCCTGTGTTCAGAATTGCGGGCAGGTGGTATTTTATCGGTGGCAGGAGTAAAAAAATGTCTTCCCACGACCTGAGCCTCTGGCAACATACCCACCATTTTCTTGACAGCCGCGACGCGGCAAGGCAGCGGCGCACGGAATGGGTGGTGGGCATCACCTTCGTCACGATGCTGGCGGAAATCGCCTTCGGCTACCACACCGGCTCAATGGCGCTGCTGGCGGACGGCTGGCACATGGGTTCCCATGTCACGGCGCTGGGGCTGGCCGTCTTCGCCTACCGCTACGCCAGACGCCAATCCAACAACACCCGCTTCACCTTCGGCACCGGCAAAGTCAGCGCCCTGGGCGGTTACACCAGCGCCCTGTTCCTCGCGCTGGTCGCCGCGCTGATGGTTTGGGAATCGCTGCAACGCCTCTGGCAACCCGTCACCGTCGCCTACAACGAGGCGCTCATGGTGACGATTGTGGGCTTGCTCGTGAATCTGGTTTCCATCTGGTTGCTGCGGGATGGCGCACACGAACATTCGCACGAGCACACGCATGACCATGCCGAAAAACACGCGCATGGAAAAAACGAAGACGGTCAAGACCATAACCTGCAAGGCGCGTTCATGCACGTTCTGGCGGACTTGCTCACCTCCGTCCTCGCCATCATCGCCCTGATGGGCGGGCAATATCTGGGCTGGACGACGCTCGACCCTTTTATAGGACTCATCGGCGCGGGCATCATCCTCTATTGGGCAAAAGGACTCGTCGCCAGCGCCAGCCGCGCCCTGCTCGACGCGGAAGACCACTCCGAAACCCGCCATGCCATCATCGCCGCCATAGAATCCCGCCCCGACCACAAGGTCGTGGATTTGCATGTCTGGCGTCTGGGCAGCGCCACCAAAGGCTGCATCATCTCCATCCTGACCCACAACCCCGAACCGCTGGCGACCTACAAACGCCTCATCGCCGCCATTCCCGGCATCGGACACATGACTGTCGAAGTCGATTGTTGCGATTGCGAGACGCCGTTGTGACGGGCGCTCCAATGCCATTAAACCAAGCCTGTGCCGAAGGCATTCGTAGAGGGGATGAGCGAAGTGTTATCCACCATTGGTCGGTTAGGTGGTGACTCGACATGGCGTTTCGCTACTTGACGGATATATGGGTGCACAGGTCGAATGGTGAAAGGCGCTTCGCTTTTGCCGTTGCCAAAGATTCGTCGAAACCCGCTGCCACCCTGCAACTACATCACATCATTCTCAATCCGTGGCGCTGGCGGCTAGTGCGCTAAGGGTTCGTTGCTTCGGGTTGTAAATGGTCAGACACCAGATGCCCCACCATTCCTTGCCGTCATCGAAATAGTCGCTCCAATTGCTGCTATCGGGATTTTTGTACCACACTCCGACCCAATTGAGCACTTCGACGCCTTCGCGTGGAATCATCCGCAGGGTATTCAGCCAGTCGGCAAAATCCTTAGCGTTTAATTTTGTGTCGGAAGGCGGGTGGCGGAAGGCGCGTTCCAGCTCTGAATCTTTGGCTACCAGTGTCTCAATTTCTTTTGGCGTCAGCCTGTGTGCCTTGGCGTCCTCTATCTTGGTGCTTTCTGCCCATTTCCGTGCGAGCTGTTGTTCGCAGTAAGAAAGATGTTTCGGCTCGCGCAAGGCTAGTTCACGCCAATACTGTTTCTCACGCTCATCAATCTGCGCGAACAAGCCAGTCAACGCCTGACGATGTGTTTCTTCATCAGGCGTGGCATGACCAGTAACGCGATAGGCAACGAAATCGAATACGCAATCCGCCGTCTGAAGGCGCTGGCGAAGTTTGGCGATTCCTTGATGTTCCAGTGTTTCCAACATGATTTTCATCCCTTTACGCACACCACCTGCCGCAAGGTATGCACAATTTCCACCAGCGAGCGTTGCGCGCGCATCACCGCGTCGATGTCCTTGTACGCCATCGGGATTTCGTCAATCACCGCTTCGTCCTTGCGGCATTCGACGTGTTCGGTGGCGCGAATCTGGTCTTCCACGGTGAAACGGCGTTTGGCTTCGCTACGGCTCATGACGCGCCCCGCGCCGTGGCTGCATGAACAGAAGGCTTCTTCATTGCCCAATCCGCGCACAATATAGCTTTTCGCGCCCATTGAACCGGGGATGATACCGAGTTCGCCCTTTTGCGCCGACACCGCGCCCTTGCGCGTGACCAGCACTTCTTCACCGAAATGGGTTTCGCGCTGCACGTAGTTATGGTGGCAATTCACGGCTTCCACGTCGACCGAAAACGGTTTTTCGATGACCGAACGGGTGGCGGCAATCAGGTTTTCCATCATCACATCGCGGTTTTTGCGGGCAAAATCCTGCGCCCACCCAACCGCCTCCACATAATCGTCAAAAGACGCGCTGCCTTCCACGAAATAAGCCAGATCGCGGTTGGGCAGGTTGATGAAGTAGCGTTCCATATCCCGTTTTGCCAGTTCAATGAACAGCGAGCCAATCGCATTCCCCACGCCACGCGAGCCGGAATGCAGCATGAACCACACGCGGTCGGCTTCATCCAGACAAACCTCGATAAAGTGATTTCCGGTTCCCAGCGTACCCAGATGCTTATGGTGATTGGTGTTTTTCAGGCGCGGATATTTTTCGGTCATGCGATTGAACCCCGGCAGGAGCGCCGCCCACGCGGTATCGACGCTCGCGGGCGTATCGCCCCACGCGCCGGAATCGCGTTTGCTGCGCGTGATGTCGCGTCCATGCGGAACGGCGCGCTCGATGGCGCTCCGCAATGCCGCCAGACTATCGGGCAAATCGGCGGCGACAAGCGTGGTACGCGCCGCCATCATGCCGCAGCCAATATCCACGCCGACGGCAGCGGGAATAATCGCGCCCTTGGTCGGGATGACGCTGCCGATGGTCGAACCCTTACCCAGATGCACATCCGGCATCACCGCCAGATGCTTGAAAATAAACGGCATTTTTGCGGTATCAATGAGTTGTTGTTCGGCATCGCCTTCTACCGGCACGCCTTGCGTCCAGAGAAAAATCGGGCGGGCGTGTTCGGGGGTGATGACGTTGTAATCGTGTTGCATTGTGTTTCCTTTCAGGTGTTGTTTTGGGCTTGTCGCGCCCGTTTCTTTGCCAAACTTTCCGCGCTGATGCGTCGGGCTTCTGCCTTTTTCTGGCTGTATTTTTCACGGCATTCCAGACAATAAATGGCGCTTGTATCGGAGCGTCCCTTTTTTTCTTCAAACCAGTATTTTTGTTGCAGGGCAGTCCATATTTTTACTTCTCCACAGGTACGACAAATGTAAGGCGTATCGTAGTAAAACCCGTCAGGGAAGCGTGTTTCAAGGGTGCGCCAATCTTGCCATTTCGTAGCGTCGACAGGCGCGCGTTCCACACGCTTCCGTCGTTTCGCAGGTTTGGATCTTGCTTTGGCGAGACACGCGCTGCACCGCACGGGGGAACTCCAAAAGGCGTCGCCTTTCATTTCTTCAAACCATTCCTTTTGTTCCCAGGCATCCCAGATGAACTCCATACGACAATCGCAGCAGCGGTAGCTGCGGTCATGATAAACGCCATCAGAGTTGCGCCATTTAATCCGACCCGCGCTCCATGCATCCAGTCCCGCAAGATTGACGCTTGCCACGCTTGCCGATTTTTTCGGCTCTGGCGCAAGGTTTGGCTTCTTTTTCTTCATGGTGTTTATCTCCTGCGCTTTGCGCGGGTGAGCAATCGTTTGGCAAACACTACGCCCACCCGACAAAGTTTTCTATCCCGCCTTCAACGTCACCAGCCCGTTCAACACCTGATCCAGCCCGCCGAAAACGGAGATGCGGTCGATGCGTTCCGCCACCCGTTCCAGCGTTTCCAGTTCTTTCAGGCGCAGGGCGACGGGGTTGTCTTCCATCACCTTGGCGGTGTTCAACAGTGAGCGCGTCGCGGCGGTTTCTTCGCGGCGGCGGATGACATTGGCTTCCGCCGATTTTTCCGCTTCCACGACGCGGGCGAGGATGTCTTTCATCTCGCCCGGCAGCACGATGTCGCGCACGCCAAGGCTGCCGACTTCGATGCCGAACCCGCTCATCTTTCCCCGGATGTGCGCGGCAACCAGTTCGTCGATGTCCTGTTTGTTTTCCAGAATCGCGTCGATGCTGCGCGTGCCGACGGCGGCGCGTAAACCGAACTGCAATTCGCGATACAGGTAATCGGCGGGTTTGCCGACCTGCGCGAAGGCGTGTTGCGCGTCTGTGTAACGCCAGCTTGCGACGAGGTTTAAGCGCAGCCCCACGCGGTCTTTGGTCAGGATTTCCTGCCCGCTGACTTCCATCACCTGCAAACGGGTATCGACCAGTTCCAGTTGAATATCGCGGTTGAACCGCCAGAAAGCGCGGGTTCCCGGTTGCAGCAATTCGCTGACGCGACCATTCACGCCAAGCACGCCGATGTGGTAGGCAGGCACTTGCGCGACCAGAATGCCCTCCAGCCCCGGCACACGGGTTTTCATGTTGGCGGCGTTCAGGCGGGCAACCATCGGCGCGGGCAATTCCGCGCTGGCGTCAAGGTCAAAACGCTCCAGACGATGCGTTTTCAGACCCCTCCAGATAAAGCGGCGCGCGCCCGGCGCCAGCGCTTCGACCAGGACATCATTCTCGAAGCGCAAACCGGCTTCGTTGTCTTTCAGAATCATGCTGACGAAATGTTTTTCCGCTTCGGCGGGCTGATTTTTCAGCAGATAGTCGACCACCGCCTCGGCGGGCATCACGGAATCCTGCGCGCAGGTGGCGACTGCGGGCTTGCCGCCGAAGGGCAGAAGCCAGTAACGCCCCGGTTCCAGAATGGCGCGAAAGTCGCCATCGCGGGTCAGGATGCCTTTTTCATTCATGCGTACTACAAATTTTTGCCACATTTTCGTGTCCTTTATCAAGGTGCTGGCGGGTCGCTGACCCGGCGGGCTTTCCATTCGGCGCGGGCGGGGCGGGGTAAGGAGGAAGTCGGCGTCGCGGGTTTTCGTTCGGGCGATATGACCGCCGCGAATGTCCAACCCCATTGCGAACTTCCGTGCCTTTGGACCGTGCCGCTCGCGCGGGCAGGGCGTCGAGCCGGGTCAGCGGCGGAGGCTTCCGCCATCCGCAGCCAGCGGGTGTTACTTTCAATCGTCATTTACAGTGACGTAGCCTTGGAGTGGGAGTCGAACCCACGACCTATCGGTTATTAGCCGACTGCTCTACCCATTGAGCTATCCAATTTTGGAGCGGGAATCGAACCCGCCTGCATCAGCGATGAGCCAATTGCCTGACCGCCAGGCGTTCCAAAAGGTGAACAAAGCGTTTTCAACGGGCGGCATACGCGAACGTGACAGCGAAAACCGACTTTCGCGCACCGGCGGGGCGAGTAACCCCTGCCTGTAAGCCATGCTGAAAAACATCTTGCTCAAGGTATCTATTGCGAAAGGCGTGCCAGCTTGCGAGGTATTTTGTCAAGTCATTGAAATTAAAGACATTTTTGATTATTTGCGACCGCGCCACGGCAAACGGTTCTGGCTGTTTGCTAGACTTATGGATATGATTTTATTTTTTTGTATAATCCACTCAACAACCCCTATTTTTGCAGCGAGGCAATGGCATGAAAAAATTACGGTTGATCGGAATTTTTATCGCGGGTCTGGCAAGCGGTTTTTCCGCGCCCGTCTGGGCGGACGACGAGGCGGATGTCCGCCAAATGGTCGATGCGCTGTATCGGCGTCCGCCGTCCCAACAGTTATCTTTTGGGCGCGAAGACCCCGCGCTCATTTCCGCAGAACTGTACGCTCTTGTGCAGAGGGCGAGCGCCGAAGCGCGTCGTAGCGCCATCGCGGTGAAAAAAAGCGACTATCCCACAAACAAGCCCTATTTCATTGAGGGCGACCTTTATTCCAGCATGTACGAAGGGTTTCGCGCCTATGGCGGCATTCGCAGCATTCGTTCGGCAGGCGAGGGGCGCTATCGGGTGGAAGTGGAACTTTCTTATGACAAGGATACACACTGGGTCGATACGGTTTCCATCATTCGGGAAGACGGGCAGTGGAAAATCGACGATATTGGCTACGATGCCCATTTACAGTCCGGCAGCGCCAAAGAAGAATTGTTGAGCTTTCTCGGTTGGTCAGAAAATGGTGTCCGCCAGGTCGTCGAGGCTTTTTATCAATCGCGCCGGGTATCGAGCGGATGGGCAAAGCATTTTGCCAACGTAGACGCCGCGCTCATTTCCAGAAAACTGTACGCCCTCATTCAGGAAGCCGCCGCCGAAGAAGCGCGCAGCGCCCGCGAAATACAAAACAGTGACCATCCCACGGACAAACCCAAAATGTTTGAAGGCGACCTCTATTCCAACCTGTATGAAGGATACAGCGCGATTGATGCCATCCGAATCATTCGCGCACTGGAGGATGGCTATCTGGTCGAAGTCACGCTTGCCAATCGTCACTATTCGGAACCCTGGGTCTGGACAGACACGGTATTTGTCATTGAGGAACCTGAAGGGTTGTGGAAAATCGACGATATTTATTACGCCGGTAAAGGTTCTCATGCGGGCGACCGTCTCAAAAAAGTCTTGCAGTCCTTTATCACTAACGAAAACCCGCCATGAAAAAAACTGTTGTCATCGGCTTTCTCGGCACCAAACTGGATGCCATCGGCGGTCTGGGAAAGAATCCAAAACGTTGGGAAAAATGGCGTCCCACGGTCGGCTTGTGTCAACAGCAAAATTTCACTGTCGACCGGCTGGAACTGCTGCACGACCCGCGTGACCGCAATCTGGCGGAGCGCATTGCGCTGGATATTGGCGAAATTTCGCCCGTTACCGAAGTGCGGCGCGTTGAAATGGCCCTCTCTGATCCGTGGGATTTTGAGGAGGTTTATACCCGGCTGCATGATTTCGCCAGCCATTACGCCTTTGATGTGGAAAACGAGGATTACCTCGTGCACATCACCACCGGTACGCATGTGGCGCAAATCTGCTGGTTTTTGCTCACCGAGGCGCATTACTTTCCGGGGCGGCTCATCCAGACTTCGCCGCGTCGCCACAAGGCAGGGGGGGAGAATGGGATGGAAACGCCCGCCACCAACCATACTGCGGCGATGGCAGCGGCAGGAAACGCCAATATCATCGACCTTGACCTTTCCCGCTACAACCAGATTGCCCGCCGTTTTCGCCGCGAGCAGGCGGATACGGTCAGTCGCCTGAAATCCGGCATCGCCACGAAGAACGCCGCGTTCAATACCATGATTGAGCAGATTGAGCGCGTCGCCGGACGTTCGCGCGCGCCCATGTTGCTCACCGGGCCTACCGGCGCGGGGAAATCCTTTCTGGCGCGGCGCATTTTTGAATTGAAAAAGGAACGCCAACACCTCGCCGGACGCTTTGTCGAAGTCAACTGCGCCACCCTGCGCGGCGAATCCGCCATGTCCGCGCTGTTCGGGCATGTCAAAGGCGCATTCACCGGCGCGCAAAACGAGCGCCCCGGATTGCTGCGTTCTGCCGATGGCGGTGTGCTGTTTCTCGACGAAATCGGCGAATTGGGGCAGGACGAACAGGCGATGCTGTTGAAAGCCATCGAGGACAAGCGATTTCTGCCCTTCGGTAGCGACAGCGAAGTGACGAGCGATTTTCAACTCATCGCGGGCACACACCGCAAACTGCGCGAACGGGTGCGCGAAGGCAGTTTTCGCGAAGACCTTTACGCCCGCATCAATCTATGGACATTCGCGTTGCCCGGTCTTGCCGAGCGACCGGAAGACATTGAGCCCAATCTGGATTACGAACTGGAACGCTACGCCGAACGCGAAGGCGTACAAATGCGCTTTAACGTCGAAGCCCGCCGCCGCTACCTCGCCTTCGCCTGTTCGGACGCCGCGCGCTGGACGGGCAATTTCCGCGAACTCACGTCCAGCCTCACCCGCCTCGCTACACTGGCGAGTGGCGGACGCATCACCGAAACCGATGTCACCCGCGAAATCGAACGCCTGCGCGCCACTTGGGACGAATCGCGGACAGACGACGCCAATGTCGAAGACCTCGCGCAAACCACGCTGGGCGACGCGGCGGCAACGCTGGATTTGTTCGACCGCTGCCAACTGGAAACCGTCCTCACCACCTGCCGCCATGCCAGCAGCCTCTCCGAAGCGGGGCGTTTGCTTTTCGCGCAATCGCGGCGGCAGAAAAAACAGGCGAACGACGCGGACAGGTTGCGGAAATACCTGTTAAAGTTCGGGCTTGATTGGGAACAGGTAAAAAGATGAGTTTCGACCTTTTTCTTAACCATTTTGAGGCGGGTGAATCCGCGCCTGCTGACTTTTCAGGGGGTTAAAAGGAAATGATATGCGTGGCTGGCTGACGATATTCATGGTTGCGTCACTCGCTTTTGGAACCGCGTTTGCGGATTCGCTGCCTGCAAATCAACTTCCAATGTATGGAGAACGTAGTCTGGAATTGGAAACTTCCATAACCGCGAAATCGCCAAAGCTGAAAGTAACTGTCGGCGGCAAAAGCCTTGCCGCGACGCTTGCGGATAATTCTTCTGCGGCGGCGCTGATAGCGTTGCTGACCGATGAGTCGCTTACAATTTCTATGTCTGACTACGGCGGCTTTGAAAAGGTTGGTTCGCTGGGTAAAAACCTGCCGACAAACAATGAGCGGATTACCACAACAGCCGGGGATTTAGTCCTGTATCAAGGCAATCAACTCGTCATTTTCTACGGTGGCAATTCGTGGAGTTACACTCGCTTGGGCAGAATCGAGGGCGCAACCGCCGATGAGTTAAAGAGCTTTCTCGGCAATGGTGATGTGACGGTTACGCTGTCAGTGGCTAAATAAAGCGAAAAAGGGGGCTGTCATGGAATTGCGTGGATTTTTAGAGCGTTTGAACAGCGGGGAGCGCGTGGTCGGCGGTTCGGAAGCGCATCAGTATATGCTGTGGGCGAGTCAAGAGGCGCTCCGAATTACAATGGAGATGAACGGCTCTTACCACACGCCGGAGGAAATCGTTGCCCTGTTTTCAAAGCTGATTGGCAAAGACGCGGGCGAAGCGTTCGGACTGTTCCCGCCTTTTTATACGGACTGCGGTAAAAACATCACCGTCGGTAAACGGGTTTTTATCAACTCCGGCTGCCGTTTCCAAGACCAAGGCGGTATTACTATCGGCGACGATACCTTGATTGGGCATAATGTGGTGCTGGTCACGCTCAATCACGACCTGGCGTCCGACAAGCGAAAAGATATGCTCCCCGCGCCGATTGTGATAGGCGGCAATGTATGGATTGGCGCGAACGCCACGGTATTGCCCGGTGTGACTGTCGGCGACAATGCCGTTATAGCCGCCGGAGCGGTGGTGACAAAAGATGTGCCGCCTAACACAGTGGTTGGCGGAGTTCCCGCGAAAATCATTAAAAACATTTCATAAAATGGAGGGATATTGCCTTTGTGTATTACCTGAAAGGTGATGCAGGCAATGCCTGTGACTGGGCAAAGAAAGCGCAGAAAAACGGCGATGCGCAGGAAAAGGGCTTTCTTGAAGATATGTGTCGTCTTGCAAAGCGGTAAAGACGTGGCAAGCGTAGTCCGTACATCATGGGGTAGCGGGTTTCGACGAAACGAAGCGCCTTCCATCCAGTGGGGGAAGGCTTCTTCAACCGCCTGTCGGCTGCGGGTAAGCGCCCTCGGCATTTGTTCGCTCACCTGACGCTGCCCGAAATTTGCCGCTCCGGGTAAAAACTTCCGACAAATCTACACAACACCACTACGCAGCGCCAGATGAACCGCTAGGTGCCGGGGATGCCGTTGGCGTGCCCGTACCCGCACAGGAAATTCTGGGCGTGGCGACTTCGGCCTTGATCCCGACATCTGATTCATGAACCTCTGATATAGTGCCGGTTTTGTCGGCGGGGGCATCCGGCTTCTGCCCGTTTTTTGCGTGAAAGTTGCTGTTATGGACATCCATCAAATTCTTGAACATTTGCCGCATCGTTACCCGTTTCTGCTGGTTGACCGGGTGCTTGAAGTGACGCCGGGCGAATCCATTCATGCCTATAAAAATGTCACGGTCAATGAACCCTTTTTTGTCGGACATTTTCCGCATCATCCGGTCATGCCGGGGGTGCTGATTATGGAGGCTTTGGCGCAGGCGGCGGGAATTTTGTCGTTCAAGACGATGGAAGCGAAACCCACCGATGATTCGGTGTTTTATTTCGTGGGCATTGATAACGCCCGCTTCAAGAGGCCGGTCGCGCCGGGGGATCAACTGCATCTGCATGTCACCATCGAACGCCAGATGCGCGGCATCTGGAAATACAAGGCGGTGGCGAAGGTGGACGGCGAAGTGGCGGCGGAAGCCAACCTGATGTGCGCCAAGCGTGACCTGGAGTAGGGGTTGTGAGCGCGATTATTCATCCCACCGCCATTGTGCATCCTGACGCCCGCCTCGCGGACGGCGTGGAGATTGGCGCTTATTCCATCATCGGTGAGTACGTGGAAATCGGCGAGCGTACCTGGGTCGGCCCGCATGTGGTCATGACCGGGCATACCCGCATCGGGCGGGAAAACCGGATTTTCCAGTTTTCTTCGCTGGGCGAAGCGCCGCAGGATAAAAAGTATTCCGGCGAACCGACAAGGCTCGAAATCGGCGACCGCAACACCATCCGCGAATTCTGTACCTTCAACGTAGGCACGGTGCAGGACGCGGGCGCGACCCGCATCGGCAACGACAACTGGATTATGGCTTATGTGCATATCGCGCACGATTGTCAGGTCGGGCATCACACCACCTTCGCCAACAACGCCCAGCTTGCCGGACATGTGCATATCGACGACTGGGTGGTTCTGGGCGGTTACACCGGGGTGCACCAGTTTTGTCGTCTGGGCGCGCATGTGATGACGGCGGTGGGGACGGTGATTTTGCAGGATGTGCCGCCCTACCTGATGGCGGCGGGCAATACCGCGTCGCCTTACGGCATTAACGTGGAAGGCCTGAAACGGCGCGGGTTTGGCGCGGATTCGATCACTGCCCTGAAGCGGGCGTATCGCGCGATTTACAAATCCGGTCTGATGCTGGAAGAAGCCAGGGAAAAACTGGAAGAAATGGCGAAAGAAGCGCCGGATGTGCAACTTTTCCTTGATTTCCTTGACGTTTCCAGGCGCGGCATTATTCGATGAGTGTTCGATGAACAAGCCGTTTCGTATTGCCATTGTCGCGGGCGAGGCTTCCGGCGATCTGCTGGCGGGTCATCTGATGGCGGCGTTAAAGAAAAAACTGCCGCAGGTTTCCTTCCACGGCATTGGCGGGCCGAAAATGCTCGCGGAGGGGTTTGACGCCTGGTGGCCGCTGGAAAAACTCGCGGTCATGGGGTATGTGGAAGTCCTGAAACATTACCGCGAGATTTCCGGCATCCGTCGCGCCCTGAAAGCGCGTCTGCTCGCTGAAAAACCTGATCTGTTCATCGGCGTGGACGCGCCGGATTTCAATCTGGGGCTGGAAGCCGATCTCAAGGCCAGAGGCATCAAGACCCTGCACTACGTCAGCCCCTCCATCTGGGCGTGGCGAGGCAGGCGCGTCAAAAAAGTCGCCAAAGCCGCCGACCGGGTGCTGGCGCTGTTTCCCATGGAACCGCCGCTGTATAAACGCGCGGGCGTGCGCGTCACCTATGTCGGGCATCCGCTGGCGGATCAGATTCCGCTTTATACCGACAAAAAACAGGCGCGGGAAAAACTGAAATTGCCGAACGACTGCCCCATCTACGCGCTGCTCCCCGGCAGCCGCCAGTCGGAAGTGGCAACCCTGGGCGAAATTTTTATCGCCACCGCCCGGCTGATTCACGCGCAGACGCCGGATGCCCTGTTCATTGTCCCCTTCGTCACGCGCGAAACCCGTCTGGAATTTGAAGCCGCGCTGTACCGGCAGGACGCGACAAAGCTGCCGTTCCGCCTTTTGTTCGGTCACGCCCAGGACGCGATGGGCGCTGCCGACGCGGTGCTGGTGGCGAGCGGCACGGCAACGCTGGAAGTCGCCCTCGTCAAACGCCCGATGGTCATTACCTACAAACTCGCGTCGCTGACCTACAGGCTGATGAAGTGTCGCGCCTATCTGCCCTACGTGGGGCTGCCCAATATTCTGGCGGGACGCTTCATCGTGCCGGAACTGTTGCAGGATGACGCCACGCCGGAAAAACTCGCCGAGGCGCTGTTGAAAGAAGCCGCGCCGGAACGGGCGGCGGAACTGGAAGGCGAATTTACCCGCATCCACGAGGCGCTGCGCCAGAATACGTCGGAGAAGGCGGCAGCGGCGGTCGTGGAATTTCTGCGTGGGTAACACGCGCTCCGATGCTCCCGCCATGCTGAACGCTTCCTGCCCGAATTTTTATGTATTTCTGGAAGGGTCTCCTTCTCCACAATCATCCTCGAAACCCCGCGCCCCTTGTTGTAAGGCGGCGCTTTTCCAAAGCCATTTTATCCATGCCTGAACTCGCCCCGCCCTTAGCCTTGCTGCCTCCCAGCGTTTGCGGCATCGACGAAGCCGGGCGCGGGCCGCTGGCGGGATCGGTGGTCGCCGCCGCCGTCATCCTCGACCCGGAAAACCCCATTCCCGGATTAAACGACTCCAAAAAACTCTCCGCCCGCAGACGCGAGCAGTTGGCAAAACTCATCCGCGAACAGGCTTTGGCGTGGGCGGTCGCAAAAGCCAGCGCGGTGGAAATTGACGAAATCAATATCCTGCAAGCCAGCTTTCTCGCCATGCGCCGCGCCGTCGCCGTGTTGAAAATTCAGCCCATAGCCGCCGTGGTCGACGGCAATCGTTGCCCCCAACTCCCCATGCCCGTGAGCGCCGTGGTCAAGGGCGACGGCAAAATCGCCGCCATCGCCGCCGCCTCCATCCTCGCCAAAACCGCGCGCGACGAAGAGATGCGGGCATTGCACACGATTTACCCGCAATACGGCTTCGACCGTCACATGGGCTACCCCACGGCGGCGCACCTGGCGGCGTTAAAGGCGCACGGCATCTGCCCCCAACACCGCAAAAGCTACGCGCCCGTCGCCGCTTTGCTGTCGCGCCAGAAATCGGATGTCAGGGGACGGGAATCAGAGAAAGCAGCCATACTGGTGCAGTCGGAATTGTTTTCGTTATCATGAAAATTATCGCCTCGCGGGAAAATCCTGCGTTCAAAGCCTGGAAAAAGCTGGCGCAGTCGGGGCGCGAGCGGAAGAAACAAGGGCAAACCCTGCTCGAAGGTGTACATCTCGTCGAATCCTGGCATACCGCCTACGGGATGCCGATTTGTCTGCTGGCAAGCGAAAGGGGACAGGCGCGCGCGGAAATTGCCGACTGGCTGGCGGCGGGCGCGCGTCAGGGCGTTGAATGCGCCGTGTTGACAGATGCCCTGTTCGCCGAACTTGCCGACACCGAAACGCCCAGCGGACTGCTCGCCGTCGTCAATCTGCCGGACGCGCGAGAACCGCCTGCGCCAGACGCCGACAGCCTGCTGCTGGACGGCGTGCAAGACCCCGGCAATCTCGGCAGCCTGCTCCGCACGGCGGCGGCGACGGGATTCGCGCAAGTGCTGCTGTCCGCCGACTGCGCCAGCCCCTGGTCGCCCAAAACGCTACGCGCCGGACAGGGCGCGCAGTTTCAGTTGCGTCTGTACGAAAACGCCGACTTGCCCGCGTTTTTAGGCGCGTTTCAGGGCACCAGTCTGGCAACCGCGCTGGACGGGGCAAAATCCCTCTATGCCGCAGAGCTTGGTCAAGCGCCGCTGGCGTGGGTTTTTGGCGCGGAAGGGCAGGGCGTCAGCCCGGATGTGCTGGTCGCCGCGCAAAAACGCATCCGCATCCCCATGCCGGGCGCGAAAACCGTGGAATCCTTGAACGTCGGTCACGCCGCCGCCGTGTGTTTGTTTGAAAGTCTACGCCGTCGTCGTGTAGTATGACGCTCCATTCATAATATTCAGTTATCGGAGCGACAAGTGAGAAACAAGGCATTTTTTATGCTGGGCGGTTTTTTGTTGGTCTTGATATTGGCTGTGATTATGGGCGGCATATTCAGTACGGACGAAAATGCAGACAAACGTCCCTGGCGTAATCAGGTTTTGGGATGGTTCGGCAAAGACCCATCCGAGCCGAGCAAGGAAAAAATGCTTGCCGCCGTACAGAAGGAAATCGAAATCAGCAAAAAATATGCAGGACGTTTGGCATCTTCCCGTGATGATGCAACCAGAGAGGATGTCTGCCTGCGCCTGCCCTCGTTGCCGCGTGAAACTCTGGGGCAGGAAGGTATCGCCTTTCGGGAAGTTCCGGGGCAATCGGTACGCGCGGTGCCCAAAAATGTGGGCGGTAGCGCTGCTGATGTGCAAGCGCGACTGGATTTTTTAAGCGAAATTGATTTCTTCAAAAAGTCGGAAGGTTCTTTTCAAATGAATTCAGAGCAGATTCTTCCCGCTTTTCGTTATGAACTGACGCAAAAAGGCTATGCCAATCTTTTACCCGGCACGGATTGTCTGAATGTGGGTAAGCGGGTGTTCGATGGCATCGAAACCATTACACGCACCGAAGATCAAGTGGATGGATTGAGCGTGTATGAGGTGAGCTACCGCTTGCGTGTCGAACGGGCGGCATGGGGCAATGAGCCGAAAATAATCGAGGTTTTCCCTGAACTCGTCAATATTCAGGAAGATCGCTTCGTCCTGATCAAGGTCTTGCGGGGCGACGACGGCTGGATTTCCATGAGCGAGAAAAAGCTGGAGTTGCAGAAAAAACTGGCAACGCTGAATTTGGAGAGTGGCGAAAGACGGGATGAATATCAAGCCAGAATACTCAAAATGGAAGAAGGCGATTTGCCTGAAATACCGTCGCATGAAAAACTGCTCAATATGGTGCTGTATCCTGAAAATGCGTCATCACGTTCAGGCGATGACCTGAAAAACGCCTGCTTCCCTTTGTCATTTTCATTGAATTCCGGCGATGGTGGCGGCGACTACAGGGCAATACGGCAAGATATTCAGGAGGGCAAATCGGTTTCCATTTATTTCAGCAATACGAAAAGACGTTCCGACAATGAAAAAAATGCGCTGAATGTGCTGGATGCATTTCAGCAAGCCGGTCTTGTTGAAATGGATATTGTCAGCAATGGCACCAGCGCGCGCTACACCTTCGCGCCGGATACGATTCAATTATTGGGGCTGGATGGCAATCGTCGAGCCTGTATCCCCTTGGGAAAAATCAAGCCCGGTCTGCTGTCCGTCGCGCCACAAGGCTTGACCGAACAGAGGGTTACGCTTTGGGCAAAGGTGGAAACGCCTTCGATAGAGGCAAAACAACTGGCACGAGCATTGCCCGCCATAAAAGCCGTGCTGGACGAAGGCTACCCGATTTTCGCCAGCATCCGTTTGTCTGAAGAAAAAGGCTTGCAACCTGTATGGAAATTTTCAGGCAGCGCGAGTTATGGTTTTCCGGAAATCAGATATACGGAATTTCCGGTTTCCGTTCGTCAGGTATTTTCCTCGCAATTGGGTAATAAACCCTGGAGGTTGGTGGAACCACCAATACCTGATTGTCCACTGCCAAACACTGTACAGTTGCCAACTCCAAACACTGTACAGTTGCCCACCCTTCCAGAGAAAGAGGCGGGTTTGAATGAGGCGGTTTCCAAAAATCTCATTCGCCATGCAACAGAAGCCGATTTTGCAGCATGGTCGCGGGCGAGGGCAGCCGCAACGCCAAAAATAAATCCGCAACTTCTGGCTGAGGAAGAAAGGTTCATCAAATACGCATTACGAGCCAACAAAGCTTATGTGGTTCTGAAACCTTTCCGCTATCCAGCCGGTTTGTACGGCGCGCATTCTGCCAGTTTTCTGATCAACCGTGGCGTATCTGCGCCGGTGGGAGATTCCGGTCATTCGGATGTTTATGATTTCAACACTTTAACCGCCTGCAAATTCAAATGTGGCGCCGCTTCGCGCTAAAGAAAGGTAAGAAAATGATGAGATTATTTTGTGTAGTTGCATTTTTATTGATTCTGGTTTTGTGCATTCCGGCAATTTTTGGGCGCATGAGTGGACATGACAAATTTGTTGGAGGTGGCAGTGAATCGATAAAATCCCGCAGCACTTATCGCGGTACGCTTGTCAAGGGTGATAAGGCGATTTCTGGTCTGGTTGGGCATAATCTGGTTGCAGCCACTAACCGCCGGGCGGATAACGTCGATGGACTGCTGGTCGCGGCATCTGATTACGAAGGAGATGTTGTTGTTGTGGCGGGCGAGTATTCCCAGCTCTATGTTTTCAAAAAGAAAAAAGATGCTTATCTGCTGGATCAGGTGCTCTGGGATGGCAAAACGAACGCTCCTGTATCGCTGGCGATAACTGAAAATGCCCGTTATGCGGTCATGATGACATCGGAAATAACGACCCTTCCTGGAATCGGAAACGCTCCTGATTCAATTCTGCGTTCCGTGGGCAGAAATTTGCCACCGCGAGAAATGAAAAAACCATTACTGATTATTTGGGATCTTGAAAAAGAAGAAATAGCTCAGGAAATTAACACGCAGAGGCTCGGCATCGCCAGTAATGATGCGTTGGTTACGGCAGGTCGTACTCTGGTGATGAAGCGTAGCTTTTTTCCCATCAATGCCGATCTTTCTGGCATGAAAAATGTGCAAGATGCGTATCTTGATAAACCTGGGTTTATTGATGAACGCCTCTGGGCGCAAGGCGCTTATCGCCAGACACAGGCTTCCTACGCGCCTTTGACGCGCCAGATTCTGGTTAAAAACAGCGCCAAAAATAACTTTTTGCGTTACAAGGTACTCGATGAATCGAGGGATAAATGGTGGAAATTCTGGTCAAGTGAAGTGTCTCTTGAAAAACTGCCTGGGGATTTTTTAGCCTGTCCTTCCGGCGCTGGAGATTGCGCGCTGGATACCCTGTTCCCCGCGTTTGAAATCTCGCCGGATGGAAAGTTTTTTGTTATCTGGCGCGATGACGGGATGCTCGAAGCTTATTCCCTGCCCAACGGGATATTGCTGTCAAAAATCAGAACAGGGAAGCGCATGAATACTGTAGCCGCACCGCATTTGACGATTGTTGATGGCACAGTCTATTTGACAAATGGTGAGAATTTCTCTGCCGGAAATAATGAAAGCAGTTTCTGGTCGTGGAAACCCGGTGACACAGAATTACGCGCGCATTATCTGCAATGCGCGGATTACACCCGTTTGCTCAATAATGGCTATATCGCTACGCTGGGTTGCCGTGATAGAGGCATGGAATTGCGTCTGGTCGCGCTCACCAATAATTCCCGCGCGCAGACTTTTTCGCAGCCTTTGCGTTTGCAATAACTGAACATCGGTCACACCTGAATGAACGCAAAACCACTCCTCCCGTCAGCTTCGCCGCTACCCCCTTCTGTGAGGCGGGCTTGTAATGCCTCCCTCTTTGAGAGAGGTGGCGCGTAGCGTCGCAACCTTTTTCTGGTTTCTGATGCCCGATGCCTGATACCTGTATCGCCCTCGCCCCGATGGAAGGTCTGGCGGATGTGGATTTGCGCGCTGTGTTGGCGGGCATGGGCGGCTTTGACTGGGCGGTTTCGCCTTTTGTTCGCGTCACCAACAGCCTGTTGCCCGAACGCGCTTTTTTTCGGGTTTGCCCGGAATTGCGGCACGGCAGCCGCACGCCGGACGGAACGCCCGTGCGGGTGCAGTTGTTGGGTTCCGACCCCGAATGTCTGGCGGATAACGCTGATCGTCTGGTTGCCTTGTCGCCTCTTGGCGTGGATTTGAATTTTGGCTGTCCCGCGCCCACGGTCAATCGTCATCGCGGGGGCGCGGTTTTGCTGGCGGAGCCGGAATTGCTGCATCGCATTGCTTCTGCCGTGCGCCCGAAGATTCCCCACAACATTCCCTTCACCGCCAAGATGCGTCTGGGCGTGGAGGATGTCCACCTTGCCGTGGAATGCGCGTTGGCGTTACAGGCGGGCGGGGTGGATGCCTTGATTGTGCATGGACGCACCCGCGCCGATGGCTACCGCCCCCCGGCGCGTTGGGAAGAAATCGCTCGCGTGCGCGAGGCGCTCGTCATTCCGGTGATGGCTAATGGCGAGGTGTGGAATGTAGCGGATTACGCCGCCATCCGCGCCGCCACGGGATGCGACGCGATCATGCTGGGGCGCGGGGCGGTTGCCGATCCGTTTTTGGCGCGGCGCATACGGGACTTGCGGGATTCGCGTGGCTTGCCCAACCAAGGCTGGCGCGAGTTGTTCCCTGCCTTGCAAACTTATTGGTCGGCGGTTTGCCGTCGCGTCGCGCCGCGCCATGCGCCGGGTCGCCTGAAACAATGGCTCGCCTTGCTTAACCGCGCTTACCCGGAAGCCGCGCTGTTGAGCCAGCAATTACGCGCCTTGACTCGCGTTGCCGAAGTCGACGCGCTGCTGGCGGCGCAAAGGTTCTAGCATGTTCGCCAATTCCCGCCCCGTCGCCAGCCGCCAGAACGCGCCCCATCCTGATTTGCAGGTCGTACTCGTGCGGCATTTCGCGCGTCCCTTCCAGAAGCCCGTCAGCGCGTATAACCATGACGCTTTTGCCCGCGCCATGCGCGCATGGCAAGCGTGGAACGCGCGCGCGCCCTTGATCCTCGATGCCGGTTGTGGCGTCGGTTGGAGCACGGCGCGTCTGGCGCGCGCGCGTCCCGATTGTTTTGTCATGGGCGTCGACCAGTCGGCGCATCGCCTTGCCCGCGATAAAACGCAATGGGGAACGCTGCCCGCCAATCTGGTGTTCATTCGCGCCAATCTTGTGGATTTCTGGCGTTTGCTGGCGGATGCCGGAATCACGCTTTTTCGGCATTATTTGCTCTATCCCAACCCCTGGCCGAAGCCTGCTCATCTGCTGCGCCGCTGGCACGCCCACCCGGTTTTCCCGACCATTCTGCAATTGGGCGGACTTCTGGAATGCCGTAGCAACTGGAAAATTTATGTCGATGAACTGGCGGAGGCGTTGCGTTACGCGGGCGGCAATCCCGATGTGCAGCCCTATATACCGGAAGGCGGGTATCTGACGCCTTTCGAGCGCAAATACAGCGAGTCGGGACAGGGGTTATGGGTGATCAGGAATCAGATGACAGGTGACAGGTGACAGAGAAAATTACCGGGGGCGAAGCCCCCGCAAATATCGAAAACGACTGCCTTGCTTGCGGAGCCTGTTGCGCGGCGTTTTGCGTGGACTTTCATCCGGCGGAACTGGCGGGCGGGGCTTATGCCTGGGGCGCGGGTGTGCCGGTGGAGATGACCGTTCCGGTGACTTCCGCGATGGCGCGGATGCGCGGCACGGATGATTTTCCGCCACGCTGCGTGGCGTTGTCCGGGGAAATCGGGCAAGCGGTTGTCTGCGCCATTTACGATGCCCGCCCTTCGCCCTGTCGGGAATTTGACCCGGAACACGCCGCTTGCGCCCGCGCCAGACGGCGGCACGGGATTCAGAATCCGGCTTCTTTCTGATGGCGAATCGCCAGAATGGAAACAATGTCCCCGCCGTCGTATCGGTAACGCGCCACATAGCCGCTGCCGCCGAATTCGATGAGCCATTCCCTGAACACGTCCGGCAGTTCTTCGACCGGACGACCCATGCGCGGTTGATGGGCGAGGATTTGCGTGGATTTGATGATTCGGGTCGCCAGTCGCCGTGCCGCCGCCGGATTTTTCGGGCGCAGAAAGCCGCGCAATCGTTCCAAATCCCGTAACGCCGCTGGCGCGAATTTTACTTGTGGCATACCGGCGCGGTCTGTTCGTTTTCCTCCCCCCAGGTTTCGAGCCACGCGATGACTTCATCCCCCGTCGCGTACAGCCCGGTTTCCTGATATTCCTTCCACGCATTCAAGGTGTCGCGCCGGAAAGCTTCCTGCTTTTCCTCGCGTTCGACATATTGCTGGATGGCTTCGCGCATAATCCAGTGCGTGGAGCGATCCCGGATTTCGGCAAGCTGCTGGACGCGCGCGCGTATCTCGTTATCCAGCTTGACGGAAAAGGTTTTGGTCGCAGGGCGGGCAATGGCGACGGACATGATGTTCTCCGAAACAGTAACAGGTATGACCTTATCACACCTGAGCGAAAGGTGACGTTGTAAACCTTTTCTCATTGTTCTGGCGCGTGTCATCCGTCTTCTGCCCGCCGATGCACTAAAATGCCAGCTTCTCCCAACGTAAACGGCACGCCCCTCATGGAACGTCTTGCCTCAATCTGGAATGGTCCCGGCGGGATCGGGTTCATCTTCGCCCTGTTGATTGTGCTGGCGCTGGCGTTTTTGCTGCGTTTTGTGGCGCCCGCGCTCATCTTGCAGGCGCGTTTGCGGCGGGCGATTCAAAGTCTGGACAAACTCACCGCGACATCTTCCAACAGGCAGCCGGAAGTGATCGCCGCCGAGGTGATGAACACGCCGCTCCTGGCGCACCTCTGGCGCGAATACGCGCAGACCTTGCATCGTCAGCAGGAAAAGGGGGGCGAACACATCCGCGCCACCGCGATGGCGGGCGAATTTTTTACGCCCGTCGCGCTGGTCGATACGCCGCTGAAAACCGAGTTTTACCGGCATCTGCCGGGCATCCTCACCGGCATCGGCATCATCGGCACTTTTGCCGGATTGATTGCGGGTTTGAGCCATTTTGAAGTCAATAGCGACACCGATACCGTGCGTTTGAGCCTCAAAAATCTGATTCAGGGCGTCGGTCACGCTTTTCAGGTTTCCGCGCTGGCGATTACGCTGGCGATGCTCGCCACCTGGGTGGAAAAATCGCTGGTGACGCTCGCCTACCGGCAGGCGGCGCGGCTGGCGGAGCGCATCGACAGCCTGTTTGAAAGCGGCGTGGAAGAGGAATATCTCTCCCGCCTCGTGGCGGCGAGCGAGCATTCCGCAGAGCAGGCGAGCGAACTGCAACAGGCGTTGACCGGCGGTTTGCGAAAAAGTCTGGGCACGATGCTCGCGGAACAGCAGGCGGCGCAGAAGGCGCAGGCGGAAGCCTTGCGTCAGGTCATGCAGGAGATGGCGACGAATCTGGCGAACACGCTGGGCAAGAGCGTTGCCGATGCCGTCGGGCAAACCCTGCGCGAACCCTTGTCGCGCATGGCGGCAGCGGTGGAAAAAGCCGGGACGAGCCAAGGCGAAGCCGTCGCCCACGCGCTCGAACCATTGCTTTCGTCATTTGCGAATCGCATGGAAGGACAGGCGGGGCAGGGCGAAGCCGGACTGAAAAATCTGCTCACGAAAAATGCCGAAAGCTTAAACCGCATGGCGAGCGAATTGGGCAAAGTCGTCGCCCGCATCGAAAGCATGGGGCAGTCCGCAGTCAGCGTCGCCGCCGAAGGGTTGACCAACGCGGGCGCGGGCGTGGGGCGGGCGGCGGACAATTTTGCCCAGGCGAGCGCGCAGGTCGGTGGGCAACTGCTGGCGGCGTCGTCCTCGCTGGCGCGGGCGGCGGCGGACGCCAACGCCGTCATGCAGGGCGAAACCTATAACCGCGAAATTCTCGAACGCCTGTTTGCCGAATTCAAAAATCTGGTGACAGACGCCCGCCGCGAAGCCAGCCTTTCCAATGATTTGGTGCGGCGCATGGAAACCGCCGCGCAGGCGCTCGCCGCCGGAGAACGGCAAGCCGGAGATTATCTCGAAGGCATCAACCGCGTACTGGGCGAGGCGCACCAGCAATTTGCCGAAAACGTCGAGCGCACCCTGCGCGCGGGCAACAGCCAGTTCCACAAGGAAATGGCGCTGTCCGTCGATTACCTGAAAGGCGCGATTGAAGAATTGTGCGACGCACTCGAATCCCTGCGCTCGGTTGACCCCTTGAAGGCGAGGGGGCGATGAGCCTGTTTCGCCGTTCATCCGTGAAGGCGCCGCGCCAGAGTGAGGCGGTGCAGCCCTTCTGGATTTCCTTCTCTGACCTGATGACGGCGCTGATGGCGCTGTTTCTCGTCGCCATGAGCGTGGCGTTACTGGCGATCACGCACGAAATTTCGCAAACCGAAGACCAAAAAGCCAGCCGCGAAGAAGACATCGACCAGTTCATGGCAACGCTCACCGCCGCCACCGCCGCCTTTCCCGGCGTCAGCGTGCGCGGGCGGGTCGTGGATTTCGGCGACCGCGCCCGTTTTGAAACCAACAGCCACCAGTTGAATCCCGAACAGGCGCATTTGCTCCGCGCGGTGACGCCGCAAATTCTGGCGCTCTCACAAAACCCGCTCGGCAAAAAATGGTTGAAACGCATCGTTGTCGAAGGCTTTGCCGACGCGCGCGGCAGCTACCTCTACAACCTCAACCTTTCCCTGCAACGCTCCGAACGCCTGCTCTGCGTCCTGCTTGCCGCCAACGCGCCCGACGCGCTCTCCGCCGAAGAGCGGCTCATGGTGCGCGACCTCTTTCTCGTCAGCGGCTCATCCTTCAATGCCCTGAAAGCCAGTCAGGAAGAAAGCCGCCGCATTGAATTGCGGCTGGAATTCCTTGAACTGGGCGAAGGCAGACAAGCCAGCCACACCCTGCCGCTGGAAGCCGAACCGCGCTGCCCGCTGGATATACGGTAAACCCATGCCGACCACACCCGCGCAATCCACTCCGCTCGCCGAATCCCCCGCGCTGGACGACCTCGCCCAACGCCTCGCCGCCGCCTTTCACGATCGACCGGGACAACTCGCCTGGGGCGCGACCGCCATCATGCATCAGAGCCTGGAAGCCGCCCGCGACCTCGCCCGCAACCGGCGCGGCGTCTCACGCGAACAACGCATCGCGCGCGGCATCATGGCGCTCAGAATTCAAGGCGGCAACCCCGATTTCGTACACCTGAAATACGCCTGCTACGGACTCGCCCACGCCGCCGACTGGGATTCCCGCCGTCTGCTGACCGATGTCGCGCTGGTGCAAAAACTGCTGACCCAGGTTGAGCGCCTGCGCCCCGACAAACGCCGCTTTCAGGCGTGTTGCCGGGGCTTGCTGCAATCCTGGCGCGAAATCTCGGAGCTTCCCGCCGACATCCTGAACCACCCGAACGGTCAGCAAGGCAAAGCGGCGCTGCAAAACTTTTTATTGTTCAATGCCAGAAAGCTATAAATCATGAACGCGCAACATTCCACACAAACCTTCGCCGTGCGCGGCGACCACATCCAGTTAGACCAACTGCTGAAAGCCACCGGCCTGTTCGCCTCCGGCGGCGAAGCCCACGCCGCCACGACCAGAGGCGAAGTCCAGGTAGACGGCAAACCGGAAACCCGCAAACGCGCCAAACTGAGGGCAGGGCAAGTGGTGGAATGCGGTGGGGCGCGGGTGAGTTTGACGGGGGAAAATCCAGAGGAGAATGCAGTAAAAAATGAAGGAATATCTGGTTAATTTTAGGTATAATGCTGTTATCGTAATGCAATATTTTTTGGTGAAATAAAATGGTTATCATGACACATGACATGGCTGCTGGAGAGCGCGCATTGGATAAGCTCCTTGCCAACATGAAAGATCCATGTATTGATCTTAATGAGGCTGATACGCGACATCGTTTCTTGGATCTTCTCATTCACGATGTATTGGCTTGGGAGCGTTCTGATACCCATCTGGAAAAACATGCAGATGGGGAATATAGTGACTATGAGCTTGGTGAACCGCCGCAAATTCTCATCGAAGCCAAAAAATCTGGAGTTACATTTGATCTTCCACATGAAGGAAGCTCTCGGTTGTTGCGTTCGATAAAATCGATCTCAAGCAATTCTCAAAATTTCAAAAAAGCTTTTGAGCAGGTTGTTAAATATTGTGCTAATCGAAGTATTCAGGTTGGTGTAATTGCAAACTCAACACAAATAATAGTATTTATTGGAGTCCGCGCAGACGGAGTTCCCGTTATAGATGGGAAATGTTTGGCGTTTTGCGGCTATGAAAGCATAAAACAAAATTTTGCAAAACTTTGGCAAGCTTTATCGCCGGATGCTGCTGGTCGCCATGCGTTACTTGAAGATCTAAGGTCTGGTAGTGCTCTTACAGGGATTCCAGCCAAACTTTCTAGTCGTATTCCAGATTATCCTAGTTTCCGCTATCCAAGTGGTTCTCAGCAAAGCTTGAGAGTACTTAGTGATTTGCTGATTGAAGATGCGCCGAATACTCCTGAATTTCGGAAAAGTTTCTTGGAAAAATGTTATTGTGAGAGTGGTGCGTTAGCACAGGAAGCCCTATTGGGGAAAAATATTCTAGCTGCACGATATGCAGCAATGTTTGCTCCAACTGAGCAAAGCCCTACCATGCAGCCCATAAAGCCTTCTTTGGAGAATAGATTTGGGTTGCCTCCAGAAGCTATTGCGGATGCATTTGGTCGTAGACCTATTGTTATTATAGGTGATGTTGGTGTTGGGAAAACATCTTTTATCCGAAACCTTATTTATGTTAAAGCAGAAGAAGAAATGAAGGATACAATATTTATCTATATTGACTTGGGTAGCCAAGCTAATTTAGGTCAGAATATCCAAGATTTCCTTCTTGGCGATATTAAGCGTCAGCTCCTTGAAGATTATAGTGTAGATATTGATGAAAATTCTTTTGTTCGTGGTGTTTACTATGGTGATCTGATTCGTTTTGAAAAAGGGATTTATGGGTCGCTAAAAGAAAAATCACCAGAAAAATTTTTGGAAAAACAAATTGAGCGATTGTCGGAGTTAACAAAAGATACAACCCACCATCTTCAGAAAAGTATTGAGCATATTTCTAAGGGGAGGAAAAAACACGTTGTCATTTGCATCGATAATGCTGACCAACGAGAATATGATGATCAGCAACGGGCTTTTTTGGCTGCCCAAGAGTTTTCTTCTTCTTGGCATGCATTAGTTCTTGTGTCAATTCGTCCGAGAACATATTTTGCTTCAAAAGCTTCTGGCTCAATTTCTGCCTATCCCCAACGTATATTAACCATCTCTCCTCCGCGAATTGATAAAGTTTTAGAACGCCGACTTACATATTCCCTTGATTTGGCGGAAGGTCGTTTGCCACTTGAGCATGAATTTACTATTAATCTAAATTCAATAGCCTTGTTCTTAAAAGCTCTTATTTATTCTCTTGAAAATAACAAGGAGCTTCGAGAATTGCTCGTGAATATAACTGGAGGAAATATTCGAGAGGCGCTTGAGTTGATTAAAAAATTTATTGGGAGTGCTAACGTAGACTCTGAAAAAATTATTAGAGCGATGGAGATTGGCAATTCATCGTATGTGATTCCTTTGCATGAATTTAGTAAGGCTGCGTTGCTTGGAGAATATTCGCATTATGATTCAAGGTCATCTATAGCCTGCAATCTCTTTGATCTGAGGTACCCAGACCCTAGGGAACATTTCCTTTGTTTAATTCTCGTCTCTTACTTGCTTAGTGACACGACAAGTAAAGATAGGGATGGTTTTATCAAGGCTATAGATATTATAGCGGAGATGCAGAAAATAGGCTATGTTTCAGAGCAAATAGAACAAGCCTTGAGGAGACTAACAAACAAAAAACTTATAGAGGGTACTGAGCGTATTACTTTTGACGAAGGGCTTCAGGGATTGATGGGAGATATGCCTTTGGCTTTTCGTGCTACAACTATCGGGTCGTATCACGTGACCCGTTGGGTGCCAACTTTTGCATACATGGATGCGATGCTTTTTGATACTCCGATTCTTGATAATGATGTTAGAACAGACTTGGTAAGTAAGATTTCATCTTTTGAAATTAGTGAAAGATTACGGCGTACTACTATATTCCGTAAATATCTCGATAGGTCTTGGGATGAAATAAGTAATCCGCCGTTATATTTTTCTTGGGATAATCTTCGTCAATTGGGCGAAGCTTCGTTTAACTCAGTGCAAAAATTTGTCGCATCTAGAACACAAAGAACTTCTTGATAAAATGATATGGTGTTTATTTTTGTATAAAAAATATTATACTTTATATGGCTTTACTAACATTCTCGTTAGCAAAGTCATATTGGACTAATGTCGGGTATATGCTCATGCCAAAAAATTCGTTCCTTCGCGTGATGGTCATGGGCATACTCCGCGCTGTTTTGTCTCTGTTCATTGTCTGCCATGCCGCTTACCGATTTTGTTCGTCATCTGAATCGCCAGCATTTTTTGCGCGAGGCTGCCAAAAATCCGGCGCGCGCGCGTCGTGGGGCGGTTGCGCCGTTTGCCGTGGCGCGGGGCAAGGTGTTGGCGCATTTTGGCAATCTGCAACTGGCTTCGCGGTTTTTGCCCATTGTCGAAACCGCCAGCGGGCAAACGCATGGGCACGCTGCCGGTCTTCTGGCGTTTGATCTGACGCGCCAGATTTCGCTGGAATCCGATTCGGTTTTTGACCTGCCTGTCGATAACGAGGCGTTCGTCGAGCTTGACCGTCGGGTACGTACCTTGCACGCGCTCAATTATCTGACTCATCCGGCGCGGGGCAATTTGTTGCTGAAAGTGCGTTCGCGCCATATATTGAGTGTGCCGTCTGATCACGGGCTGGCGTTTGAGGAAATCCTGCGTTCCTGCGGTTTGATGCCGAAGCAGATTACGCTGGAACTGGAAATCGACGGCATCGACGCGACGGAACACTTGCAACGGGCGGTCGCCAATTACAAGGCGCGTGGCTATCATGTCGCCATCCACCGTTTCGGGCGCGTCAGCCTGAATTTCGACTTGCTGGAAACCCTGCGACCGGAAATTACGCGCCTCGACGAGCGCCTGCTGGAAGACCCGGAAACACTCGCTGACGCCACCCGCCGTATCCAGTCCTTGGGCGCAAAAACCCTGATGGAAGGCATCGACACCAGAGCCTTGCTGCAAGGGGCGCGTGATTCCGGCATTGACCTGCTGCAAGCCCACGCGCCTCTGGGAACGCCGCCGTCCACGTCGGCGGGGTTGATGTTTGTTCCCGCTTTACGACTGTAAAAACTGCCGACGTGGACGTCGGCGCTCCCAGAAGACGCTCCCAAGGGACGTTCTCAAGGTCGCTCCCGGCTACGCGCCCATTTCTTTTTTTACCCATTAAAATCAACTGCTTGCAACGAATTATCGCGGCGCTTGCCACCATGTGTTCTAAAAATGCTGGCATTTTCAGGTCTATAAAAGATAAAATATATAAGACTTGTTTTTGACGAAAGGAACTTTTGTGCTTGCAGCCTACCGTGTTCATGTTGCCGAGCGCGCCGCGCTTGGTATTCCCGCTTTGCCGCTTTCCCGGCAGCAGACGGTTGAATTGACCCAACTTTTGAAGAATCCGCCGAAGGGCGAGGAAGCCTTTTTGCTGGAATTGTTGACCTATCGCGTGCCAGCGGGGGTTGATGACGCGGCGAAGGTCAAGGCGGCTTTTTTGACGCAGGTTGCCAAAGGCGAAGTGATTTCTCCGCTGATTTCCAAAGAGAAGGCGACGGAGTTGCTCGGCACGATGTTGGGCGGCTTCAATGTCAAGCCGCTGATTGACCTGCTCTCCGACGCCGGAGTTGGCGCGATGGCGGCGGAAGGGCTGAAAAAGACCTTGCTGGTGTTCGATTATTTTCACGATGTGGTGGAACTCGCCAAAGCGGGTAACGCGAACGCCAAAGCCGTGTTGCAATCGTGGGCGGATGGCGAGTGGTTTACCTCGCGCCCCGAAGTGCCCGCTTCGCAAAAATTGACCGTGTTCAAGGTGACGGGCGAAACCAATACCGATGACCTTTCCCCCGCGCCGGACGCCTGGTCGCGCCCCGATATTCCGCTGCACGCGCTGGCGATGCTGAAAAATCCCCGTCCCGGTATCGAGGCGGACGAAGCGGGCGCGCGCGGGCCGGTGAAGCAACTGGAAAAACTTGCCGCCAAGGGTCATCTGATTGCCTACGTGGGCGATGTGGTGGGGACGGGGTCTTCGCGCAAATCCGCCACCAATTCCGTGCTGTGGTTTACCGGCGAGGACATTCCCTTTGTGCCGAACAAGCGGTTCGGCGGCGTCTGCCTCGGCAGCAAAATTGCGCCCATTTTCTTTAACACGATGGAAGACGCGGGCGCGCTGCCCATTGAAATCGACGCGTCACAAATGAACATGGGCGACGAAATCGAACTCGCCGTCGACCCGCAAAGCGCCAGGGTCGTTGCCCGCAAAAATGGCGCGGTGATTGCCGAAGCCGAACTGAAAACGCCGGTGATTCTCGATGAAGTCCGCGCGGGCGGGCGGATTCCGCTGATTATCGGACGCGGGCTGACCGCTCGCGCCCGCGAAACACTGGGGCTGCCGCCTTCCACTCTGTTCAAGTTGCCGCAACAGCCGACGGATGCGGGCGCGGGCTACACGCTGGCGCAAAAAATGGTCGGTCGCGCCTGCGGTCTGCCGGAAGGGAAGGGCATTCTGCCCGGCGCTTATTGCGAACCCAAAATGACCACCGTCGGCAGTCAGGACACCACCGGCCCGATGACCCGCGACGAATTGAAAGACCTGGCCTGCCTCGGCTTCTCCGCTGATTTGGTGATGCAATCCTTCTGCCACACCGCCGCCTACCCGAAGCTCGTGGATGTCAAAACCCACCGCGAACTGCCCGCTTTCATCAGTGCCCGCGCTGGCGTCGCGCTGCGTCCCGGCGATGGCGTCATCCACTCCTGGCTGAATCGCCTGCTGCTGCCCGATACCGTCGGCACGGGCGGCGATTCGCACACCCGTTTTCCGATAGGCATCTCTTTTCCGGCGGGGTCCGGTCTGGTCGCTTTCGCCGCCGCCACCGGCATCATGCCGCTCGACATGCCCGAATCCGTGCTGGTGCGCTTCAAAGGCAAAATGCAGCCCGGCATCACCCTGCGCGATTTGGTCAACGCCATTCCCTACTACGCCATCCGGCAGGGCTTGCTGACCGTCGAGAAGCAGGGCAAGAAAAACATTTTCTCTGGTCGCATTCTGGAAATCGAAGGGCTGCCCGACCTGAAAGTGGAACAGGCGTTTGAACTCACCGACGCCTCCGCCGAACGCTCCGCCGCCGCCTGCACCGTGGCGCTGAACCGCGCCCCCGTGGTCGAATACCTGAAATCCAACATCACCCTGATGAAATGGATGATTGCCGAAGGCTATCAGGACGCCCGCACCCTGAAACGCCGCATTCAGGCGATGCAAACGTGGATTGAAAAGGGCGAACTCCTGAAAGCCGACGCCCACGCAAAATACGCCGCCATCATCGACATTGATCTTGCCGACGTAAAAGAACCCATCCTCGCCTGCCCGAACGACCCGGACGACGTGAAACTGCTCTCCGAAGTCGCGGGCAACACAATCGACGAAGTGTTTATCGGCTCGTGCATGACCAACATCGGTCACTTCCGCGCCGCAGGCAAGGTGCTGGACGGCAAGAGCGACATTCCCACCCGCCTGTGGATTGCCCCGCCCACCAGGATGGACGCCCTGATGCTCACCGAAGAAGGCTATTACAGCGTCCTCGGCAAATCCGGCGCGCGCATGGAAATGCCCGGCTGCTCGCTCTGCATGGGCAATCAGGCGCAAATCCGCAAAGGTTCCACCGCCCTGTCTACCTCGACCCGCAACTTTCCCAACCGTCTGGGGCTGGACACCCAGGTGTACCTGGGTTCCGCCGAACTCGCCGCCATCAGCGCCCTGCTCGGCAAAATCCCGACCGTCGCCGAATATACGGAACACATCGAAGCCGTTAATGCCAAGGCTGCCGACATCTACCGCTACATGAATTTCGACCAGATTCCGGCGTTCGTGGAGGTAGCGGAGCGCGTGGAGATTTGAGCGCGCGTTAATTTGCGACGCAAAACGCTCCGTCGGGAAGAATCGGCGGGGCGTTTTTTTAATGCTTCAACGCTTGTTCAAAGCCGCGCTTCCGACTAAACTAAGTTCATTGGACTAAGTTAATCGGGAACGCCATGCAAACCTACAACATTCACGACGCAAAAACCCACCTCTCCAGGTTGGTCGAACAGGCGGCTTTGGGCGAATCCTTCATCATCGCCAAGGCGGGCAAGCCGATGGTCAGGGTCACGGCGCTGGATACGCCGGAACCGGCGCAGAAAAGGCGCGTCGGGTTTCTGTCCGAACAATTCAAAAGCGGGCAGTTCAAAGTGCCGGACGATTTCGACACCATGTACGCCGATGAAATTCTTGAATTGTTTGGCATTGAGAAATGAAATTATTTCTTTTTGTCGTTTCTTTTTTCAGGTTTATACAAAGACTGAAATTGTTCTTTCATCATGCTGCTTAATCCGAAATGTCCTTGATAGATTGTTAGTGTCTGTTGCGTTCCTTTTCCATGATATATCCGCCTTTCCGGTTTCGGATATATAGAAAACGAAAGCTCTGGTAAAGATGTGCCTTGCCAGCGTTGTTCCTTGTTATCTTCATGGACAATAGCAAAGGTTTCCTTCCGCGCCTCACCAAACCAAGCCGGAGTTTGTTGTTCTAGTGGATATATTAGAAATGTACTGGCGGCAGAAAGGGACAACGCGACCAATGGGATAAAACGTTTTTCTTTTGTATGCCACAGATAGACACAGGCTGCCGCGAAAGAGAGTATGGCTATTATCAAGTAGATTCCGTTATGCAATAAATTCCCCGCAACATCTAATTGGATTGAGCGCGGGGGCAGCATAAGCAGAATAGTCGCCAGAACTGCGATGCCAGCCGCAGTATAGGCGACATGCCCGGCTTCTTTGCCCAAGTCTACCATTCCCATCAGTGCTGGTATGGTTTTTCTGGCTTCTTCGCTTAATTCTGGTACAGAACTGTGGAATTGCTCGATAGCCTCAATAAGCGTCAGAGAATGTCCATTCCCAATGAATCTGGGGAGACCAAATTCAATTGTGATTAATAGTGGATTACCGCCAGATTTTTGCGTGAACACCAAGTGCTCGAACAAAGGCTTCCCAGAGGATGAGCGGTGTATGCATACGATGCTATCCCACGGGATATGTTTTGGAAAATAAAGATTAAAAAGTCGAGATGAAATACCTTTCGAGTTAATCGTGATGAGATTATTTTTCCTTAGATAAAAAAGGATACACGGAATTCCCACGAAAAAAGGAACAACAACCATCAAAAGTATGAATATGCCGCGAGAAAATGGTATGTTGAAACTCTGTAGGGTGAGCAGAATGGGTAGCATGAATATGCAGACAGGGATTACAGCTACTCTCCATGCTAATTTTGTGTTCAGCACAAAATGATATTCTTTCCCGCTATTTGCAGGAAATTGTTCAGTTTTCTGAAAATCAGTCATTTTTTTCATGTTGTGTAATTATTGCTCCTATAAACATATTTTTAACCGAAAATGCTCGCAATGTCTACATGGCAATCACTTCCCGATACCTGTCACAATCCACCGTATGATCCATCACCATGCCGCAGGCTTGCATGAAGGCGTAGCAGATGGTGGGGCCGACGAAGGTGAAACCGGCTTTTTTCAGGGCGTGGCTCATGGCGCAGGCTTCCGCTGTCTTTGCCGGAAGGTCGGCGACACCTGCGACATGGTTGATTTTCGGTGTACCGCCGACGAATGACCACAACAGCCCCACCGGGTCGGGCAGGGCGAGCCAGGCGCGGGCGTTCTGGCGGGTGGCGTGGAGTTTGGCGCGATTGCGGATGATGCCCGCGTCCTGCATCAGCGCCTCAATTTCGGCGTCGCTCATGCGGGCGAGGCGTTCGATGTCGAAGTTGAACAAGACCTGACGAAAACGCGCCCGCTTTTTCAGCACGGTGAGCCAGGATAGCCCCGCCTGAAAGCCCTCCAGAATCAGGAGTTCAAACAACGCCTTGGGGTCTTTCTGCGGTACGCCCCATTCTTCGTCGTGGTAGGCGATGTAAAGCGGGTCGTCGGTACACCAGAAGCAGCGCGGCATGATGGTTCCCCGATGTGGAAAGTCTGGATTCTAGCAAGCAATCAGGGCAGGCGGCTCCGAAACCGCCACGTTTAACAATCGGCGCGTTCGGAACGCGCCCCAGACTGTTGACAAACCTCCGAAGTAGCTTTCTGGGAACGCCGACGGCAACAAAGGCACGTCGGCGGTACGCCGACTTTGAGCGCAGATTGCCGCACAAACACCGCTGC
>JAITSU010000061.1 GCA_031287525.1 Zoogloeaceae bacterium | reverse complement strand
GCGCAGCGCAACCCAACATTGGACGGTAAAACACACATAACCGCCAAATGTCGGGCTACGCCTTCGGCTTACCCAATCTACAAAACTCCTGCGCCACATTAAACATTCCGCCCAAGGCTTTTGATTCGGGCAGGTTTTTCCGAAACCGCCGGACGTAACATCCGGCGCGCTCGGAGAGTGCGCCCTACCTGAAACCCTCGCGCCCTGCGGAAAAGGGAACGCTGACGATTGCGTATACTCGACGGCAGTAGGGGCGGTTCGCGAACCGCCCCTACCCCCTACGCGCCGCGCTCCGCCACTTCTGGCGTCCCGCCAAAGGCTTTTGTCATCTGGCGCAGCGCAATCAGCAGCTCGCTCTGGTCGCCATCTTCAAGAATACTGTTCAGAAACTTAACGGCATATTCAGGGTCTTCACGGAAGGCTTCTGCCATTGCTTCGTCATGTGTCCGATCTCTCATTTTTTCTTCTCCTTTTCCTGAATTGCTAATTTTGCCAGCGTTTGCTAGCCGATGAAATTGGGTAGAGCAGGGTTTTCCGAAACCGCCGGACGTAACATCCGGCGCGCTCTTCGATTCCGCCCTACCTGAAACCCTCGCGCTCTGCGGAAAAGGGAACGCTGATGATTGCGTATACTCGACAGCAGTAGGGGCGGTTCGCGAACCGCCCCTACCCCCTACGCGCCGCGCGCCGCCAGTCGCAAGCCCATGATTATCCCGAACATGACCTGCTTTCGTTTATAGACGAACGAACGTCAAGCGGAGAAAATCTACGTCATGATGTTAGACTTACGCGATTTTTGACGGGTTTTGTTTTCTATGCCATCTGCTCTCGCACCCCACTCGCTGGCTTTTGTGTTCCTGCGCGCCGCGCCGATTATCGCGGCGGTGATGGGGGGGCGGAGTTTGGCGGATGGGGCGTTGGATGCGGTGCCTGCGGCGGCGCGACCGGCGACGCAGGATTTGGTTTATGGGGTGTTGCGACGATATGCGGAGAGCGAGGCGTTGCTCATGCCCTTGCTTCGCAACCCGCCTTACCCGGAAATTCACGCGCTGCTGTTTTGCGCCGTGTTGCGGCTGGAGACCTGGACGGACGCGCATACGGTGGTCGATCAGGCGGTGCGGGCGGCGGGGGAGTTGGAAGGCGGGCGGTACAAGGGGCTGGTGAATGGCGTGCTGCGGAATTATCTGCGCCGTCAGGCGGAACTCACCGCCGCCCTGCCGACTGCGGCGCGGCACAAGCACCCGGACTGGTGGGTTGCGAAATTACAGGCGACGTATCCCGATGAGTGGCAAAGCATCGTGGCAGCGGGCAACGCGCCGCCGCCCATGAGTTTGCGGGTCAATCGGCGCAAGACGGATGTGTCTGGCTATCTGAAAAAACTCGCGGCGGAAAATATCCGCGCGGTGGCGAAGGAAGATGACGGCATCCTGCTCGACCATCCCTTGCCGGTCGCCCGCTTGCCGGGCTTTGCCGAGGGCGAGGTTTCGGTGCAGGATTTGGGCGCGCAGCGGGCGGCGGCGTTGCTGCTGCCCGCTGCGGGCAGCAGGGTGCTGGATGCTTGCGCCGCACCGGGCGGCAAGGCGGCGCATTTGCTGGAAAGCTGCGACATCGACTTGACGGCGCAGGATATTGACCCGGCGCGTTGCCTCCAGATTGAGCAGAATTTGCAACGCCTGGGGCTTTCGGCGCATGTGCTGACGGGCGACGCGCTTACCGCGCGCGGCGCGTTTGACGCCATTCTCGCGGATGTGCCCTGCTCCGCCAGCGGCATTGCGCGGCGGCGACCGGATATTAAATGGCTGCGCCGCGCCGAGGATATTGCCCGTTTTGCCAAAACGCAGGGGCGGATGCTCACGAATTTGTGGCGTTCGCTCGCGACAGGCGGGCGGCTGTTGTACGCGACCTGTTCGGTGTTCAGGGAAGAAAACGACGAGCAAATCCGGAAATTTCTGGCGCGGCAGAGCGACGCGCGGCTTGGCGCCGAAGAACAATGGTTGCCCAATGCGGAACACGATGGTTTTTATTATGCGCTGCTTGAAAAAACTGCCTGACGCCTCGCGCTTTCTGCGCCTTTGCCAACGCTACGCGCTGCGCGTCCTGCCGACGCTGGCATTCTGTTTTTACGCCCTCGCCGCCAGCGCGGGCGGAATTGACATTCAGAATCCCCAACTGTCGCCCGCCGAAGAAGGCGGTTACGCGCTGTCTGCCGATTTTCACATCGACTTTAACGCGCGGCTGGAAGAGGCGGTGACGCGCGGCGTGCCGCTGACGTTTGTCCTGGAGTTCGAACTGGAGCGTCCGCGCTGGTATTGGTCGGATGAGTTGGTCGCCAGCAAGAGCCAGACCTGGCGTTTAAGTTACCACGCGCTAACCCGCCAATACCGGCTGTCGACCGGCTCGCTGCATCAATCGTTCAGTACGCTGGAAAATGCCTTGCAGTTTTTGGCGCACATCCGCAACTTTCAGGTTGTCGAGGGCAACCTGAAAGTCGGCGAACGCTATCGGGCAAATCTGCGCTTGCGGCTGGATATTTCGCAACTGCCCAAGCCCTTTCAGGTTTCCGCTTTCACCAACCGCGACTGGAATCTGGATTCCGAATGGGCGCGTTGGAAGTTTGTCGTGCCGCCGCCCGCTTCCACGCCTGCCGCCGTGCCCGCTGAAAGCGAAGCAAGCCCCACAGCCGCAGAACAGGACGCGCGATGAGGCGATTGCTGGCAATCTTCGGCGGTTTGGGCGCGCTCCTGGGCGGCGTGTTGTGGTTTCTCATGCTGGCGTCCACTTCGGCGGGCACGATGGCGAAGCAATATCCGCTGATTTTGGGTTCCAATCTGCTGCTGGCGCTGGTGTTGCTCGGTCTGGTGGGCTGGCAGGTGGCCATGCTCTGGCGCGACATTCGCCGCAAGGTTTTCGGCGCGCGTCTGAAACTGCGCCTGATGCTGATGTTCGGGCTGGTGGCGGTGATTCCCGGTGTGCTGGTGTATGGCGTTTCGGTGCAGTTCGTCACCCGTTCGATTGAAAGCTGGTTCGATGTGCGCGTGGAAAAGGCGCTGGAATCGGGGCTGAATCTGGGGCGCTCGTCCCTTGATTATTTGCAAGGCGAATTGCTGCAAAAAGCGCAGGGCGTCGCCCGCGACCTTGCCGAGCAATCCGCGCGCGCCAAAAATGGCGAACTGCGCGCTCCGCTTTCCCGCCTGCGCGAGCAAGCCGCCGTGGATTCCGCCGCGCTGTTCGCGCCGAATGGACAACTGATGGTCAGCGCCCAGCGCGATTTAACGCAGCCCTTGCCGCCGCTGCCGTCTTCCGCCGAACTGAAACAGGCGCGGGCGAGCATCGTGCCCATTGCGGTTATCGACGATTTGGGCGACGGGCAACTCTTGCTGCGGGTGTTGATTCCGGTGACGCCGAAAAGTTTTTTTGAACCGCCGCGCGTGCTGCAACTGGCACAGAATGTGCCGGAAAATCTGAGCGTCAATGCCGAGGCGGTGCAAGCGGTGTACCGCGATTATCAGGAATTGCAACTGGCGCGGCAGGGCTTGACCCACATCTACGCGCTGACCCTGACGCTGACCGTGCTGGTGGCGCTGTTCGCCGCCTTCGCCCTCGCCTTTGTGCTGGCGCGGCGGCTTTCCGCGCCGCTGTCCATTCTCGCGGAAGGCACACAGGCGGTGGCGCAGGGCGATTATTCGCAGCGGCAGACGGTACAGAGTCACGACGAACTGGGCGTGCTGACGCAATCCTTCAACCAGATGACGCGCCAACTCGACGACGCCCGCCGCGAGACGGAACGGCATCGCGGCGAGGTGGAAGCCGCTCGCGCCTATCTGGAATCCATCCTCGCCAATCTTTCCGCTGGCGTCCTGGTCTTTGACCGGCACGCCGCCCTGCGAACCCTGAATGAAGGCGCCATGACCATTCTGGGCGAAGGCGTCACGCAACTCATCAGCAAGCCCGCCGCCGAATGGACGGATTATCCGGCGTTGGGCGACTTCATCGCCACGCATTTTCTGCGCGCCGAGGGCGCGGAATGGCAAGGGCAGCTTGAACTGGAGGAGGCGAACGGGCAGAAAAAGGCGCTGCTCCTGCGCGGCACGCATCTGCCGGAAATGAGTGGCGGCGGGCATGTGGTGGTGTTCGACGACGTGACGCAACTGATTGCCGCCCAACGCAGCGCCGCCTGGGGCGAGGTGGCGCGGCGGCTGGCGCACGAAATCAAGAATCCGCTAACGCCCATCCAGCTTTCCGCCGAACGCCTGCAAATGAAACTCGCGGAACATCTGGACGGCAAGGCAAAGGAATTGCTGGAACGCTCGACCCAAACCATCATCAATCAGGTCCTGGCGATGAAACGCATGGTCGACGACTTCCGCGATTACTCCCGCCACCCCGCGCCCAAGCTCGCCGCCCTCGATCTGAACGCGCTGATTCGGGAAGTGCTGGGGCTGTACGAACACTCACACGCCAGCATTTCGTCGCGGCTTGCCGAGCATCTGCCGCCCGTGTCGGGCGACGTGAACCAGTTGCGGCAAGTCATCCACAACCTGCTCAGAAACGGCGAAGACGCGCTGGAAAACGTCGAACAGGCGAAATTGACCATCCGCACCGAAGCAGTTGGTCTGCACGCTTTGTTGCAAATCAGCGACAATGGCGAAGGTTTCCCGGCGGAAATCCTGCCGCGCGTCTTCGAGCCGTACATCACCACCAAGCCGCGCGGCACCGGACTTGGTTTACCCATTGTCAAGAAAATCGTGGATGAACATCACGGCAGCATAGAAATTACCAATCAACCCGGAGGCGGCGCTGCCATCAGCATCCGCCTGCCCATTTGCACACTGGAACCAAAAGAGGAAGAAACACATGGCTGACATTCTGGTCGTAGACGACGAAATCGGCATCCGCGAACTGCTCTCCGAAATACTGGTCGATGAAGGACACGGCGTGCGCCTTGCGGAAAACGCCGCCGCCGCCCGCAAGGCGCGCGCCGAAAAAAGACCCGACATGGTGTTGCTGGACATCTGGATGCCCGATACCGACGGCGTTTCGCTCCTGAAAGAATGGGGCGCGAACGGTCAACTCACCATGCCCGTCGTGATGATGTCCGGTCACGGCACCATCGACACGGCAGTAGAAGCCACGCGCATCGGCGCCGTGGATTTTCTGGAAAAACCCATTGCCCTGCAAAAACTGCTTTCCGCCGTGCAAAAAGCCTTGAAACACGACCACATCGGTCTGCGCCCGCCCGCCACCCTCGACGCGCTCACCCACGCCCACATGTTCCGCGACCTGAAAAAACGTCTGGAACAAACCGCCTCCCGCAGCAGCACCCTGCTCATCAAAGGCGGCTCCGGCGTCATCGCGGAACTCTGCGCCCGCACCCTGCAACGCCCGCGCGCACACTGGCTGGATTTACTCGACTGCCCCAGCACCCTGAATCAGGAAGCCCTGCAAAAAATGGCCGGCGGGTTAATCTACATCAGCGACCTCGCCGCCCTCGGCAAATTGCAACAGATGAACCTCACCTTCGCGCTGGAACGCATCGCTCGCTTCAACATCCTGCTCGTCGCCGCCTCATCGCAACCTCTCGAATACTTCGCCAAACGCGGCTGGGACAATCAAACGCTCGCCCGCCTGTCAGAAGTCTGGATTACCCTCCCCGATTTGGCGGAACACACCGACGACCTGCCGGAAATCGCCAGCCTGTTTTTGAATCTGATGGTCGAACGCGAAGAAGCCCCGCTCCGCCGCTTTTCCAGCGCCGCCCTAAACCTGCTGCGGATTCGCTGGTCAGGCGGCAAAACCGAAGAAGGCTCATCCTGGAACGAACTGCAAGCCCTGATTCGCAATCTGGCGCTCACCACTCTGGAAGAAGAAATCGGTGAAGAAGACATCGAACGCCTGCTCCCCGCCGACAGCGCCACCGAAGCCGAAAACAAACTCCTGCCGGAAGGCCTCGCCGCCCTGTTCGCCCAACCCCTGCGCGAAGCCCGCGACGCCTTCGAGAAACACTACTTCGAACATCTCCTCAGAATGGAACGCAACAACATGACCCGCGTAGCGGAACGCTCCGGTCTGGAACGAACCCACCTTTATCGCAAACTGAAACAATTGGGCGTGACGGTGGGACGACGGGGGGAAGATAACGCATAGAGGCAAGCCGCCAGCTCTGCCGGGGGACGCACCAGCGTGGCGGGAGCATCCTGCTCCCGCTGGCAGGTTACGAACGGGAGCAGGATGCGCCCGCCAGACTGCTGACAAAGTTGCACAGAGCGTTTTTTTGAGTGAAGGTTTTCCTGGGAACGCCAGCGTCCACGCTGGCAGCGGTGTTTGTGCGGCAAGCTGCGCTCAAAGTCGGCGTACCGCCGACGTGCCTTTGTTGCCGTCGGCGTTCCCGGAAAGCTACTTCGGAGGTTTGTCAACAGTCTGCGGCGGTTTCTCCGAAACCGCCGGATGTTACCTTCGGCGCGCTCGGAGAGCGCGCCCTACCTGACCTCGTGTACAGACGGTTATACCCACAAGGAGAGAGGGTTGGGCATCAGGCAGGGCGGTGGCGTTTACGATGGACGTTCCGCGCGTCGTGGGCAATAGCGGCTATCTTCCGGCATCGGCGCATTTTAATTCCAGATAAAAACTGACGCCTTCCTCTTCATTTTCGGCGCGAATGGTGCCGCCCATTTTCGCCATGTAGGTTTTCGCCACGAACAAGCCC
>JAITSU010000083.1 GCA_031287525.1 Zoogloeaceae bacterium | reverse complement strand
CTACGCCACTTTTCCATGCACCCCTCGCAAATCATGAGCGTCAAAAGCCGCGTCATTCAAGCCAACGCCGCCGAACTCGCGCCCCTCGCCCGCCGCATCCTGCGACTGGACGAAACCGGAAAAATCAAGGACGCGGTGGAAAAGCTGAATTTGATGACGGGGATTAAGTGATCTGACACACCATTCCCATCAATAAATCTGGAGTTCATATGAGAAAATTGTTCATCATTGTTGTGCTGGTATTTTCCGCGCCAACCGTTTATCTATTCGGAACACAAGCATGGCACCAGAATCAAAACCGCAAGGCTGATCTGGCGGCGCAACCCATTCTGGAAAAAATGATGGCTGCGTTATATGGCGTAACAAGTGATTACAGTGACAAATCTCGTGCTGAAATTATTCAGTTCCATATCCAGAAAACAGAACAACTCGCGGCAGAACTTCAGACTCTTGACGCGCCGAAGTTATCTTCTCTGCGCAATCTGGCGGTGAAATTCGTCAAGGCGCGCCATAGCCAACTTGAAGCGTATTATGATGAAGGAGATTTTTCTCCCGGAAGTCTGGAAACATCTACGCGCAAAGACAAAGAAATGGGTGAGGCATGGCAGGATTTTTGCGCCTATCTGGACAATCCTTCCGACCCATTGATTACAGAAACAATGCGTCGGATTAGCGTTATTGAAAAAAGCGAGCGCAGGTCAGGTGGCAGGCTTATGTGGACAGGAGAGCAGCTTTTGACCGGCGAAATACAAACGCCAAATATGCCCATATCCCCAACCCTGAAAATGCTTTATTATGGCAAGCAGTCCTGCCAGCAGCGGCGCGAGCGTGAGAATAGTCAAGCGCGCGGAAGTTGGTAGGGGCGGTTTGCGAACGGCTAGCCCCCAATTCACCACAACTTAACCCCCTGCAAAAACCAATAATCCAGCGCAATTCCCATAAAAATCACGCCGCCGACCCATTTGTTGTGCAGGAAGGCTTTGAAACATCCCGCCCCCTGGCGGGCGCGAATCAGGCTGTAGTGGTAGCCAGCGAGGGCGAAGGCGGCGAGGATGGATGCGAGGAAAATCCAGCCTAGACCGGCAATCAGACCGATCCAGGTGAGCAGCGTAAAGGAGATGGCGTAGCAGCACATGACCGCCAGCACGTCGAAGCGTCCGAAGGTGATGGCGGAGGTTTTGATGCCGATTTTCAGGTCGTCCTGGCGGTCGACCATGGCGTATTCGGTATCGTAGGCGATTGTCCAGAACATGTTGGCGACGAGCAGCAGCCAGCCTTGCCAGGGTACGCTGCCTTGCAGGATGGCATACGCCATCGGAATGCCGAAGCCGTAGGCGATGCCGAGCCAGGCTTGCGGGATGGCGAAAAAACGCTTGGTGAAGGGGTAGACCACCGTCAGGGCAGCCGCGATGCCAACCAGCAGCATGAGGCGTTTTGAGAGCACCGGCAGCAGGAGCGAAAAGGCAATCATCAGCAACACCGCCGCCAGACACAGGGCTTCGCGTCGGCTGATTCGCCGCTCTGCCAGCGCGCGGTCGCGGGTTCTTTCAACATGGCGGTCAAAATCGCGGTCGGCGCAATCGTCGATGATGCTGCCCGCCGCGTGCATCAGCACCGAACCCAGGGCGAAAATCCACACCAGCATCCAGGGCGGTTGTCCGTCTGAAGACAGCCATAATGCCCAGAAACACGGCCAGAGCAGCAGCAAACTGCCGGTGGGCATGTCCAGCCGCATCATTTTTTCGTATTCGTTCAAACGTCTCGTCAGTTGGGTCAGCAGCGTATTCATGGGCGATATTTTAGCAGTTACAGGGGATTCAGGGCGCGGGGGGTTGTTCGGCGCGTAGCCCCAGCTTCACCAACGCCCGAAGCAAAAATTCCGGCACGAGGGTGAAAATGTAAATGGCGACCAGCGCATTGGCGATAGCCACCAGCATGAACAGCAGGGGGATGTTGCCGCCGTCTGTCGTCAGCAGGAAGGCGGCGAAGATGGCGCCCGCGACCATGAACAAGGCATTGAGGATGTTGTTGGCGGCGATGACGCGCGCCCGGAAATTCGGGTTGCTGCGTTGTTGCACCAGCGCGTAAAGCGGTACGCAGTAGACGCCGCCGCACACGCCCAGTAGCGCCAGGTCGACGAGAACGCGCCAGATGGCGGGGGCGTTCAACAGGGTCATTAAGGGCAGGGGCGCGGTCAATCCAGCGGCATGGGCGGGCGTGACGCTGGCAAGGTCGAAGCCGAACAGGGTCATGCCCAGTGCGCCGAAGGGCACCAGACCGAGTTCCAGTTTGTGTCTGGACAGTTTTTCGCAGAGCAGTGAGCCGCCGCCGATGCCGATGGAGAAGACCGCCAGAAGCAGCGTGACCATGCCGGTGTCGCCGCCCAGTACGACTTTGGTATAGACGGGAAACTGCGCCAGAAATACCGAGCCGTAGAGCCAGAACCACGAAATGCCGAGGATGGAAAGGAAGACGGAGCGGTTTTCGCGGGCGAAACAAATGCAGCGCCAGGTTTCCGTCAGGATGTTGGCATTGACTTCGAGTTCCGGTTCCGGCGCGGGGGCGGCGGGGATACCGCGACTCGCCAGATAGCCGGTCACGGCGACCGCGAGGGCGACGGCGCTGATCCAGACCGTGCCACTGTCGGGAATGCCCGCGAGCACGCCGCCGGAGAGCGTGCCGAGCAGGATGGCAACATAGGTACCCGCTTCCACCAGCGCGTTGCCGCCGACGAGTTCATCGGGGCGTAGGTGTTGCGGCAGAATCGCGTATTTCACGGGGCCGAACAGGGTGGATTGCAAACCCATGAGAAACAGCACGACCAGCAGAAAAGGCAGGCTTTCCAGCGCGAAACCGGCGCACGCGAGCAGGACAATGACTATTTCCAGCAACTTGGTATAGCGGGCGAGTCGCGCCTTGTCGAGCTTGTCCGCCAGTTGTCCGGCGGTGGCGGAAAAGAGGAAGAAGGGCAGCATGAACAAGCCCGCCGCGACATTGGTGAGCAATTCCGCCGGCAGCGTCGTCCATTTGCCCGCCTGAAAAGCGAGTAGCACGACGAGCGCGTTTTTGAACAGGTTATCGTTGAACGCGCCGAAAAACTGGGTGACGAACAGAGGCCCGAAACGGCGGTTCGCCAGCAGCGCAAATTGGGAATGCTCCTTGTTGTTTTGCGGGGTGTTCATGTCAGGCATTTCTGAAAGACGCGTCGAAAAATGAACGGGTGGCAAAGACCTGCGCGGGAAAAGAATTCCCCTGCCACTTCAGTGCCCGTTTCAGCGCCAAATCAAAGTAGAGGGGATTGTATTCGCGCAGCCATTCCAGATCGGCAACCGCCGCTGTTGGCAGTACGCCCGCCGCCGCCAGAGCGGAAGGGGAAATCAGCGGCACGATGCCGGGCAGCGGGTAGTCGGAGCCGTTCAAGAGGCGAGTGTGCCATTCCTTTCTGGTCAGCAGCGTCTTGATGACATCGGGCTTGCGATTTCGCAGGGTGATGGCGGAAATGTCGCCGCGCAGGTTGTCTTGCCATTCCGGCGCGTCCATCAGGCGGGCGAATAATTCAAAACTGGGGCGCGGTTTGTTCCCCGCGTCGAAATCTTCATCCTCGCCCATCGTCGCGCAGTGGGCGATGACCACGCGCACGCCCGCTTCCAGCGCCCGCCGCAGGCGCAGCGGGTTGCCGTAGCGCATGGCGTCCGCGTTCATGGCTTTTTCTTCGCCGCAGTGGGTGATTAACGGTAAACGCAGCCGCGCCAGTTCCGCGAAAAAAGCGTCATTGCGTTTGGATGCGGGGTCGATGTTTTGCGCGGCGGGCAGCCATTTGACCGCCCTCGCGCCCTGCCCGGCGGCGGCGGTCAGCAAATCGACGGCATCGGCGCGATAAGGGTGGATGGAAGCGACCCATTCAAAGGCGTCGGGATGCGCCGTCGCCAGCCTGCGGGCGTAGTCGTTGGGGACATGAATCCCGCCCATGTTGGCCTCCGCTTGTCCGGCGTCGTTGTGAAAATAATCGAAGGCGAACAGCATCAGCTTCACGCCAGCGGGCATTTCCGCCACCAAATCCAGCAGGCGTTGCACAAAGTTTTCATCAACCGACGCGGATTTACCGTGCCGGGGCGACGCGCAGGCGGCGTTCATGTAGAACAGGCGACGCGCGTAAAAGGCGGGGCTTAAAGGCGAAGAAAATTGCGAACTCAACACAATGCCGCTGTCACTGTCGCCCGTCCCCGCCAGATGCGCGTGACAATCCCAGACCTCTGCGGGGTCAAGACCTTGCCAGACCCGCGCAAGCCAGGGACTATCGCGCAAACTTTCCGGCAACCCGGAACGGCAAGGGTTGAGCAGGAAAGGCTTTGCCAGACGCGCGCCCGACCACTCATTGATTGCCCCCGCGCCCACGCCCGTTGCCAGCAGCCCTGCCGCCACTTTCAGAAACCCGCGACGGGAAAGACGGGAAAACACGCGCTTCATGCCGCCTCCTCCGCCAGACGTTTTAACGTGACGTAATCCACTTTGCCCGTTCCCAACAACGGCAGGGCGGGCAGACGCACGATGGTTTTGGGAATCGCCAGTTCCGGCATCCCCAGCGTTTTGGCGCTGGCTTGCAGGGCGCCGCGTTTCAAATCAGGGTCGGTGGTAAACAGCACGAGGCTCTCGCCCTTCGATTCGTCAGGACGGCTGGACGCGGCGTGCATCGCCGCCGCCCCTGCGGACGAAGCCGCCAGCGCGAGGTTTTCCACCGCTTCCAGGCTCACCATTTCCCCCGCGACTTTGGCGAAGCGTTTGACGCGCCCCAGAATGTGCAGGAAGCCGTCCGCATCCACTTCCACCACGTCGCCGGTTTCGTACCAGCCTTCGCCGATTTCCGAGGCGGGCGCTTGCAGTACGCCGGGACGGTCGAATTTCAGATAACCCTTCATGACAGAAGGCCCGCGCACATGCAGCACGCCGCCCCGGTCGATGCCGGGAACAGGCACAAGCCGATAGTCCAGCCCCGGCATCAGTTGCCCGACTGTGCCGCTTCTGAACGCCATCGGCGTATTCACCGCCATGACCGGCGCGGTTTCGGTCGCGCCGTAGCCTTCCAGAATCCTGATTCCGAATTTCTCGAACCAGATGTCGCGCACGGCGTCGGAGAGTTTTTCCGCGCCCGCCACCACATAACGCAGACGATAAAAATCGTAAGGGTGCGCGAACCGGGCGTAATTGCCGAGGAAGGCGCTCGTGCCGAACAGCACCGTGCAGCCCCGGTCGTAGGCAAGTTCGGGAATCACCCGATAATGCAGGGGCGAGGGATAGAGGAACAGGCTCGCGCCGGAAAGCAGGGGCAGGAGCGCGCCCGCCGTCAGACCAAAGGCGTGGAACACCGGCAACACATTCAACACGCGGTCTTCGATGGAAAAATCAATGATGGCGCGAATCTGCGCGATGTTGGCGAGGATCGCCCGATGCGGCAACGCCACGCCCTTGGGCTTGCCCTCGGAACCGGAAGTGAACAACACCACTGCCGTATCTTCAGGCGTCGCGGGCAGCGCGACGCGACGCGGAAACCACAACGCCCAGCCCATCAGCCAGAGCTTGTCGAAGAAAGTCGCCTGTTCGCGCAAGTCTTCCAGATAAACGATGCGCTCCAGCCCTTGCAACGCGCCCAACTTGTTTTCCAGCTTCGCCTGTTCCACAAAGGCGCGCGAAGTGACGATGGTACGAATTTCCGCCGCCGTGCACGCCGCCTGCATCCCGTCCACGCCCGCCGTGTAATTCAGCATCGCGGGGATGCGTTTCAGGGCGGAAAGACCGAGAAACAGCGCCACAGTCGGCGTCATGTTCGGCAGCAGCAATCCCACATGCTCATCCGGCCTGGTCAACCGCCCGACCAGCCGCCCCAGCATCAGGCTCATTTTCAGCACATCCTGATAGGTATATTCCACCTGCTTGATGTCTTCGATCACCCGGCGCGAACGTCCATGCAAACTCACCGCGTCGCACAAACTGCCATACAGGGTTTGCCGGAACTGCGCGGTGAATGCCATCTCCTGCATCAGCCGCCGCAACGCCTCGCCCGCCTTGTGCCGCCGCAGCTTGGCGGTCGGCGCGTCGGGCATGGGCAGCGTCGTCATCGGCAACACCGTCAGGGTGATGCGCGGGAAAAACCGGCGCGGCTGGCGCGAGAGGCGGGAAAAATAACTGCGCGACGGGCCATCCAGACGCACCGGCAACACATTCGCGCCCGTCTTCGCCGCCACAAAAGCGGGACCTTCGTAAACCTTCATCATGCTGCCGGTCAGGGTAATGCGCCCTTCCGGGAAAATCACCACCGGACGACCGGATTCCAGAATACGGATGACCTTTTTCATCGCCATCGGATTCGCCGGATCAACCGTCAGATAATCCGACAGCGACAGCACCAGACGAAAGACAAAACTTTTGACGACCGCGCTATGCACCACAAACATCGGATTCTCAATGGGCAAAAACAGCCCCAGCAACACGCCATCGAGCAAGGATTGATGATTGGCGATGATGAGCAGGGGGCGTTTGGAAAGGTCATTTTGCATCCCGTCAAAAGCGTTTTTCAACCGCACACGAAACAGGATTCGGCACACCAGCTTCAGAAGCGTCTGCATCAGTTTTTTCATGGTTTTTCCATAAGGGTGAAGTCATAAGGAGATTTCAATAATGGGCGCGCAGATAGGCGAGCACATTGGCAAGCGTGACATCCAGCCAGTCCCGATTGACCCAGAACCAGACCTCCTTGCCAATCTTCTCCGATTCCAGCACGCCCGCTTCATGCAGGATTTTCAGGTGATGCGACACGGTAGAACGGGCAAGTGTTGAAACCTCCGCAATCTGCCCCACGTTCAACCGCTCGCCCTTGTCAAACAACAAGACAATGCGCTGCCGATGCGTATCCCCCAAGGCAGTAAACACCTGGGACATGGCTTGCCACTCAGCGGGAAGGGTTCGGGTGTAGCTGGATTTCATAACGATAAGTTTAGTTATATCGTTGCGTTCTGGCAAGCGAAATCTGAAAAAATTTTCAGATCGCCCGGTGTTTTAAGCCTGGGTAGGGCGGTTTCTCCGAAACCGCCGCAGTCAACGTCCGGCGCGTTCGGAGAACGCGCCCTACCTAAAACCTTAGTCCATGCCAAGGTCGTCGTAAAAGCTCGAATGTTCGCTGATGTCCGCGATTGGCACGCCCAGTTGTTCGGAAGTGAGCAGGAAGATGGTTGCCAGCACGGATTCACGTGTCCAGACGGTCTGCTTGTCCGGCTTTGCGCTGCTGCCGATGTAGGGAATCAGGTCGGCGACGGTCTGGAATTTTGCGGGGATGCGCTTGCCTTCGGGGAGGGCGCTCGTTAAGCCGACGGTCAACACCAGCATGAGAAGAAAGATAATGAAAATGATCGCGGCATTCACTTGCATGACGACGAAAGGAAGCGTTCCCACAATGGCAATGCCCGCGCCTATTGTCATTACCGCGCCGAGAACCCAACGGGGCTGCGGTAGTTCGGGAAGGGCAAGCCCTTCCGCTTTCAACGCCTGCCTGAGCGTCTGCCAGTCTGCGCGGGTGTGGTCGTCCCTGATGAAGTCGCGTAGCGGCGTATGCGGTCGTATTCGCGCTCGCGGTATGCCAAAGGCGTTTATCAGCGCCGTTCGGATTTGGTAAAAGCGGCTTTGCGAGAAACAGGGCGCGGCTTTTCCCGTCGTGATGTGGCGCAGCACACAATCCGCAAATTGTCCTGGCGTGGTGATGGCGTTGGCTTCTTCGTCGGAAATTTCGATGCCGAAGGTTTCTTCGGCTGCCATCAACAGTTCAACTCCGTCCAGTCCCATGATGTGTTTCCTCCACATGTTTTTCCGATTACGGCGCGTTCGGAGAATGCACCCCAGGCTGCTGACAAAGTTGCACAAAGCGTTTTTTTGAGTGAAGGTTTTCCTGGGAACGCCAGCGTCCACGCTGGCAGCGGTGTTTGTGCGGCAATCTGCGCTCAAAGTCGGCGTTCCCAGAAAGCTACTTCGAAGGTTTGTCAACAGTCTGCGGCGCGTTCGGAGAACGCGCCCTACCTTCTTACCCCCCGATCCCTGAACTAACACCACACCGTCAGCAACACCATCGCCACGCCGCCAATGGCTTCGGCGGCGAGAAAGCAGAGCAAGGCCCAAAATCCCTGACGGCGGACTTCATCCGGGCGGGCGTTTTGCTTGCGGGCGGAGAGATAATTCACGATGCGCCCCAGGCAATACGCCATCGCGATGCCAAAGGTGAAAAGAATGTAAATCAAGATCAGGTATTGTCGATTGGTCAGGATGTGGCAGCGCGTGCCGCGCATCCCCCAGATTTGCATCAGGGTGTCGTAGCGCATGGCGATTTGCATCCCGAAATAGATTTCCGCTCCGAAGGCGATCAGCGCGAGCGCCATAATCCAGGTGCTCGCGTCCATGAGCGAATGGAACGCCTGCCGCGCTTCCAGCTTCAACTCGTAACAAAAATCGTCCCACCAACGTTGTACGCTCATGCGGCGGTTCCTCCCACGGTGATGCCGTCCAGACGCAGGGTCGGCACGCCAACGCCCACCGGCACGCTCTGCCCTTCCTTGCCGCAGGAGCCAACGCCGGGGTCAAGGCGCATGTCGTTACCAATCAGGGCGACACGGGTCAGCGCCTCCGGGCCGTTGCCGATCAGGGTCGCGCCCTTGATGGGCGCGGTCACCTTGCCATCCTCAATCAAATAGGCTTCGCTCATGGAAAACACGAATTTGCCGCTGGTGATGTCGACCTGCCCGCCGCCGAAATTGGCGGCATAAATGCCCGACTTCACCGAGCCAATGATTTCTTCCGGCGCCGTTTGCCCCGCGAGCATGTAAGTGTTCGTCATGCGCGGGAGCGGCAGATGGGCGAAGGATTCACGTCTGCCGTTGCCGGTTGGGGCGACCCCCATCAGGCGGGCGTTGAGACTATCCTGCATGTAGGCTTGCAAAATGCCATTTTCGATCAGCGTCGTGGATTGGGTGGGATTGCCTTCATCGTCGATGGTGAGCGACCCGCGCCGGTTTTTGAGACTGCCGTCGTCGACCACCGTCACGCCGGGCGAAGCGACACGCTCGCCGATGCGCCCCGCGAAAGCGGAACTGCCCTTGCGGTTGAAATCGCCTTCCAGCCCGTGACCGACGGCTTCGTGCAACAGAATGCCCGGCCAACCGGGGCCCAGCACCACCGTCATTTGTCCCGCTGGCGCGGGGCGGGCGTCCAGATTGATGACCGCCTGATGTACCGCCTGACGCGCGAAATCTTTCAGGAGGGCGTCGGTGAAATACGAATAATCAAAACGCCCGCCACCGCCCGCCGAACCCTGCTCGCGGCGACCGTTTTCTTCGACGATGACGCTCACCGAAACGCGCACCAGCGGGCGCACGTCGGCGGCGAGGCGACCATCGGAACCCGCCACCAGCACGACTTCCCACTCTCCCGCCAACCCCCCCATGACCTGCGTCACGCGACGGTCTTCGGCGCGGGCAAAGGCTTCGAGGCGTTCCAGCAGGGCAACCTTGGCGGCGGCGGGCAGGGACGCCAGCGGGTCGGCGTCGGCGTACAGGGGTGGCGGTAAAATTTTTGCCGCAAGCCGCGAACCCACGCCCCCATCCTGTCCGGCAGCGCCGATGGCGCGCACACTGGCGGCGGCGTCTTCCAGCGCCGATCGGCAAATGTCATCAGAATAGGCAAAAGCGGTTTTCTCGCCGCTGACGGCGCGCACGCCAACCCCCTGGTCGATATTGAAACTCCCCGCCTTGACGATGCCCTCGTCCAGACTCCACGATTCGTAGCGGGCGTATTGAAAATAAAGGTCGGCATAATCCACCCGCCGCGCCATGATGCCGCCCAGAATATGCTCCAAATCGGCATGAGCGAGGTCGTAAGACGTAAGCAACAGGCGTTCAGCCTGCTTGAGAGGGGAATTTTTTTGCGAAAAAGAAGGCATGAGTCAGGATGTGATGAAGGGAAGCGCGATTCTACCCTGCCATTTCAGAAGACCAGAAACAGAAAAAGCAAGCCGCCATTTTTGCGGAGAAAATTCTTCCTCTCCCGGTTGGCTTTGCGGGTTGCGGCAACAAGCGGCGTTTCGCCATGATCCGCAGATTCAAATCGCGCAGACGCAACCCGACGCGCCCTGCGGAAATCAAGGTCTGACACCGGGACGGGCGTCATGGGGTGGATCGCGGAATCCCGCCGCCTGAAACCTGGCTTCCCAATCTCGCGCCAACTGCTCTGCCCTGGCCATCTGGCTGGCGTTCAATCGACGGGCTAGCTCGGCGCGGAACGCTTCAAAGGCAGGGTAGTAGGACGCGTTCGGGTTGCTGCGCGCAATGGCGAGACTGACCCACATGTATGCGGTCGTGTTGTCCTGCGCCACCCCGGAACCATCGCTGTACATCGCGCCGAGATTGTATTGGGCAAGTCCATGCCCCTGTTCGGCGGCTTTTCGCCACCAGTTGACGGTTTTTGTGTCGCTCTGCGTGACGCCCCGACCCTCGTAGTACATCAAACCAAGGTTGTATTGGGCTGACGCGTCTCCCTGTTCGGCCGCTTTCCTGAACCATGTCACGGCTTCCTGGTCACTTTGCGCCACGCCTTGCCCATTCTCGAACAGTATTCCGAGATTGTTCTGCGCCGACACATGTCCCTGTGCGGCAGCCTTCCGATACCATTTGCCCGCCTCTGCAAAATTTTGCGGCACGCCATAACCATCGAGATACATTTGACCAAGGTTGAACTGGGCTGGCGCGAACCCCTGTTCAGCGGCTTTCTGAAACCACTGGAAGGCTTGTTCCATGTCCTGCGCGCGCCCCCAACCTTCAAAGTACATTTGCCCCAGATTATTCTGGGCGCGCGCATAGCCTTGTTCGGCAGCCTTCTGATACCACTTGAGGGCTTCCATGTCGTTCGGCGTCACCTCCTGACCACTGCGGTACAGGGTGCCGAGCGCGTCCTGCGCCTGCGCGTCGTTTTGCGCCGCTTTTCCGAATACTGTCTTGAAATTTTCCGTTTCTGCGGACAAGAAAGGTTGGATGGCGTCTGTTGATATTTTGCCGCACTCCTCACTCTGGAGATGGGCATCCGTTATTTCAACCCCTTGCCGGACAAGGTAATTCACAATCAACATATCCTTGTGGCATGCCGCGACCGCGAGCGGCGTGTCGCCCGCCTTGTTGCGAAGATTCAGGTCGGCGCCATATTCATGCAGGGTTTGCAGCAAATCGGTTCGTCCGGTTTCAATCGTCTTGAAAATGAGGGGATTTTCGCCGATGAAAACAAGGTCAGGCCGCAAGCCTCCCGCGAGTATCGCGTCAAACAGACGCGTATCCTGATGGTTCAACGCGCTCGTCAGCGCACGCTCCAGTTCCTGATTCAGCTCCCCGGGTGCATTGATGCCGGTAAACCGCTGTCTGTATTCATAAAGCATTTTCCCGTCAGGAAAGTATTCTTTGACCAATGCGGAAATAATCTGCAAGCGTTTAGCGCGAGAGGCTTCGTCGCGCTCTGCCGCATAGTGCTGCACGGCTTGCGTCAGTGAATCGCGTGGGCGGGTACCGACCGCCAGAATCAGTTCAACCTGTTCAAGATTCCCTGTTTCCACCGCGATGGGCAACATGGCTTTGGTTGCGTATTCCCGCATGGCGACACCCGCCAGAACGACGACAAGGACATACAAAAAGAACTTCTTCAGTTGTCGTTCCTGTCGTTGCCCGGCTTTTTTCCGGTATGCCTTGCGATCTGAAAATTCATGCTCGCTTTCAAACAAATATCGTAACGCCACACCCTGCGGACTGTAGTCACTGAAGGTCGGGAGATGCCAGGATAAAAAATCGCGGGCTTGCAGCCAGATGGCGCGACTATGCGGCCAGTGGTCAACCAGCATGACCACCAGACGCTCGGAAACCTGTTCCCGCCAATCCAGACGTTGCATCAACGCATGGGCGCGCAACGTCTGCCAGCGCGACAACGAGGCTGGCGAACATTTGAATTCCCGGTCGGGATTGCCGCAAAAAATCAATTGGCGAACCCACAAACCAAACCGCTGCCAACGCGACGCGCGGGAAACATCCAGCGCCTTTTCAAGCGCGTCCAACTCGACCGCCATTTGCTCCGCCTCAATCTCGTCTCTGGATACGGACATTTCAGCGGCAATATCCGCCTCTGCCGGACGCGGCGTTTCATCTGTACGGTTCGGCGCTGCCTGGCTGTCTTTGTCTTCGGGATTCAGGCGGTCTTCACTTTGTTCGGGAACGGGCGCGGACGCGGCGAGAAAAAAGGCTTCGGGCAGTACGGTTTCCGACGGGGGAATTTTTATAACGGGCGGGGAAACCGCAAGGTCAGCATCCATACCCCCTGCGTTTTCTTCCGCATCCGTCAGAATGTCGTCATTTTCAGCGCCTTCGTTTTCTGCCGCCCAACGCGCCCGCTCTAACGCCCGTTCATAAGCCAGGCGCAATTTCTGGAAAAAGTCGGGGTCGTCTTCGTGCTGGCGGGTTTTCAGGATTCGCGCATAGGCGCGGCGGATTTCACGCTCATCCGATGTCGGCGCGATTTGCAGCAGCTTCCACGGCATATCCCTACTCCCAAACGCCGTCCGTCGCTTCGATATGAGCCAGACGCGCCTCAAATTCCTTGCGCGCATGGGCGATACGATGCGTATCCTGCGATTCCAGCTCTGCCTTGAATACGCCCAGGCATTGACCGATGAATTCGCGCTGCCTGCCCAGAGAGATTTCATACAGGCGTTCAGCGCGTGCCAGCAGGGCGACATTCTCGGCCTGATCGCGCGGATGCACCTTGAGACTGGCGAGCAGCGCGCGGCGCTCTGCCAGTTCCTGTTCGCTGTAGTGGTGTTCTTTACCCTGAATGAGCAGGTTCTTGCGCTTGCCCGTTTCTGACACCAACACATCAACGTCCAGAAGACCATCAATATCATAGGTAAAACGGACATCAAGCACGACTTCGCCCGCCTTGCGTCGAGGTACTTCAATTTCGACCGCGCCCAACAGGATATTGTTGGCGACGTAACGACTTTCACCCTGATAAATCTGGAACTTCACCACGGTTTGATTGTCGGAGACCGTCTGAAAAGACTGCTCACGACTCACCGGGATCAAGGTATTGCGTTCAATGATCGGACAAAAAATACCTTCGTTGTAAATTTGCTCATTGACGCGCTCAACGGTATCGACGCCCAAAGAATAAGGACTGACATCGGTCAACACCACATCGTCGAGCGCGGCATGTCGTTCTTTCAGGGCCGCCTGTGTCACCGCGCCCAGGGCGATCGCTTCATCGGGATTGACCCTGGCGCTGGGGAAACGCCCGAACAGGCGGGTAATGGCCTGTCGCACAATGGCGATACGACTGGCGCCACCGACCAGCAAGAGATCGTCCAGTTCGCGCAGTTTGAAGCGCGAATCACGCAAGGCGCGTTCGATCGGCGAACGCAGACGCTCCAGCAGAGAGGCTGCCAAGTCCATGAAACGGGCATTATCGAGCGTCCAGGTCAGCGTTTCCTCTTCCCAGATCACGCGCATGTCTGCCGAATCCTGCGTGGACAGACTGTGCATGAGTTGCAGGGCGGCATCAACGACGCGCCCCTGCAAAACGGGTGATGGCGCAGCGCGCCAGCGTTCTGGAAGGACTTCCTGCATGAAGGTTTTGACCAGAACCGCGACAAAATCTTCGCCTCCCAGAAAATTGTCGCCCGCGCTGGAACGCACCTCCATGACCCCTTCAAAAGATTCAAGGACAGAAACGTCGAAAGTACCGCCGCCCAAATCGAGCACCGCAAAACGCGATTCCAGATTGTTTTCGTGCAGACCATAGGCAAGGGCTGCGGCAGTCGGTTCGTTCAGCAGGCGTTCCACCCGCAGACCCGCCAATTCGCCCGCCACTCGCGTGGCCTTGCGCTGCGTGTCATTGAAGTAGGCGGGTACCGTGATGACGGCCTCGGAAACGGATTCACCCAGAAAATGCTCAACATCCGCTTTCAGGCTACGCAACACCAGCGCGGAAAGCTCTTCCGGGGAAAATTGATGCTCACCAATTTGTGTCTTGCGCGCGCTGCCCATGTAGCGTTTGAAGGCGGCGACGGTAGATTCCGGGTGTGTCACCAGTCTTTCTCTGGCGGCACGCCCGACCAGCAGGGTTCCTGTGTCGTCCACGCTGATGACCGAGGGCGTCAACAAATCCCCCAGGGCATTTGGAACCAGCAGCGGGCGGTCTTCCTGCCAAACGCCGACCAGACTGTTGGTCGTGCCAAGGTCAATGCCGATAATCATGGTGTGGGGCGTCGTCCGTTTACGCTTCCAGCGCCGCTTCTTCTTCTTCAAAAACCAGCCGCGCCTGTCCTTCTGCGTCCACATCGACCGTGACTTGCCCGCCGTGGGCCAAGCGACCGAACAGCAGTTCGTCTGCCAAAGCGGCGCGGATGGCGTCCTGAATCAGGCGCGCCATCGGGCGCGCGCCCATCATGGGGTCGAAGCCTTTTTTCGCCAGCATTTCTTTCAGCGCGGTGGTGAAATGCGCTTCAACTTTTTTCTCGCGCAACTGTTCTTCCAGTTGCATCAGGAATTTGTCGGCGACGCGCAGGATGATGGCATGGTCGAGGGGCTTGAAGGAGACGGTGGCGTCCAGGCGGTTGCGGAATTCCGGCGTAAACAGGCGTTTGATTTCCGCCATTTCGTCGCCCGCCTGCATCGCCGTGGTGAACCCCATCTGGCTCTTTTGCAGGTCGGCGGCGCCGGCGTTGGTGGTCATGATGATGATGACGTTGCGGAAATCCGCCTTGCGCCCGTTGTTGTCGGTCAGCGTGCCGTGATCCATGACTTGCAGCAGGATATTGAAAATGTCGGGGTGCGCCTTTTCAATTTCGTCCAGCAGCAGCACGCAATAGGGTTTTTTCGTCACCGCTTCGGTCAGCAGTCCGCCCTGCTCAAAACCGACATAGCCCGGCGGCGCGCCAATCAGACGGGAAACGGCGTGGCGTTCCATGTATTCGCTCATGTCGAAGCGCAGCAGCTCAATGCCCAGCGCGTAGGCAAGCTGGCGGGCGACTTCGGTTTTGCCGACGCCCGTCGGGCCGGAGAACAGGTAAGCGCCGATCGGCTTGCCGGGCGCGCCCAGACCGGAACGCGCCATTTTGATGGCTTTGGCGAGCATTTCGATGGCGGCGTCCTGCCCGAAGACGACGGTTTTCAGGTCGCGTTCGAGCGATTTCAGGGCGTCGCGGTCATCGGCGCTGACGTGGCGCGGCGGGATGCGGGCAATTTTGGCGACGATTTCTTCGATGTCGCTCTTGCCAATCATTTTTTTCTGCCGCGATTTGGGCAGGATGCGTTGCGCCGCGCCCGCTTCGTCAATCACGTCAATCGCCTTGTCGGGCAGGTGGCGGTCAGTGATGTAGCGGGCGGAAAGTTCCACGGCGGTGGCAAGCGCGGCGCTGGAATACTTGACGCCATGGTGCTCCTCAAAGCGGGCTTTCAAGCCTTTCAGGATTTCCAGCGCCTCGGCTTCGGAAGGTTCGCCCACGTCGATTTTCTGGAAGCGGCGGGAGAGGGCATGGTCTTTTTCAAAAATGCCGCGATATTCGTTGTAGGTGGTCGCGCCGATGCATTTCAACTGACCGCTGGACAGCGCCGGTTTCAGGAGGTTGGAAGCGTCCAGCGTGCCGCCGGACGCCGCGCCCGCGCCAATCAGGGTGTGAATTTCGTCGATGAACAAAATGGCTTCGGGATTTTCGCGGATTTGTTTCAGGACATTTTTCAGGCGTTGCTCGAAATCGCCGCGATATTTGGTGCCCGCCAGCAGCGCGCCCATGTCGAGCGCGTAAACAATCGCCCTGGAAAGCACTTCCGGCACGGCGTTTTCCACCACCTTGCACGCCAGCCCTTCCGCAATGGCGGTCTTGCCGACGCCCGCTTCGCCCACCAGCAGGGGATTATTCTTGCGACGACGGCACAGGGTTTGAATCACCCGTTCGAGTTCCAGATCACGCCCGATCAGCGGGTCGATGCGACCTTCGGCTGCCTGTTTGTTCAGATTGACGGTGAAATTTTCCAGCGCGCTGGCGGCTTGTTGCTGCGGCTGCGCGCCATTTTCAGCGCCCGGCGCGCCCACGCCTTCCGTCGCCTTGGGTTGCTGCACCATCTTGCTGATGCCGTGGGCGATGAAATTCACCACGTCAAGGCGGGTGACGCCCTGTTTTTGCAGGTAATAAACGGCGTGCGAATCCTTCTCGCCAAAAATGGCCACCAACACATTCGCGCCGTTGACTTCCTTTCTGTTAACCGATTGCGCCGTCATAATGGCGCGCTGGATAACACGCTGGAATCCCAGCGTCGGCTGGGTGTCGATGTCGTTATCCCCTGGCGCGGTGGGCGTGTGCTCCATGATGAAGCGGGTGATGTCGAGGCGCAGTTGTTCCAGATTCGCGCCGCAGGCGCGCAGGGTATTCGCCGCTGTGGAATTGTCCAGCAGCGCCAGAAGCAAATGCTCGACGGTGATGAATTCGTGCCGCTTCTGCCGCGCTTCGACAAACGCGATGTGCAGGCTGATTTCCAGTTCCTGGGCAATCATCAATTTTTCTCCATGACACAGGCAAGCGGATGCTGGTACCGCCGCGCAAAGGCGCTGACCTGCTCAACCTTGGTCGCCGCGATGTCGCGTGTAAACAGCCCGCAAAGACCGCGCCCCTCGTGGTGAACTTTTAACATGATTTCAGTCGCTCGTTCCCGGCTCATGGCGAAAAAGCGTTGCAGCACATGGATGACAAAATCCATGGGCGTGTAATCGTCGTTCAACAGCAGCACCCTGTAGAGCGAGGGCGGTTCCGCATGAATCGCTTCATCTTCCAGGACTGCTTCATCTTGATGCCGGGTACTCATGCGCTGATTCTAGCGGATGCGGGAAAGCAGAGGCGAAAAATCGGAAAAATTCGCGTTAAAGCAGCCCGTTTGGGGCGAATACTGACACTGTTGCACAAATCCTGAGTCTGGCGCGCGAAAGTAGTTGACGCCGGAATGCGGCTCGCGTAAAACTGCGCCCGTGTTTGGATTCAAGATGTATCGCCACGCCACTGGCACCGGTCGCTGGAATCAAAACAGGGTAGTCGGGATTTTCCCGTGTTTTTTTGTTTTTTGTAGGAAGCAGCAGATTATGGCAACTGGTACAGTCAAGTGGTTCAACGATTCCAAAGGTTTCGGCTTCATCACGCCTGATGACGGCAGCGAAGATCTCTTCGCGCATTTCTCCGCCATCACCATGAATGGTTTCAAGACCCTGAAAGAAGGCGAGAAAGTCTCCTTCGACGTTGTGCAAGGCCCCAAGGGCAAACAAGCCTCCAACATTCAGCGCGCCTGAGTATTCGAGCAACTGCACAAGCAAACCCGCCGTCAGGCGGGTTTTTTAACGCCTGTCGACATCGTGTCGCACCATTTCTCCGCTGTCCGATAAATGAATGTAGAAATGGAATTGCGCCCACGAAACCCGCCGGACTACAGACCGCAAAAAGCCCGCAAAGCTTATCGCTCTGCGGGCTTTTTAAGTGGAAGAGGACAATCTAATAAATCGCTGCAAACAGCATGAATAAAGGCTTTCAGCTTTTTGACTTTCAGAGTTACCAACAAAGTTACCAACAAAAATTTTTTTGTCTATTTTTTAGGCACTCTGAAAAACTCTACCGCTGGCGTTCACGTCAAGAAAGGATACGCCGTGCCACTTGGTCTTCTGCCAGCCCATGCTTCGGCGCATTTCTTGGATACCAGCTTGGATACCACTCGCACTTTTCTTGGCAACCAACTTGTCAACCAGCTTGTCAACCAACCCTCGTTTTCTTGGACACCAGCATGGACACCAATCCCCATTTTCTTGCGTACCAGTTTTGCGTACCAGTTCAGCAGGGGCATTTTCTTGTTAACCATGATGTTAACCACGCAAACAGAAATGTCACCAACATCTGCATTAAATGTTGTCAGCATCTACCCTTGCCCGCCCCGCGAAGTATTCCCGCGCCGCCGCGTCCTGTTGGCATCTGTCCAGTGTTTCGGCGGTTTCCTCATCATCCGCCCCGATGTCCGCCAGCCATGCCCTGATTTTTTGCTCATCATCGGAAGACAGGGGGGCGTCAGGTTGTTGGATGGTCGGGGTCACTGGAACGATGGCCACGGCTTCTGGGTAAATCTGCGCTACCGCTTCTCTCGCTTCGTCGTGAGTGAAGTGAACCTCTGCGGGGTCACGGTTTGGGAATTCCAGATACCAGACTGCCGATGTCACGCCCTCATGTTCCAGACATTGCAGATACGCCACGATGTCAGACTTGTTCGCCTTGATGTCGGGCAAACATTTTTTAACCGCTGTCGCGTTTCCCTTTGCGTTGATTTCGCCAGAGGGGGAAAGCGTCAAAATTACCCCCTCGCCTTGGAGAGAAAAAATCAGGTCGCGGGCGCTCATATCGTCACCTCGATTATGTCGTCGTCACTCTGTTTTTGGGTGTTTTCAGGATTAACGTTTTCCGTTAATTTTTCCTTAAGGTGCTCAAATTTGCCTAAGGTGCTCACGTTATTTTGTTGAGCATCTTTGAGATTTTTGAGCACCTTAGGCAAATTTGGCAACTTCCAAACCCACCCCCCGCTTTTGCCAAAACCTTCTTTTACGGCTTCAATTTCCAGTGATTTTTGCGCTCTTCTAACCGATGCCCACGAATACCCTGCCCCGTCTGCATCCGCTTTGATGACTTTGACGGGTAGGGGAGCATCCGCCAGCAAGTCAGAAAGAAATCGCTTTACATCCGCCAGCGTTCCCCCCTCTCCGCCTTCCCCCGCATCGTCTGCTACTGCCAGCAGTTCCCTGGCTGCGCCTTCCACGGCTTCACCCCAAACGACAGAGGATGCAACCACGCCGGGGAATGTTGCTAATTCCTCTTGGCGTAAGTCATACCGGAATCCGCCATCATCTACCCCGATATTGGACTTGGCACGGCAGAAGATGCGTCCCGCCTTGCCGTCCTCGCCTTCCTCTTGATGCTTGGCAGCAACCATGACGACACGCGCCAACGCGCCAAATGCCAAGCTACCAGTAATCCTTTCCGTGGGGTCGCGCCCGCCTGTTCCCTTGGAGAAGTGCGTAATCCCCAAAAGAGCGCAGCGCAGAGACAGGGCAAGGTCTGCCAAAGGTTGAAGGCTTCGACGTACCTCTGCATTTTTGTGGCTATCACCAGATACAGCAGATACGATAGGGTCAATAATCAGCAGACGAACATCCCCGATAGTGGCAAGTTCACGGCGCAAAGGCTCAATATCACGCGAGGGGTCAAACCCTCGACGTTCGTTGCATTCGATTGCTCCGGTAATGAAATGCACTTTGCGACAATCCGCCCCCGATAATGTCAGCCGTGGAACAAGGGTGTCCTGCGGGTCATCTTCTCCACTCCAGATAACGACATTCCCCTGCTTGGCTCTTGTGCCATCGGGAAACCATCCGCCACAGGTCAAAATAGCCGCCAGAGAAAGCGCGATGGTTGTTTTACCCGTACCCGGCGCACCGCCCAAAATGTGCATTTTCCCTGCTGCCAGCCAGCCATTCCAAAGCCAATCTATAGGTTCTGGCTTCAGGGTGGATGCACAAACCAGATTGACGCTGATTGCACGGCACGTTGCTGGCGCATCCGTTGCGCCCTGCGCCACGCTTGCCGGTTGTCCCGTGGAAAGATTTGCCGCCACCTCAATCGCCGCCCTGACAGCCTCCGCGCCCTGCTTTTGATGCAGGTCGTTAAAGTCGGTATCGCCCGTTTCCCTCGCCTCGAATACAGGGAGCGACAGCCCCGCCCCGATGGATTCCGCCGCCGCCCGCGCCTTCGTTAATCCTGGGTTGCCTTCTGTCTGCCAGTCGTCATCCGCGCATATCATCATTCGCACGTCAGGTAGTTTCTGGCGTAACGCCTTTGCCACTGATTCCAGATTGCCCGCGTCAAAAGCAATGGCAACGGCGTACCCCGCGGATTCGTGAATACTGGCGCCAGTCGCGTACCCTTCGCAGACGCATAGCACACCTTCAGGCTTGCCAATGGGGAAGTAACAGCCCTGCTTCTTCCCGCCAGTCTTGAATCGCTTTGTGCCGTCGCCATCAATAAATTGCAGACTGTGCAGCGTACCGGATGCGTCGCGCATGGGAATCAACAGCCGCCCGTTGCCTGTCACGCGCAAGCCGTGCGATTGAACGCCCTTACGTACCAAGTAAGGATGCTCATTGCTGGCGGGTTTTGCTTTGTTCCAAGTATGGGCGCAAACTTCCCGCGCCTCGGTCTTGCGTTTGATGTCCTCCGCTTTGCGCTCATCCCGTGCTGTCTGGATTGCCGCCTGTTGCGCCGCTTCTTCTGCGGGGGTTAGAGCGCGTCCGATGTCCGCCCGCCAATTCTGCCAGCCAAATCCATCGCGCCAGTTTTCAAACCCGCCAGCGGCGATACCATCCAGATGCAGCACATAAGCCGCGTCACCTTTGCCGCGCTTGTCTTCCACGTCGCAACGATGTAACGCGCCATCGGCTATCAGCTTATCCGGCGGGATGATTCCCCGCTCCGCCAGCGCCGCCTTGAATTGCTCAATGGGTTCATTCATGGCGTACCCTCCTCATGCGCTTTTCTTCACGGTTATAGGCGCGTACCCATGCCCGCCGTTGCAGGGCATTTTTCGCCAGCGAAAACCATTTCAGAAGCGGGTCAAAAGCGGTAGAATCGGGGTCAGTGATTGTGGTAATCGGGGTTGCATCCTCCGCAGGGATGCAGCCCTTTTGTTTTGCGCTCATGGTTCAATCCTCCCCCGCCGCAAACATGGATTCCCCATAGGTCATTACGTCGCCACCCAAAGCAACGGGCATCATGGATTCAAACCAGATAATCACCTCTTCCAGCAAATCGAGTGATTCCTCTGAACCCTTGAAATGGTGCGCCCGTCGCGCAGCTTGCAGCAAATCCATTGCGTAGTTTGGAATCGCCCGCTTTCTCTCCTGACTGTCCAGAATCGCCGCCGCCAGAATCAGGCTATCCATCTGCGGTTCGTCCAGCGCCTTGGCGTCGCGTACATCATGCGCCACGTCGATTAAACGCGACAGACGGCGGGTTAAAGGGTCGTTGGTATGGGTTGCGCTCATGATTGCGCCCCCTTCCTGCTCTTTTCTATTTGAGCATCAAGCCAAGCGTCTATCTCCGATTCAATCCAGCCGACAGCACGCGCACCCAAGCTGATAGGCGGGGGAAATTCACCATTTGACACTTTCAGGTAAATCGTGGAACGAGAAAGCCCCGTCTTTGACTTGACGGCGGGAAGTCTTGAAATTGTTTGCGACATGTTGAAGCTCCTTTAGGGCTTGTTAGACATGTCGCTAGTAAAGATGATTTTTTTGCAGTAAAAAAGGTAAGGGGTTTTACCTTTAAGTGTCTGACAATTTGCCAAACCCTTACGGTTATTGGCGTTAAATGGTATGACTATTTTTCAGGCTTGCGCCCTACGGATGCCCATTTGGGTCGGATTATTGATGCTGCGCTCTTTGCAGACGAAGGTGAAAAACCATGCTGTATCAGCCATTTCTCTACCTCTGCATTATCACGGTGCGTTGTCTTGTCGCTTGGGTCGGCATTTCTCCAAAATATACTAGCTGCCAGTTGCATTGCTGCCAGCTTGTCAGAAACATATAAGCAGTTACTTTCCTGTGTTGTCTTTGGCATGTCTTCCATATCTTCCTTCTGGCATGACATTCCTTCAAATACTGCATCCCAATGTTCAGGCGGTATTCTCGGATTAAAGTTCAGGTCAGCATCTCCCTGTCGTTCACCCACAAACAATATCTTCGTTCGGGCTGCGTGATATTCCCTTACAAACTCGTCATACCAAACAAAACAGTGCGAAGGCAGGAGATGAACAGAGCTATTTAACCATTCGGGGCGAGTAATGCCATTGTCTGGATTCTTTGCCTTAAGTTCAAGTGAAAGGGCGTCGAGCGCATCCTCAATACCGTCCCATTCCTTCGGCAACATTTCGCCAATGCTTCCATCTGGTGAAATATGATGCGCCCTCAAATCGCCTAGCCGTCTGAAGGAATCGATTGGTTGAGCAAAGCTTCTCACCACCAAGTCAGGAGAAAGCGACCATCCTGTTACGTATGGAATAGCCCGAACAGGGACCGCCTCACGTCCATTAACTTTAACAATACAGTTCATTTCAGCGCCCTTTCGCCCCTTATAATGATTGCCGCGCCAGTCGAGTAAGGGATTCCCGATGTTCGCCCCGTCGGGCTAGGCGCAGCAAAACGATTATGCCGCCTTGCCGTGTAACTGCACAACATCCGCGCCAGCCTTCAACCTGTCCAGATAGTCCGCCCATTCCTGCATCATGGCGCGACGCTGGTCTAAATACTTCGTCCGGTTGTACGCCGTCCCCAAAGCATCCGGCACTTTGTGGGCAAGTTGATGCTCGATGACTTCTGGCGGGTAATTGAGCTTTTCCGCCAGCAGGGTACGCGCCATTGCGCGAAATCCATGCCCCGTTATCTCTTCTTTGGTGTCGTATCCCATGCGCTTGATTGCGGCATTCAGGGTCATATTACTAATGGGCTTTTTGGGGTCACGCCCAGGAAAGACATGCTCATGCTGTCCGGTCAATGGTTGCAGGTCGCGCAGAATCTCCGCCGCCTGACGCGATAAAGGGACGAGGTGGTCTGTCTTGGTCTTGCTCACAAAGTAACACCACTCGCCTTTGTCCAGGTTAATTTCCGCCCATTTTGCCGCCCGCAGTTCGCCGGGGCGCACAAAGACGAGAGGGGCAAGCAGCAGCGCGGCGCGCACTGTATATGTGCCGGTAAAAGCATCCATCGCCCGCAGTAACTCCCCTGCCTTTATCGGGTCTGTGATACTGGCGAAGTGTCCCCGCCGGGTTTTCTGCAAAGCGTCTTTCAGGTCAGGGCAGGGGTCGCGGCGGGCGCGTCCCGTGGCAATGGCGTAGCGCATGACTTGCGATATGTTTTCCTTCGCCCGCTTCGCCGTTTCGCACATGCCCCTGCTTTCAATCCGGCGCAGCACTTCCAGCACTTTGGGCGTGTCGTCCGCTAGCTCTGCGACAGGAACACCACCAAGCCAAGGGAACACGTCCTTTTCCAGACGGCGGATAACCTTACTGGTATGACTGATTGCCTTGTCTCCTTTCCACTTCTCAAACCATTCCCGCGCCACCACCTCAAAGCTATTCGCCGCCCGTTCCAGCGTTCCAGACTTCTGCGCCTTGCGTACTGCGCCAGGGTCTACGCCCTGCGCCAGCAGCTTCTTTGCTTCGTCCCTGCGCTCGCGTGCGTCTTTCAGCCCGATGTCAGGATAAACGCCAAAAGACAGGGTTTTTTGCTTGCCCGCATAGCGATAACTGAACCGCCACCATTTCGCGCCGGTTGTCTTGACCAGCAGAAACAGCCCGCCGCCGTCTGACATCTTGCTGTCGTTTGCGCCGGGTTTTGTGTTGCGGATTACGGTGTCAGTCAAAGGCATTTGTTGGTAACTCCTCTGTTGGTAACAGCACTTACCAACAAAGTTACCAACAAAATAACCGGCTGTAAAGGGATTTTACCGGACAACAACGGACAAGAAAAAAGCCAGAACCCGCATATTTACTGGAGTTTCTGGCTTTTATCGGACTGCTCTGGATGATGAAATGGTGGAGAAGAGGAGGATCGAACTCCCGACCTCAGCATTGCGAACGCTGCGCTCTCCCAACTGAGCTACTTCCCCAACGAAGGGCGCATTCTACGACAGGCGGACGCAAGACGGAAGACGGGGCGTGAAATTTTTTGGCGACGCCGCCCGTCTTGAAACTTGCAATACGCGCCGAAATATCTTGACAAGCCCTGCCCTCTCGCGGTGTAATCGCGCGTTTTTTAGTGCTTTAAGGAAAAGATCATGAAACGCACCTATCAACCTTCCGTTGTTCGTCGCAAGCGCACCCACGGCTTTCTGGTTCGTATGCGTACCAAGGGCGGGCGTCGGGTGATTGCCGCGCGTCGCGCCAAGGGTCGTCATCGTCTGGGCGTTTGACCGGCATTGCCTGAATTCGGCGCGTTGTTCAGCACATTGGCAAGGGCATGATGATGCTTGCCCAATTTCAGCCTCAGCCCTTCTCCCGACAGTATCGACTGACCAAAACGGATGAGTTCTCATCCGTTTTTGGTTTTCGGCGGGCATTGCGCGGGAAAAATTTTTTGCTGCATTACGGCGAATCGCGTCCGGCAGGCACGTCCGCCTCCCACGCCCGCCTGGGCGTGGTGATTGGCAAGAAATTTCTGCGCGGCGCGGTCGGACGGAATTGCCTGAAACGCATCGCCCGCGAAACATTTCGCCTGGCGCGGTCGCGGCTTCCCGCGCGTGATCTGGTGTTGCGATTGAGCGTGAAAATGCAAAAACCCAAGCGGCAGGTACGCCTCGAAATCGCGGCGGAAATCCGGCAGTTGTTGGCAAAAATTCAGGAGAAGCGCCCGTGACGCAGCGATTTTTTCTGTTTTTGCTGCGCGTCTATCAATATGCGTTAAGCCCCTTGTTGGGGCGTAATTGTCGTTTTTATCCGGGGTGTTCCGAATACGCGCGGGAAGCTGTGCAAAAATACGGAACTTTGCGCGGCGGCTGGCTGACTTTGAAACGGCTTATCCGCTGCCACCCTTTTCATCCCGGCGGGGTTGACCCCGTTCCCTGATTTTGAATTAAAGGTCGTTCATGGATACCCGACGTTTGATGTTGTTGTTCGTTTTTGTGTTTTCCCTGTACATGCTCTGGGGGGCATGGCAAGAACAACAACACCCGCCCGCTCCCGCCACTGCTGCCGCTCCTGTCCAGATTGACAATGCGGTGACGGACAATGTGAGCATTCCGCAGTTTGGTCGACACGCCACAACGCCCGTCACGCCGCTGGAAGCCAACGCTGCCGACCTGAACATACCGCCCGCTGAGAGCGTTTTTATCACGACCGATTTGGTCAAGGCGGAAATTTCTGCCTTGGGTGGCAACCTGGTATGGCTGGAACTACAACGCTACCATGCGGACGAAAACAAACCCTTCTCGTTGTTCGGTTTCTCGTTTGGTTCAGGAACGCAGGAGAGCGAGAAAAAGTTGTTCACGCTCTTCTCCGACGCGCATGGCTATACCGCGCAAACCGGTCTGCTGGGCGACGTGTCTGATAAAAAACTGCCTGACCACAAGACCTTGCTGAAAGTGCTGCCCGGTCCACGCGAACTCGCCGAAGGCAAAGATACCCTGCAAGTACGTCTGGCTGCGCCGGAAGTAAATGGAGTGCAGGCGACCAAGGTGTATACCTTTCATCGCAACTCCTATCTGGTCGACGTGGCATGGGAAATCGAAAACGGCAGCGACGCGCCACTCTCTGCCGACGCCTATTTTCAACTGCAACGCGACGGCGCGTCGCCGGGCGGTGATTCTTTCATGATGTCCACTTTCTACGGCGCGGCAGTTTACAGCGACGCCGAGAAATACCAGAAAGTCACTTACAAGGAAATCGCCGATGGTGGGGCAAAATTTACCAAAGAAGCCAATGATGGCTGGCTTGCCTTGGTGCAGCATTATTTCGTTACCGCCTGGGCGCCGCAAGGCGATGTGCCGCGCGGGTTTTACATGCAGAAACTCGGTGAGGGCGATATCGCGCATAGTTTGTTTAGAGCCGGTATCAGATTGCCCGTCGCGCCGATTGCGCCGGGAGCAAAGGGCGAAATCAGCGTGCCCCTGTTCGCCGGCCCGCAGGAACAGGCGGCGCTGAAAACGGTCGCGCCCGGTCTGGATCTGGTCGTGGATTACGGCTGGCTGCACATCATCGCCGCGCCCATTTTCGGGGTGCTGGAATTCATCTACGCCCTGATTGGCAACTGGGGCTGGTCGATTGTGGCGCTGACCGTGCTGATCAAACTCCTGTTCTTCCCGCTCTCCGCCGCTTCCTACAAATCAATGGCGCGGATGCGTACCATGACGCCCAAGCTGATGCAGTTGAAGGAGCGTTACGCCGACGACAAGGCAAGGCTCAATCAGGAAATGATGAAGCTCTACCAGACGGAAAAAATCAATCCCCTGGGCGGCTGTCTGCCGATCCTCTTGCAAATTCCGGTTTTTATCGCGCTGTACTGGGTGCTGCTGGGCGCGGTGGAAATGCGCGGCGCGCCGTGGATTTTCTGGATTCACGATCTTTCCGCCGCCGACCCGTATTACGTGCTGCCCGTCATCATGATGGCGTCGATGTTCATCCAGACCCGCTTGAACCCGACGCCGCCCGACCCGATTCAAGCCAAGATGATGCTCATCATGCCCCTCGTATTCGGCATCATGTTCTTCTTCTTCCCGGCAGGGCTGGTGCTCTACTGGGTCGTAAACAACGTGCTCTCCATCGCCCAGCAATGGCAAATCAACCGCCTGCTGGACAAGGGAGGCAAGCCGGGCAGCAACAAACCCAAGGCGGCGAACGACCCGAAGGCATAAAAGGTGGGTTTTTATTAAGATAGGGCAGCATCGAAAAAACCGCCGCAGTCAACAAACGGCGCGTTCGGCGATGCAGCCCTGTCCACCCTGGCGAGGGGCGGAAGAGCGGCGGTTCAAATCACCATCCGTTTCAACAATTCGTTTCTCCAGCCAGGCAATGTGCTGTTTCAGACTCTTTTGCGTCCCTTTCGAGGCTGCCGTTCCCAATCGCAGCATCTCCTGAACACGCATGTCAATTAACTGGCGGCGTCTCTGGATAAGTTCATCCAAAGCGCGCGTGTCCGCATCCTTAAGCGGGCGCGCTTGAGCGCGCATGGCACGGGCAAAGCCCGCCAGTACCGCCGCGTCAACCCGGTCTGTTTTGGCGAGCTGCCCACTGGCTTTGGCAAAGTTTCGAGCCTGTCCCGGATTGATGACCGCTACCTGAAATCCTTGACTGACCAGTTCCGTTGCAACGCGAACTTCCAGTCCGCCGGTGGCTTCCAGCACAATCAGCGTAGGGGGTGTTTCATGCAGGCATTCGAGAATTCGGGCAATCCCCTTCTCGTCATAGGTCATCTGAAACGTCTTCAGGGGGTGGTCGATGCAGAGGTCCAATGTGGCTTTGGAGACATCTATTCCAACAAAAGATTCTTTGACGGCTTCATTCATGATTCCCATCCTTGCAAAAATGCGGGCTTATCTACCCAGGCAACCGTTCGGGTTTCTACATGAAAAACTGGCTCGACGTTCCCTGCTCTCCCACGGGCTTGGTGTCCCAAGGGGATAACGAACTGCCGAGCCAGAACTACTCCTTCTATTTCAATTTACCCTCTTCGGGGCTGTGGGAGGAAACATACAAAGGGAGAAAATCGCCGAACGCGCTTTCTACGAGCGGATAGAGGGGCGGTTCGCGAACCGCCCCTACTCTGGCGTAATCGCCCTGCCGTTACCTGTCATCTGATTCAGGGGGCGACCCTTGTCGCCTGAATACGGTTTTGCCGTAGAGCCTTGTCCGCAGTCGCCAGGTGCGTCCTTGCGTGAGATGTCCATTCATGGAAGCGATGCGGAGCTTGATGTCGGGCAGGTCGAGTTCGCCGCTGGCGTAGGCGTGTTGCAGTTTTTTCAGGCGTTTTTTGAGCCGTGACTTGGCGGCGGCGCGCAGGGTTCGCACGATTTTGCCGGTCGGGGTGAGGTAAAAATGCCAACCCAGATAGTCCACGCCGTTTTTGATGGGCATGATTTGGGTCTTGGCGTTGAGTTCAAGCCCCAGTTCGTCCGCGCATTTTTCGCGGATTTGCCGCAGGCATTCGCGGAGTTCGTCTTTGGAGGGCGAGAGCAGCACCATATCGTCCATGTAGCGGGTGTAGTGCGGTATTCGCAGTTTTTCCTTGATGAGCCGGTCAATGGGGTCAAGGTAGTAGAGGGCAAACCATTGACTGGTCTGGTTGCCCATCGGCAAGCCTTTACCGGGTGTGGCGTGATAGCTGTCAATGATTTTTTCCAGAAGCGCCATGACACGGGGGTCGGGGATGCTGCGGCGCAGACGATTCATCAGGATTTCGTGGTCTATCGAGAGAAAGTATTGGCGGATGTCAGCCTTCAATATCCAGCCCGCCGCGCCATGTCGAAGGTAGTGTTCGCGCAGGAAGGCAGTCAGCCGCCGGATGCCGAAACCTGTGCCTTTGCCCACGCGACAGGCGGCGTTATCGTGGATGAGGCGTTTTTCAAAAAAAGGGGCGAGGATGTTGTCGCAAAGGCTGTGCTGAACGATGCGGTCGGCGTAGCTCAAGGCTTGAATTTCGCGCGTTTTGGGATCGTGGATGATGAATCTCTGGTAGCCGCCGATGGCGTAGTCGCCGCTTTCGAGCCGGGTTTTCAGCTGGATGAGTTCGTGCGCCAGGTTCATCTCGAAGGCGATGACATCGGTTTTGCGCCGCTTGCCCACCCGCGCTACGCAATGAGCCGCGTAGAGGTTTTCAAAGGCGGCGAGGGTTGCAAAGTCATTGGGCAGCATGGCGATTCGTTGGAAAAGAAAGAAACAGGCAACAAGCGTCGGTTGGGAAAATCCTGATTCCTGATGTGCTAGACTTCACGCATCTCAGGAGAACACGCCAATGAGCATCATCACTTTTGATGCGTTGCAATTTTCCAAAAAACTGCAAGCCAGAGGATTCAAGGTAGAGCAAGCGGAAGGCATTAGCGAAACCTTGCAGGAAATCATCAACGTGGCAGAAGTCGCCACAAAACACGATCTGAAAGAACTTGAAAAAAGCCTCGACATCAAACTTGCCGAAACAAGAGCCGAAATCATTAAATGGAACATCGGTTCAATTATGGGTTCTGTTGCGCTGGCAGTCACCCTCATCAAAATTTTCGGCTAGCGTAAAAGCCGAAGAAGCCGTGGACTTTCCCCGGTTTTTTATTCCCAAAATTCCCAAAAGAAAAACCGCCAGCCGTCCCTTGCGGAGATTGACCCGGACGAAAAAGGCATGAAAGCCGGTGTTTTGGCGTTCTGCCCGCTGGCGGCGGTTGTTCGTCCCGCCCCCCTTGTTGCTTGAGAGACATGAGACGGGAATGCAGTTCCTTTGTTCCTGCACGGACGGCCTTCGCCTGAAGGCGCGTTTCTGGCGACTGGAACAGATCGGGGCGAACAGCAAACGCCGGATTCTCGACGTTGTTGTTGTCGTTGCCGCCGCCGTCAGCCCTTCCGACAAGGGCGTTGTTATTGTTGTTGTCCGGCGAACGCAGCCACTACGAAGAAGGCCGCTTCAACTGCATCCCCTTTACGACACTTCACTTACGCCCATTTCTTTTGGCGTCACTGATTATCCACGCGCCGAGCAGGTTCTGGCAATCGCTGGCAAGTTGGGCGATGTGTTCGTATTGCCGGGGCAGGATGCAATCCTGCTCACGCGCCAAAAGCGCCATATATGCCAACAGCTTGACGCTGGTCAGGGCGCTGTGTTGCAAATCCAGCCGTTTTGCTTGCGCCGCTTCGCGGTTTGCTCCAAGGGTGTAGATTTCGTTGGCGCGGTAGCTTTGTTCAATGAGGTCAAACGCCAGATTTTGCATCCGCCCGACCAGAGTAAAGCGAAAACGCCTGGGCGATTTTTCCGTGGCGGAGAGCACGTAGGCGCAAAGGTCTTTGGCTTTGATGATGATGTGGAGTTCAGAGGTTGGGGGCATGAGAGAACTTTGGGAATAATGGCTCTGGCATTCACGCGATTGCCCTGATGATGCGGTAGGACGCGCAGGTAGGGCGGTTTCTCCGAAACCGCTGGATGTTACATTCGGCGCGTTCGGAGAACGCGCCCTACCTGAAAACCCGCCAAAATCAGCGGCGCACCAGTTGTACGCGCCCTTCGCCTGTGCGATAGGCGGCGAGGGTGGCGGATTCTATGCCTTCGCTGTAGTCGAGGATGCGATAGCTCCCGTAGCCGAGTTCGCGTTGTAGCTGGATGGCGCGGCGTTTGAGAATTCGCATTGCTTCGCCTTCGCCGCCGCTGAAATGGCGTTTCATGGTGAGTTGCATCTGGAACACATCTTCACTCAGGCGAACTTCCTGAATTTCCCAGTTGGGCGCCAGCGGGTCGTAGACCAGATACGCCAGCCCGAAAACGATGAGATCGCCGCCAGAGGGTTTGATTACCTTGTACGCCAGCGCCGCCTCCGCGATATCCTGCCGCGTTTGCGTATCCATGTCGTTTACGGCGTCGACGACCGCATTGGCGCCATTCTTGACGCTGGCGCAGCCCGCCAGCATGGACAGCATCGCAACAACAGCAGCAAGATAACGCAGGCTCATATGTAGTTGAACAGGCTCAAGCCCGTCACCTTGACAAAGGATTGTTGCGCGGCGTTGAGTTGCAATTCCTTTTTCGCCAGTTCGCTGATGGCGGAAGCGTAGTCCAGATCAACCAGTTCGGAAATCTGGGTCTTGTATTGCACGTCGAGGTCTTGTCCCAGATTTTTCAGGTCATCGAGTTCCGCCATGCGCGCGCCGACAATGGCGCGGCTGTCGAGCGCGTGTTGCAAACCCAGGTCAATACTCCCGCCGATGGCGTGCATGGCGTTCTGGAAATCCGGCAAATTGTTATCACCGGCTTCCAATGTGTCGATGAATTTTTGCAGGGTGGTGAACATGCTTTCTTCGGTACTCGGCTCAATCGTGAAAACGTCGCCTGCGTCAGGGTGGTCGATGGAAATCTGCGCGCCGCCCGGAAGATTGATGGCGTCGCCCGAAACGTAGCCCGTAACCGTTGTCGTGGTTCCGGCTGCGCTGTCATAGAGGTCGTAGGTGTCGGGAGCGGTAAAAGTCACGGTGTAATTGCCGGGCGTATAGTTCCCCACCACGGTGTCGTTTGTGATGACGCCTTTATTCCCGACAGCCGCCGTGACCGCAAAAGTGCCATTGCCGTTGGGCACCGCTTCAAAAAACGCCCGCCCGGAAAAATTCACCGGCATGAAACGGCTGGCTTCGACCTGCAACAGCCGGTCGCCGCTGTCGCCCTGATAGTTTACGCCGCTGGCGCTATTGACGAAGGGGATGGTGCCGCCCTGATAGCCCGCGAAGCGATAAAGCCCGTTGGCGTCGGCGTTGTTGGCAATGCCCATGAGTTCCGCGAATTTGCCGCGCATATCCTGGGCGAGGGATTTCAGCTCATTGTTGGAATAGCCGCCATTGCCCGATTCGACCCAGCGTACCTTGACTTTTGTCAGCAATTCACCCACCGCGCCCATCAGACTTTCCAGTTCTCTTAACTGCGCGTCCGCATTCCCCTGATTGTCGAGAAATTGAAGATTGACGTTTTTCTTTTGCTCGGTAATCAAGGCTTGCGCGGCCGCCACCGGATTGTCGGCGGGCGTAACCACCTTGCGCCCCGTGGAAAGCTGGTTTTGCAGACGGTAGAGGTCATACTGGTTATGCAGTATGCCATTGGTGCCGTTGTTGTAAATTTGCGGCGTACTGATACGCATGATATTTCTCCTTACGGGCAGAAGACAGAGGACTGGGGACAGAGGACAGTCAAACCAGCAGAGACCGCGCCTCTGCTGGTTTGAATCATTGTCATGTTCATGGTGTCTGCCTTCCTTTTCCTTTAACGGCGCTACGCGCCCTAACTTGACTGTCTTCTGTCCTCTGTCTTCTGTCCTCAGTCCTCTGTCTTCCGAGCTACGCGCCGATGGACAGCAGGGTGTCGAACAGGGTGGAGACGGTATTCATCACTCTGGCGGCGGCCTGATAAGCCTGTTGATACTTCAAAAGATTGGCCGCTTCTTCATCCAGATTCACCCCGGCGACCGTGCTCCTGGATTCAAGCGCCTGTTGCAACACGGTATCCTGCGCCGTGCCATTGGAGAGCACGGTTTTGGTTTTGGTGCCGATGTCGCTGACCAGTTGGGCGTAGGCAACCTGAAAGGTGGAAACGCCCTTGGTGCCGCCCACGCTGTTGCCGTTCATGGTCAGCGCGGTTTGCAGCGCGCCGATTTTGACCATGTTGCGGGAATCCGCCGTACCGCCTTCGTTGGCTTCAAGCGTGAATCGATCGCCATTGGCGGGGGTGCCGGTGATGGTGAATTTGAAACCATCCACTGTGATTTCGTCGCCGCTGGTATAGGTCATCGGAAAACCGGAAGGCAAACCATTGACCAACACCGACCCCGGCGTACCGGCAGCAACCACCAACTGCCCTGTCGCGTCGTTATATTCCAGGGTAATCGGCGGCGTGGGAATCGTGTAGCCTGCGCCCACGACTTCTCCGGCGCTGATGGTGGCGTGCCCGATGTTGTCGGGACTGGCTGTGGTGCGAATCGGCATGGCAGCGGCGATGCGGCGCACGTCGGCGACGATTTCCTGATTCACCTTGATATTGCGGGCGGCTTCGCGGGTGGGTTCCAGCAAATAGGTGTCGCCCGCCGCATGACCGCCGGAAAGCTCCAGCGTCAGCCCGTCAAAGCTCACGACGGCGGGAGCCCCTGTCACTGTGCCGGAAGCCACCACTGTGTCGGAAGCCACCACTGTCTTGTCGCTCAAACGGGTGACGGTGACGGTAAAATCCCCGCCCCCGGCGCGGGTGAAGCGGACTTCGTAATCGCTGGTCGTGATGTCGGTATAAAAATTGCCGCTATCCGACATTTTGGGCGCGTCGAATTCGAAGCGGTTAATACTGCCGGTTCCGGCATTGAGCGCATTGGGAATCGCCTTGGGTTCGGGTTGATTGAAAAATTTGGCAACAAAGCCCGCCGCGCCATCAACAGCGCCCAGCAAATCCTGCCCCAACGCCTGTTGCGCGTTCACCGTCAGCGCGATGCTCGCCGCGACCTGCCCCAAAGAATTGGCGGCCTGGTCGAGCGCCTCCCTGCGAAAGGCGAGCAGACCGCCCAGAGAACCGCCGTCCAGATAGGATTCGGGGAATTCGGAAATCGTGCCTTTTTGCCCGACCACGATGCGTTCCGGGTCGGCGGCGGAAGGACGGGCTTCCAGTGGCATGGACATGATGTTGACCACCAGCGGTTGCCCGTTGCCGATAAACACGTTCAGGGAATTATCGGAATCCACGTAGGAACTGACGCGCACGAGCTGGTTCAGTTCAAAAACCAGTTGTTCGCGCGCGTCCAGCAAATCGTTGGGCG
>JAITSU010000084.1 GCA_031287525.1 Zoogloeaceae bacterium | reverse complement strand
GCCGCCTACGCCGCCGTGTGTGAGGCGTTGCAAGATTCCGACTGGCAGCCGCAAACCCTGCTTGGCTACGCCAATCATCTGCACGATAACGACCTGTGGCCGATGGGCGACGCTCACACCGGCGTCCCCCTGCCGCCCCTCATTGAAGCCAGCGACACGCCGCTACTGCCCTGGTCAATCGCCCTCTCGCGCCCGCAACAAATCGACAAGGCGATGGCGCTCGCCATGATGCACGACCTGCAAACGCCCCTGCCCAAAAAACGCCGCCTGCGCCGCCTGATTCAAACCCTGTTCACGGGTCGCCGCTGGCCGCGCTATGGCGAAAACGAATACTTCCGCAAAAATGTGCGACGGCAGGAAGTATTTTGGGTGGAAAAACCGGGAACGAATCAGCCTTGCGCTCAGGGCGTTGCGTCAGGCGATGGCGTGTCTGACGTTGTGCCATCCAACTCCTGTAACCGCTGATCGGTGAGTTTCCGGGCTTCTTCCAATTGCTTTTCAATCGTTTCCTGTTGCTGTTTGGCTTGCTTGGCTTCTTCCGCCTGCAAAGCGCCAACCGTTGCCGCCGTCGTAGCGACATCCACGCCGCACGCCGACAGACTCAAAGCCGCCAGCAGCAACATTCCTGTGCCTGTTTTCATGGTGTCACTCCGTTAAACGACATCATCAGTGTAGCCCTGCGCCAAACCGCATGGGGCGGCTTATTTCAAGCGCCGGTAAATTTCCACCGGACAATCTTCGGCGGCGAATTTTCCAATGGCGGGAATGACGCGTTTGAAATGTTCGCTGTTGATGTGGGCGGTCAGTCTGGCAAGGCTTTCCCATTCCTCGATAAAGGTAATGGTGTTCGGGCTGCCGTCGAGTTCATAGAGTTCGTAAGTCACGCAGCCCTCTTCCTTGCGGGTTTCGGCAATCATTTCTTCCAAAAGCGCCAAGACCTGTTCTTTTGTCCCGTCTTTCAGGATGTTTTTGGCGACAACTTTAATCATGGAAATTCCTTCTGTATCGGGGTTGTGGGGGGAAAGAGCATCATAGCACGCGGAAGAATGGACGCTGGCGAAGGGGAAAGATAGAATTCATCCCATCCATTTTCAGCCACCCGTCCGTACCGGACGAGGGAGAACGTCATGACCGCCCCCCGCCTTGAACTGCCCAAAAGTTACCTGTCTGACGCAGAGCGGACGGGATTGTCGCCGGAAAACCTGTACATGCGCGAGTCCATCGCCGCAGGTCGCGCAGGCGATGAAGAGACCTCCTGGGCGTGGCTGCGCCTGATTGAATGGTCGTCCACGGCACTACGGATGCTCAGAGCCACAGGGGGCGTCGATTTTGTCCGCGCGGTCGGGCTGGCTGACCAAGCTGAAAAAACGCTCGGCAAGAACTGGCAACAAGCGTAACCCATCAATGGGCATTTCCGCGCACGCATACGCTTGATGATGGATAACGCTTCGCTCGCCCAGCCTACAAAAGCTGGCTTTCGGGCGATGCATTTTTTTATTGGAACTGTGGGGGGAGAGGGTAGGCAGGGCGGTTTCTCCGAAGCCATCCTGCCTGAATCTGCTTGCTTTCGGGTTACGACTCCGGGCAGAGCTGATATTTGGCATCAGCAGTAGTTGTGCACTTCCAGTCGATAAACTTGTCTGGAAAAATGATGACGGGGGTTGCCGTTATGGTTTTGCCCGCAAGACCCGCCGCAAGATTGGTCGTTTGCAAGGTTGCTACGATGGTGCCGTCCGTAACATTCACACTTGCCAGATATTCGTTGCTGGTGGAGATTATTCCTGCATCGGCATTAGTGGCGGGTAATTTGTTGTTGTCTGTGGTGTGGTAGTATTCAGTCACACTCATCTTATAACCGGACATAATATACTGCACCCCCCTTATTTGTTTGCAAATGATGTTCTCATCAGGGCGCGCAGAACTCCTGCAATTCAGAGCGGCATTGTTGTCTTTGTCTCCACACCCCACCAGCACTACGGAAAATGCGAGACACAACAAAAGTTTTGCTTTTGTGAACAAGATGTACCCCCTGAAATAAATGAATTGAATGGGATATTGTATAGCAGCAGGGCAAAATAATGAGGTATTTTCGTCCTGATTGCGGGCTACACATTCAAACAAAACGCCCCCATGCAACATGAGGGCGTTTATATGGGATTCGGATAGCGCCCTGCTTACTGCAACTTGATTTCCACATCCACGCCTGCGGGCAGGTCGAGTTTCATCAGGGCGTCGACGGTTTTGTCGGTGGGGTCAACGATATCCATCAGGCGCAGGTGGGTGCGAATCTCGAACTGGTCGCGCGAGGTTTTGTTCACGTGCGGGGAGCGCAGGATATCGAAGCGTTGCTTTCTCGTCGGCAGGGGCACGGGGCCACGGACGACGGCGCCGGTGCGCTTGGCGGTTTCGACGATTTCCTGGGCGGACTGGTCGATGAGTTTGTAGTCAAAGGCTTTGAGGCGGATGCGGATTTTCTGGTTTGCCATGATGGTTCCAAAGAGCGTGGGACGGGAAAGGTTCCCGTCCCCAGGTTTCAAAAAAAGAGCGGTTTGTTACTCGATGATTTTGGCGACGACACCCGCGCCGACGGTACGACCGCCTTCACGGATGGCGAAGCGCAGACCTTCTTCCATGGCGATGGGGGCAATCAGCTTGACGGTGATCGACACATTGTCGCCGGGCATGACCATTTCCGTGCCTTCGGGCAGGGTGACTGCGCCGGTGACATCGGTGGTGCGGAAGTAGAATTGCGGACGGTAGTTGTTGAAGAACGGGGTGTGACGACCGCC
>JAITSU010000014.1 GCA_031287525.1 Zoogloeaceae bacterium | reverse complement strand
TGTAAAGGAGAGGCCACCCGAAGGGGGCGCCATATCTTGGGGCCGCGTTAGCGACCCCGTTAAGCCGCTTTGAGCGGCTCACAAATGAAAGCCCCCGGCTTTGCCGGGGGATGGTTACTAAAAAACGCGAAAACCCGATATGAAACAAGGCGTCATCTACAACATTCAACGCACATCGACGGAAGACGGGCCGGGTATGCGAACGACCGTCTTCTTGAAAGGCTGCCCCCTGCGCTGCCAGTGGTGCAGCAACCCGGAGTCGCAGTCTTTTCAGCCACAGCTCCTGATGTTTTCAGACATTTGCAGCGCTTGCGGAAAGTGTCTGAATGCCTGTCCGCATGGCGCGGTCATCCTGCAAAAAGACGGGCGCAGCGCCACAGATCGTTCGCGCTGCCGCGACTGCGGCAAATGCGCGGAAGTTTGCCCAAGCGGCGCGCGCATCATGTCTGGAAAAATCATGACGGTTAAAGAAGTCATGGCGGTCGCGCGCGCAGACAGCCTGTTTTACGAAAATTCCGGCGGCGGCGTGACCTTCGGCGGCGGCAAACCCATCAGCGCGGGTGACTTTCTCATCGCCCTGCTGGAAGCCTGCCGTGACGAGGGATTTCATACCTGCGTCGACACCTGCGGCCACTGTTCGCCTGCGCAATTCAAAAAAGTCATGGCGCTGACGGAACTTTTTCTTTTCGACTGCAAGCACATGAACCCCGCGCAACACAAACGGCTGACCGGCCTGGACAACAAACGGATACTCGCCAATCTGCGCGCGCTCCTGGAATCGGGCATTCCCACGCAAATCCGCATTCCACTCATGCCGGACTTAAACGACTCAGAAGACAACATTGCCGCCCTGGCGACCCTACTGCGCCAATACAACAGAAACGATGTCGATATCTTGCCGTGCCACGCCTTCGGGCGAAGCAAATATGCCGCGCTCGGCTGGGAAACCCCTTCAATGAAAGCCTACGAACCCGCGAAACTTCAGGAAGCACTGGAACGCTTTGCGCGGCATGGGCTGAAGTTTACGCTGGCGTAGAACCTCCTCGCGTACACCCTGGGAGCGCGGGCGTCTCGCCCGCACGCTTTCAACTCACGCAGGGCGAGAGCTGCGCGTTATCCGCCGGATGTAAATCCCTTTATTGTCCATTCGAGGTCACCATCATCACGCGCGTCTTGCCAGACCGCCAATAATCATGTAAATTGAAAATCATTTTTTCGATTCACATGGTTATGTCCATACCCGCCTTTCCCCGTCGCCTCGCGCCAGAAGTTCGCCGTTCGCTGGACAATTTTCCCGTCGTTGCCCTGACCGGCCCGCGTCAATGTGGCAAAACGACGCTGGCGCGCTCCCTGCTCGCTGGTCACGACAACGCCCTTTATCTCGACCTCGAACGTCCCTCGGATTTGCGCAAACTGGCCGACCCGGAATGGTTTCTCTCGTCCCAAAAGGACAAGCTCGTTTGTATCGACGAAATCCAGCGTCATCCTGATTTGTTTCCCGTCTTGCGCAGCCTCGTCGACGAATGGGGAACGCCGGGACATTTTCTTGTTCTGGGTTCCGCGTCGCGTGATTTGCTCCGGCAAAGTTCGGAATCCCTGGCAGGGCGTATCGTCTACAAACGCCTGACGCCTTTTCTGCCCAATGAACTGCCCCCGGAATGTCCGCTTGAAACTTTCCTCAACCGGGGAGGCTTTCCCCGCAGTTTGATGGCCGCCGACGAAGCCGCTTCGCTGGAATGGCGCGAATCCTTCATCGCCACTTTTCTGGAACGCGACTTGCCCCAATGGGCGGGTTTTTCCGGAGCCACCATGTCCCGTCTCTGGCGGATGCTGGCTCACCACAACGGCCAGACCATCAACCTGACGGAGTTCGCCGCGACGCTCGGGGTTTCCGCGCCTTCCGTCCGGCACTACATCGACCTGCTGGCCAGCACCTATATGCTGGAAATCGTCCTGCCCTACCGCTCCAATCTCGGCAAGCGCCTCGTGAAATCGCCCCGTATCTACATCGCGGATTCCGGATTAACGCATGCACTGCTCGGTATCCGAAATTTCCCGGAAGCCATGGGGCATCCCGGTCTGGGCGCGGTCTGGGAACAGTGCGTCCTGGCGACCCTCATCGGCAACTTTCCCGACGCGGACATCGCTTTCTATCGAACATCCCAGCGGGCGGAAATCGACTTCGTGCTCACCCTGCGCGGGCTCGTCTTCGCGGTGGAGTGCAAGGCATCGCTCAGTCCCGCGCTTTCGCGCGGCAATCACAATGCCATCGAGGACATCGCGCCCGCCCGGACTTTCGTGGTTACGCCCGGCAAAGACGCCTGGTCGCTCGCGTGTGACATCCACTGCGTTTCCCTGCCGCAGCTCGTCGAAGGGATTGCGGAAATGCTGTGAAATCCGGTAAATTCGATAAAAGCTGCCGATTGGCAATCGACTATAATCCGCAGCTTTCCTGAAGAATTGTTCGCATGAGCACTTTAAGCTGGATTATCGCCGCCAGCGTTTTTGGCGGCGCCTTGAGCGTGTTGGCGGCGGCGGGATTGTGCAGTCTCATCGGCGCTTCCCGACTCCCCCTGCTGGTGTCCTACGCCATCGGCGCGCTCTTGGGCGCAAGCTTTCTGGAAGTGATTCCCCACGCCTTCAGCGAGAGTAAACCGAGCAGCATCGCCGCGACCTTGCTGGCGGGCATACTGGGCTTTTTCGTGCTGGAAAAACTGGTGCTCTGGCGGCACTGCCATCACCATCATTGCGAAGCGCACGATGTCCAATCGCCCACGCATGACCAAGGACGTTCCGGCCTGCTGATTCTGATTGGCGACACCTTTCACAATTTTGTCGATGGCATCCTGATTGCGGCGGCGTTCATGCAGGGGACGCAGGTCGGCCTCGTTACCGCGCTCGCCATTACCGCGCACGAAATTCCCCAGGAAGTCGGTGATTACAGCGTGCTCCTGCATTCCGGCTACAGCCGCAAAAAGGCGCTGGTGTTCAATCTGCTGTCCAGCATCGCCACGCTGGTCGGCGGTTTGCTCGCCTATTTCATTCTCTCGGAACTGACTGTCTGGATTCCCCATATCCTGGCGCTCGCCGCCGCCAGCATGATTTACATCGCCGTCGCCGACCTGATTCCCGGTCTGCACAAACGCACTGAACTGTCCGCGACGGTGCAACAGGTGCTGTTGATTGGCCTGGGCGTCGCCACCATTCTGGGGGCGCAGCTTTTGTTTGAACATGACGAACATATCGGGCATGGGCATGCTGTGCAGACGATTCCGGGTTATGAGCGGCGCTGACAGGGACGGTTAACAATATTCCCGGCTTATCTGGCGTGTAGTAGACTGTGACGTTTCCAGCGTCATCCTTGTT
>JAITSU010000052.1 GCA_031287525.1 Zoogloeaceae bacterium | reverse complement strand
ACGGCGTCCTGAGCCAATTTACGCCGGAAGGTCGGTGGCGCGGGTTAAAGGATTGTCTTGACATCCCCGGCGTGTATGTTGCGGGGCGGCTGGACGCGGATAGCGAGGGGCTGTTGTTGTTGACCGACGACGGCAAGCTGCAAGCGCGCATCAGCGACCCGCGTTTCAAGATGGAAAAAGTGTATTGGCTTGAGGTTGAGGGGGTGCCGGACGAGGCGGCGCTGGAGCGTTTGCGGCGAGGCGTGCGCTTGAAAGACGGGCTGACCCGTCCTGCCCGCGTCCGCCGGATGGCGGCGCCGGAAAATCTGTGGGAACGCCAGCCGCCGATTCGTTTTCGTCAGTCCATTCCCACCTGTTGGCTGGAACTGGGCTTGCGCGAGGGGCGTAATCGGCAGGCGCGGCGCATGACGGCGGCGGTGGGGTTTCCTACCCTGCGCCTGATTCGCGTTTCCATCGGGGCATATACGCTGGATGGTCTTCTACCGGGGGAATTCCGCTTCGTTCCCGCCTTATAATCACGCACCATGAAAAAAATTCTCTTTTTCCTCTCCTGCGCCTGTCTCGTTCTAACGGGCGCGACCCTCGCCGCCGCGCAACAACAGGCGACGCTGCCGCGTCTGGACTTGACGGTCGGCTTTTACCGCATCGTGGTGGAAGTGGCGGCGACGCCGGAAACCCGTCAAATCGGGCTGATGGGCAGGCGCGGCATGGCGGCGCATGAAGGCATGTTGTTCGTTTTTCCGCAGGCGGCGCGGCATTGCATGTGGATGAAAAATACGCTGCTGCCGCTTTCCGTCGCCTTTCTGGATGACAGCGGGCGCGTCATCAACATTCGCAACATGAAGCCGGGGAGTGAGGAAAATCATTGCGCCGACACGCCCGCCCGTTTTGCGCTGGAAATGAATCAGGGCTGGTTTGCGGCAAAGGGCGTCGCGGTGGGGAGTGAAATCAAGGGCGTGGAACGCGCCATGCGACCGCGATGAACTGGCGTACTTTACCCATATCCACTTTTACAGGAGTGAGGCGATGACGCCCATTCATCTCAGGTTTCGCTTGAACGGGCAGCAAATAAAGGCGGCGTTTCAGCTTTCAGCGCGGAATTTTCAGCAAGGCATGGGCTGGCGGCGCTTCCTGCCCAACTTGCAGATATTGGGGATAAGCATCATTTTCGTATCTGCGCTGTTGGGGCTTGAGGGCGGGCTGCTGTTGCTCTGGATGGTCGGCGCGCTGCTCACGCTTTTGGGGGGAGTGTTTCATCAGGATTATTTTTATAAAAAATACGCCAACAACACTGGCGAGTGCCGCGTCACCATTGATGACGACGGCGTGCTGGTGCGCTCGGAGATTTGCGAAGCCCGCTACATCTGGTCGGTGGTGCAGGCAATCAGCGTACAGGCTGGCGGTGTGGCAATTTTTTTGTGCGACATTCAGGCGGTGCTGTACGTGCCAGATAGCGCCTTTCCCGACGCCGAAACACGGCAGGCGTTTCTGGCGGCGATGCGGGAGCATGGCATAGCGGGCGTACCCGACGCGGCGTCAGCGGAGAATGCCCTCCCTGCCACCTCTTCCGGTTTCTTTAGCAGGTATTTGCGGCGGCGCAGCCGCCAGTAAATCCTGTCCCCTGACACCTGCCCCCTGATTCCTGACTCCCGAATCACATCCTTACCGCCACCGCCTTGATCGTGCCGTGCGTCGTCGTGAAACTCCTGAGTACGCTTCCGCCCGCCTCAAACAGCAGCGTGACCAGATTGCGTTCGGAGTACAGGCAGAGCGGCCCTTTGATGTTGTAGCTTTTGGCAATTGCCGGAGCGAGTTCGCTGAATCGTTCCTCAATCGGCGCTTCCGCGTCGGCGTAGCCTTCGCCCAGCGCGGAGTGCAGACCGTAGGCGGAGAGGTACAGTTTGCCGCCGACGCGCAGGCTTTTGAGGATGCGGCGCAGGGATTGACGCGCTTTGGGGTAAGGCATGAGACAAATGCCATGATGGGAAAATACGAGGTCGAACGGACCTTCCGGCAGTCCTTCTTTGGGGATTTCCGCGAACGGCGCAAATTCCACATGCTCGGCGCAAGCCGAGGCCTGCGCCAGATCGCGGACACGCGCTTCCTGCTTCGGATCATCAACCGCTAGCACACGCGCCCCCAAGCTTGCCATTGTTACGGAATGCCGCCCCTCGCCGCAGCGTAAATCCAGTACATAAGGTTGTTCGTTGTTGCGTACCCGCATGGCGATTTCGCGCAGTATCAACTGTTCCAGTTCATCCGCGACCTGCGGTATGTGATGGGCGTATCCTGGCTGTGTCATGATTATTTTCCTGTCGTTTTTGGCGCGGCGCGGCGGGCCTGTTGAACCCTCCGCCTTGCTGACAGCCTTGATTTTCGCACCATGCGGCGGCTGCTTTCAAGCTACACTCACTATATTTCCATCAAGGAAACGATCATGCTCGTCACTTTTACTTCCAGCGAAAGCGGCTCTTTCTTCATTTTTGCCGATACCGTTCGCCCCTTCCTCAAAGCCATCGGCAAGGAATGCGCCGCCAGAGGCGTGATTACCCAGCCGGAAATGCTCCCCGCCGTCGCCGCCCTTGAACGCTACCTGCAAGACTGCGCCGCCGCGTCGGAACCCGACCCGAAAGAAGAAGAAAAAAACGAAGACCTCCCCGCCATGAGCCGCCCCGTTAGCCCCACAAGCCGCGCCTGGCCGCTCATCGACATGCTCACGCGCAGCGCGAAAAGCAAAAAAGCGAGCCATATTGTCTGGGAAGCGGCGGCAGATTTCTGATGGCTGAAGGCAGAAGACAGAGGACAGAAGACTGAGGACAGACAAATCAGCGGCGGCGAAGCCGCCACAGGCTGCTGACAAAGTTGCACAGAGCGTTTTTTTGAGTGAAGGTTTTCCTGGGAACGCCAGCGTCCACGCTGGCAGCGGTGTTTGTGCGGCAATCTGCGCTCAAAGTCGGCGTACCGC
>JAITSU010000066.1 GCA_031287525.1 Zoogloeaceae bacterium | reverse complement strand
CCGTCTTCTGAACCCTACCCGCAACTCCCCACTGCCCCGCAGGCGGTGCAGAAATCGCAGCCGTCTTTGCGAATCATGGTGTGGTTGCCGCATTCGTTGCAGAGTTTGCCTTGTGTGGGCAATACCTTGTTGCTGGTCGGGTCTTCCGGGGCTTCGAGGATGCCCATTTGTTGCAGGGGGAAACCCGCTTCGTCCAGAATGCCGAGCATGGCGTAGCGGTGGATGATTAACCGCGCGATGTAGGCGACCGTGGAGGGGAAAGTCTGTTGTTTGCGCGATCCGGGCACAAACGCCATGAAATCGCCCAGGGGTTCGGGGTAGTCGAGCAGTTTACGCAGCTTCATGCCGATCCACGCCGGGTCCATCACGCGCATGTCGAGCGAGAGCAGTTTGCAAAGACCATCCAGCGCGCGCGGGTAGTTGCCGGCCAGCCACATCGAATAGGGACGGGTCACGCCGTCGGGCAGGGTGATTTCCTTCAAGCCGAGCACGAAATCCTCGTTGGTGGAAGGATTGCGAATATCCACTGTCCATGAAAGCGTGCCGTCGGTGCCGGTCTTGGGTTCTTCGGCGGAAAACAGGGCGTCGACGACGGACGTTGCGCCTTCGTGGTTGAACGCGCCCAACTGCTCGCAGCGCCAGAGAATGACCTGCGCCATCGCGGAAACGACCGAAGGCACGCGCTTTTTCTCGCCGTGCGGCGGCATGGGCATCTCGAACGAATCGCCGGGCGTTTTGGCGAGGCTTTCCAGCTTCATTTGCAGCCAGCCCCGGTCATTGGCGCGCATGTCCATCGACAGCGTTTTGGCGACCGCGCCCAGGCCACGCGGTTCGGCGGGACCGTTTGCCCAGACTTCAAATGGCCAGGCGTGACCTTCCGGTTCGACGTGACCGACGAACAGCGCAAACTTGCCAATCGGGGAATCAAGCATGTACGTCCAGCACAAATTGCCTTCCGGCAGACTGGGACGCCCCGGCCAGCGCAGGCTGGCGAGCACCGGCGCGGGCAGATGCTTGATGGACAGGCGACGGTTGGCGTCGGAAACAAAATCCTGCGGTGATTTTGAAGCATCATCCACCGCTTCGGCGGCGGCGCTGGAGGGTTCCACAGACAGCACCGAACCCAGCACACTGTTCGGGCGATACGTTGCCAGCCCTTTCAAACCGGCTTTCCAGGCGTCCACATACAAATCCTGAAAATCGGCGTAGGGATAATCGCCGGGGACATTCACCGTTTTGGAAATGGAGGTGTCGATATAGGGCGCGACCGCGGCCACCATGTCCTTGTGCGCGGCGGCGGAAATTTCCAGCGCGGTGACGAAATAATCAGGCAGCTTGTCCGTGTCGCCGCCCTGGTGCCGATACAGCCGCCAGGCGTAATCCTCAACCGGATATTCCTTGAGGGTGCCGTCGACCATGCGTTTTTTGCGCTTGTACATCCAGGAAAACGGCGGCTCGATGCCGTTTGAAGCGTTGTCCGCGAACGCCAGCGAAATGGTGCCGGTGGGCGCGATGGAGAGCAGATGCGAATTCCGCAGCCCATGCTCGCGGATTTTGAGCTTGATTTCGGCAGGCAGGCGGGAAGCGAAATTGCCGCCGGAAAGATACAGCTCGGCGTTAAAGAGCGGGAACGCGCCGCGCTCGCGCGCCAGTTCCGCCGAATGCAGATACGCCGTATCGCGCATGAATTCGCTGATACGCGCCGCCATCGCGCGGGCTTCGGGGCGGTCGTAGCGCAACTGCAACATGGCGAGCGCGTCGCCCAGTCCGGTATAACCCAGACCGATACGGCGCTTGTTGGCGGCTTCCTGCTGCTGCTGCGCCAGCGGCCAGTGGGTCGCCTCCAGCACGTTATCCAACATGCGGGCGGAAACGCGAATCACCTCGGCGAAAGCGTCAAAATCGAATTCCGCCTGTTCAGAAAACGGATGACGCACGAACAGGGTCAGATTGATGGAACCCAGACAGCAGCAGCCATAAGGCGGCAAGGGCTGCTCGGCGCAAGGGTTGGTCGCCTCGATGACTTCGCAATAATTGAGATTGTTATCCCGATTCATGCGGTCAAGAAAGAGAATGCCCGGCTCGGCGTGGTCGTAGGTGGATTTCATCACCTGATCCCACAAATCGCGGGCGCGCAGCTTGCGATACACCCAGAGACCGTCATCGCGCTGAAACGCGCCCTCGTCCCGCATGTCGGCATTGGGTTCGGCGCGGTGGGCAAGTTCCACCATGCCATCGGTTTCCACCGCCCGCATAAATTCGTCGGTGACGCCGATGGAAATATTGAAATTGGTCAGATCGCCCTGATCCTTGGCGTGGATAAAATCCTCAATATCCGGGTGGTCGCAGCGCAACACGCCCATCTGCGCCCCGCGCCGCGCCCCTGCGGATTCCACCGTCTCACAGGAACGGTCAAACACCCGCATGTAAGAAACCGGCCCGGAAGCCCGCGATTGCGTCCCCTTGACCCGCGCGCCGGAAGGACGGATGCTGGAAAAATCGTAACCCACCCCGCCGCCGCGCCGCATGGTTTCCGCCGCCTGCGCCAGCGCCGTGTAAATGCCGGGGCGACCGTCGGTGACTTCGACAATGGAATCGCCCACCGGCTGCACAAAACAATTGATCAGCGTCGCCTGCAAATCCGTGCCCGCCGCGGAATTGATGCGCCCGGCGGGGATGAAGCCGTTTTCCTGCGCCCAGAGAAAACGCCCTTCCCAATGCGCGCGATCCTTCTCCGGTTCGACCTGCGCCAGCGCGCGCGCCACCCGACGGCGCACATCATGGACATTCATCTCCTTGCCCTTGGCGTATTTTTCCAGCAACACCTCGCCGGAAATTTCCTGCTCCCGCAAAGGCGGAAATTCGGGCGCGGCGGGAATGGCGGCAAGTGAAAGCTGTTCGGCGGCGTGGCTCATTTGGTGTGGCTCCTGCGGATGTTTTGGGGAGATGAATTATGATTTTCGTTGGGACGTAAATCTACTACATGTAGTAGTGATACTCAACAAGTTGACTAAATATAGTGTTTTTGTTCCAACATCAATCGGACGGATTTTGAACGACAAAAGCATAAAACCCCGCTGGAAGGCGGGGTTTCGGAGGGGGGGTGGCTTACTGACTTACCGGAGTTGCCGCCAGCTTTGGCGACCCATTTTGTGACCACCAGAGATCGGGATGCATTCAAACACTCCGGTTTCCGGGTTTTTCATCCAGACGCATTTCTTTTTGGGGTCAGAGGGGTCGTTTACACGACCGCTGAGTTCCGCGTCGTTGTGACCAATGCTGCCGCTGCCGCCGCTGATACTTGCGGCAAGGCCGGTTTCTCCGGTTTTGTAGACATTCAAACCATTCAGCGTCGAGTACAGCCGGCTTTTTTTCGGCGCGCCGTTGAAGGGGTCGAGTTCCATGAACACGCCTTCGATGGCGCTGGCGCAAGGGTCGATGCTGGGTACCAGAAGGGGAATCAGGATGTTGCCCCCGTTCATGTTCAGCCCTTCCGATGCCTTGTCGATGGAACGCAGGCCTCTCATGCCGGAGGCGTTCAAGTCCACGAAGAAGCCCTGGGTGGTTTTGTAATCCAGCTTGTTGGCGAGCGCCTCGATTTTCCAGCCGAACATTGAGCCGGTATTGCCGTTGCTGTCTTTGTAAGTGTCCAAAGTCAGGCCGGTCGCGTAGCGCAGTTGTTGCAGGGCAGGGCGTGTAGCGACTGGCGGCGTGCAGCCCACGGTGACGCCACATTTGTCGCGCACGCTGTAAACGGTTTGCACATCGGTGTTGTCGACATCTTTCTGTTCAAGAAATTTGCCGGTGCCTACGATCACCTGTATGTCGCCTTCATTGGTGATGACGATTCTGGGCGCGCCGGTGATGGGTTGTGCTTTGCCGTTCGGGTCGGTGGCTTCCAGAAGTTTATGCGCGGTCTTCGCCACCAGGTCGAATTTCCACACATTGCCGCGCAGGTCGCCCGCGTAGGCGAGAACGCTCGTGCCGTCGCCCAGACCGACCAGCGCGGGTCTGCCCAAGCCGTTGGCATTGCCTTCGCCGGTGTCAATGACTTCATAGGACGCGCCGGGTTTCAGCTCAACCACGAACAGGCTGGCTTCCTGACGCTGGCTGTTGTAGCCGTTGCCAAAAATCGCGTAAAACCCGCCGTCTTCGAGCAGGGCAATTCTCGCTGTGCCATTGGCGGGCGCGCCCAGTTTGTCATGCGTGAATTCCCAGAGGACATCGTATTCATTGAAGGTCGAGGGTTTTTCCACGTTCAGGGCGAAGTAACTGCCTTTGCCACCATTGCTGCGCCCGGTGGAACCCACGGCGACGGTTTGCCAATAACCATTCAACAGGATGTCCGCATCCACCGTGCTGCCATCGACATAGAGCGAATGGCTCAGGGTGTCGATTTGCCCATATTGCGGATCGGCGAGTTTTTTCAGGATGCCGTGTACGGCTGACGGAATGTAGGCGAAACTTTCCTGCCCGGTCAGCGCGTCAAAGCCGTGCAACATGCCGTCGCCCGCGCCGACCAGCAGCGTTTGCTCGCGGCGGGCTGTGTTCACCGTGCCATCGGCGTTGCGGGAGATTTTCAGGCGGGTTTTGTAGGTGGCGGCGTCACCGCTCGTGGGGATGGCTGGATTCGTGGAGTAGCCCAATCGGGTCGCCAGATGCCATTTGTCATTACGGGCGGTAATCAGGTCCGGGCTGGAATTGATGATGTCGCCCAGCAGCTTCACCTGCTGGTTGCCGTTGGTGTCCGTGTAGCTTCTCCGGCGGAAGCCGTTGTAGTTTTCGGATGCGCCGGTCGTGGTGTCTTCGTACTGCGGGTCGCCCCGCAGATAGTTGATGAGCAGGTCAACGGTGTAGAGGGTTTGTTCAGGTCTGCCCTTGTGCAACAGGCAATGATCGCCGACGGGGGGATTCCCCAGATTGGGACGCGCCAAGGGGCAGTTTTCCGGTTTCGGCATTCCGGCGGAGTGGTTGAGATTAACGTCGATGGCGCTTTTGACGGCATTTGAAACATGGCGGTCGAAAGCGACCGCGCTGCCATTGTCATAGGTGAAAATTTTGCGCGTGGCATGACCGGAGTCTTTGACCCGTTTGACGAGCAATTCTCCGGCACTCCATTTTGCCGGATGGATGACGGAAGCGAATTTGCTGCCGCATGTGCCGTCACTCTTGATGCAGACTTCATAGCCCAGCACGTCGCCCGTCCAGTCGCTCGGACTGTAATTGGCGTCATAGAGCATGGTGTCGGTGGTCAGTTGTCGTGGAACGGCGGGAGAAGTGTTGCTGCCATCCTGCCCCGCGATTTCGGTCAGTAACGCCGTGAGCTTGCCCACGAATTCGCCCGCGTCTTCCGCCGCCGACGTGCCGCCGTGTCCGTTCAGCCCCGCGTGCATGAGGTCGTCGATGCGCTCATAGTTGGTGTCAAGCCCCGTCGGGAATGTCCACAAGATGTTTTTCTTTGAGCCGCTCGCCAAAAAATTGTTGACCTCGGTATCGGACATCCGCCCGACCACGCCCAGACCAATGGTAAAAGTCTGCATGTGTTGCCAGAAGGCGGGGTTTTTTTTGGTGGGCGCAAGCAGATTCGCCATGCCGCCATCGGCAACCCTGCCGGGCTGCAAGTCGTGATTCCAGTAATACATGGCGACATCCGCCAGACTGCCGGAAACCTTGTTACCGGCGAACTGCCCGAAGAACGGGGATTCCGGTTTGTACTGGTATCGATTCTTCAGGTCATTGTCCAGATTGTTGCCGTCTTTGTCAGTCTTCCAGATGACAGGCCCATTTGTGCCATCCACATCGCCGTTGGCAGGGGATTGTCCCCAATCGCCGGAATAACCATCGGTCATCAGGATGGCAAACGAGCGGCGGCAGCCGAAGGTTTCGCCGGAGCCGGTGCCTTTATAAGTGTCAGGGGGATATTCTTTCCACGGGTTCTTGTTTGCGTTCGCCAGATATTTTCCGGTATAGCCTAACGCATGGGCAAGATTCGTCCCGCCGCTGGTGGGCAGCGCGTTGACCCAATCGTAAAAATCCCGAACGAATTTTTGACCGGGGTAATGGGGGTCATGATCAATGAAGGGGACAACACCCCGCCCGACTGTTTTCACATCGCCTTTGCGTTGTCCGGGGCCATCGCTTCTGATTCGGTTGATGGTGTCATAACCCAGGCGCACGACCTTGCCGCGCATCATGCTGCCGGGCTGGGTGGTGTCGTCCCGATTGACCAGATTGGCGAACGCCAGCGAAGCCCCCGATTTCGCCGCCATGCTGCGCTTGCGGTAATAGCTGTACCAGTTGGCGAAATTGCGGATTTCTTCTCTGGCGGTTCGCGCGCGCGGGGCATTTTCCGCAGGCAGCAGGCTGCCGCCATTCGCCACAAACTTGCTGACCCGGTGTTCCAGCGAATGATCCTTGCGGTCTGCGTGATTGGGTTTGAGATGGCCGGCGTATCTTGTGTAATTCCAGACTTCCGCGTCGCTCGCCGCTTGCAGGGTGTTTCCTTTTCCGTTTGTGGTTCCCTGTCCTGTCGTGTCACCGATGACATGCTTGCCCATGACGCAGGAGCGACCTATCGCGTTTCCCGTAAAGTTCGAGTGGTGAGAGTCCCTGTTACACCATCTGCGTCCATGCTCAATGCCCGCGACGCGCGCGCCCGCATAGGGGCCGGTGGATGAATAGCCCTGATAGTTGCTTTCAAAATCGACCTCCCCCGTCCGGTAACTGTACCGGCAGGTGGCATGAGGATTTCCGGGAAGTCCGGGCGCGCCCGCGAAATTGTTGTAATAGGCTCTGGATTCCGGCACATCCCTGAACAACACCGGACAAGCCCGATCCATAATCATGCCCCTGCTGACGTCGCGGGTTTTAGGATTGTGTTTGTCCGCGTTATCCCGGATTTGGGCTTTCGACGGAATGGGTATCCAGGCATAGTGTTCGTAATTGAGCGGATTGTTTTCGGGCGCTTTCGCTTTATCCAGAATCATCTTGCCATCGACCATGACAATCGGGTCCCAAACATAGTTGAACTGGTTGTCGATTCTGGAATTAAAGCCGGGGATATAGTCGTAATAAACGGCGCTGTCGGCGTTCAGCGTGTCGGTTGCGCCACAGACGCCGGGAGTGCCGGTAAACCCATCCCGCATGACTTTTGGCCAGACGCAACGCTCATCCATATTGCCCCAACTGACCAACTTTCCGTCTTTGTAGGTAAGGGGGGGCTGGTAGGTGGTGTCGGGGTTGTAATACTGCTTGTTGAGAAAGGCAGAATGCCGCAAATTTCTGCCGCCGGGCGCTTCATCCGGCATGTGGTCAGACGACATGGAACCCGAATCATCGTGAATGTAAATCACATTGGGCGCCATCGGTCGCTCAGCGACCATTGGCCCCTGATAGATGTCAAATGACATGGCAGCGCCGGAACCAATGCCTGCGATTGCGATCAGTAATGCGCGTTTGGGAAAACGGGGATGGTTTTTCAACATGATAAAACTCCTGGAAAAAGGCGGCTTCTTTCTGAGGCAGAGGCGGAAAGCAGACCGGGTTCCTCAGATAAACGGCACAACGAAAATAACCATCTGGTCAATACCGTTTAAGCGCAGACAATGATCATCTTACACAACAATAAATTAAAATAAAGTACTGATATTGCTAGGTTTTTTAATTCAGAAAAGACCGCGCATGTGTAATGCAAGAGTTTTGATTTTGCCTGCAAAAACCGGGTTTGTTGTTTTGGAAAATCGCAAAGCAATGGAGGCTTTAACAATGGGTTGAATGTTGACAAATGAATTCAGTTTAATGTCAACCGTATGATGATAAGTGGCTTATTCATTGATGGTGATCATGGTTATAAAATAAGCGATATGAATGAAAATAAAACGCCCCCGATCCAAAAATGTCCGGGGGCGTTGGAAAATGACGCGTAGCGCCAGTAATTTTTCTGCCTTGTCAGCCCTCTGTCTTCTGTTTCGCCAACACTTCGGCAAGCTGGAACACGCTCATGGCGTAGAAGCTGGAGCGGTTGTAGCGGGTGATGACGTCGTTACCATCAAATTCAAGGCTGTAGATTCACAAAGAACCAGACTGTGCATGAAGTGGACGCGCGCAATCAACAAAAAAACCCGCACCTACCTCGGCGCGGCATGGGAACACGAATACGACAGCAAGGCAAACGCTCGCATCTACGGCTACAGACTGGACGCGCCGAAACTGAAGGGAGATACAGGGATGGCGGAAATCGGGCTGACGGTAACGCCCGCCGCCAACAAAGCGGGCTGGGCGGTGGATTTGGGGGTGCAAGGGCATGGTGGCAGACGGGAAGGCATTACGGGGAGTTTGAGGGCTAGGTATCGGTTTTAATGGTGATTCCCCTCTAGCATTGCGGGGAAGGGGATGTCGTAGGGGCGGGTTTCAAACCTGCCCGCCGTTGCGTCATCGGAACACACAGGGCGGGTTTGAAACCCGCCCCTACGACCGGGCGGGATCAGGACAGAGCGTTATGTCTTGCGGGGTATCGTCCAGTATCTCAATGGCATCATGCGATTGCCTTGGTATCAAAACCGTAGTCGTGTTTAGTCCCGGCATTTAGCGGCACTATTTCCATGACAGACTGGAAAGATGCCTTATGGAACAAATTTTACACGGCAGCGCCACAACAACAGGGGCGGCGCGTAGAGCAATACAAACATATGTATATCACCCGCGCCGCCAGGTCGTGCCCTGCGCGCTGTCTTCGAGGATAATACCTGCCGCTTTGAGTTCGTCGCGCAGGCGGTCTGCTTCGGCGAAGTCGCGGGTTTTTCTGGCGGCGAGGCGTTGGGCGATTTTTTCTTCGATGGCGGCTTCGGTCAGTCCGCCTTCATTCACGTCCCCGACCGGCGCGCGCAGGTAGCTTTCCGGGGCGCGTTCCAGCAAGCCGATGACATTCGCCAGCGCCTTTAACTGTCCTGCAAGCGCGGCGTCGCGGGCGCGGCGGGCTTCTTGCGCCAGTTCAAACAATATGGCGATGGCGTTGTGGGTGTCGAAGTCGTCGTCCATGGCTGCCTTGAAACGGGCGGCGTAGCCGCTTTCCCAATCCATCGTTGTTGCTGCGGGCGGGATGTCGCGCAGGGTGAAGTACAGGGTGTCGAGGCTGGCGCGGGCGTCTTCCAGATGGGCGTCGGAGTAGTTCAGGGGGCTGCGATAGTGGGCGCGCAGGATGAAAAAGCGCACCACTTCGGCGTCGTATTGTTTCAACACGTCGCGGATGGTGAAGAAATTGCCCAGGGATTTGGACATTTTTTCGTCATCCACGCGAATGAAGCCGTTGTGCATCCAGTAATTGACAAAGGTTTCGCCGTGCGCGCCTTCGGATTGGGCGATTTCGTTTTCGTGGTGGGGAAACTGCAAGTCCTGCCCGCCGCCGTGGATGTCGAAGTGAGCGCCCAGCAAATGCGAACTCATGGCGGAACATTCGATATGCCAACCGGGACGCCCGTCACCCCAGGGCGAAACCCAGGCGGGTTCGCCGGGTTTGGCGCGTTTCCAGAGCACAAAATCAAGCGGGTCTTGTTTGGCGGCGTCGACATCGACGCGCTCTCCGGCGCGCAAGTCGTCCAGGGTTTTGCCGGAGAGTTTGCCGTAGCCTGCGAATTTGCGGACAGAGTAATTCACATCGCCATCGGCTGTGGATTGGTAGGCGAGTCCGTTTTTTTCCAGTTTGCCAATCAAATCAATCATTTGCGGCACGTATTCGGTGGCGCGTGGCTCGAAGTCGGGCGGCTGTACGCCCAGGGCATCGGAATCTTCGCGCATGGCGGCGATGAAGCGATCGGTCAGCGCGGTGATGCTCTCGCCGTTTTCGGCGGCGCGGCGAATAATCTTGTCGTCGATGTCGGTGATGTTACGCACATAAGTCACTGAAAATCCGCTGGTTTTCAGCCAGCGATAAACGGCGTCGAAGGCGACCATCACGCGCGCATGACCCAGATGGCAGTAGTCATACACGGTCATGCCGCAAACATACATTTTGACTTTGCCGGGTTCGAGGGGGACGAAAGGCTGTTTTTCCCGTTTGAGGGAATTGAAAAGGGTGAGCATGGTGATTTTTCGGAAAGCGGGCTAATCAGGCGGGCTTCGGGCAGAGAAGCCCTCGGACGCGGGAAAAATTGTTGTAGAATTCAAGGTTTGAAATTTTGCGAAGTATAGCATCCAGCATGGTTTACGCTCTCCGCCCCACCCTTTTTGCCCTTTGCGCGACCGTGTGCCTGGGCATTACCCCCGCTTTTGCGGCCGACAACAGCTTGACCGAAATCCAGCTTCTGGTGCGGCAGGGTCAGTACCCGCAAGCCTTGAACAAGGTCGACAGCTACCTCGCCAGCCGCCCCAAAGACGCGCAGGGTCGCTTCATCAAGGGGCTGATTTTCACCGAGATGAAACGCGGCGATGACGCCATCGCCATTTTCACCAAACTCACCGAAGATTACCCGGAACTGCCCGAACCCTATAACAACCTTGCCGTGCTCTACGCCCAGCAAAAGCAGTATGACCGCGCCAGAGGCGCGCTGGAAATGGCGATTCGCACCCATCCTTCCTACGCCATCGCTTACGAGAATCTGGGCGATGTGTATGCCAAGCTCGCCAGCCAGGCTTATGACAAGGCGCTGCAACTGGATACCTCCAACGCCGCCGCGCAAAGCAAGCTCGCCATGATTCGTGATCTGGTCAGCGCGCCGGATCACTCGCGGGCGACCAATGTCGCCAAAGCGTCCACGACGCCGGTGGTGAGCGCGCCAGCGCGGACGCAGCCCGCCGTTGAACCGAAACCCGAACCCAAACCTGCCGCCCAACCGATGGCGACGGTGATTGCCACTACGCCAACGCCCGCGACGCCCGCAATCACCGCGCCCGCCGCCGCGCCGACAACACCAACGCTCGCCCCAAAGAAAACCGAAACCGCCGCTGCCGACACGCCGCAGGAGATCGCCAAAACCCTCGCCGCCTGGGCGGACGCCTGGTCGAGGCAGGATGTCAAAGCCTATCTCGGTTTTTACGCGCCCGCCTTCAAACCGGGGAAAGGCAACCGCAAGGATTGGGAAGCCGAGCGCGCGGCGCGTATCCGTCGCCCTGCCTGGATCAAGGTCAGCTACACCGAGCCGAAAATCAGCATCGAGGGCAAACAGGCGACCGCGCGCTTCCGCCAGACTTATCAGGCTTCCGGTCTGAAAACTGCCACGGACAAGACCCTCATTTTTACCCGCGCCGGTAATGTCTGGCTGATTCTGTCCGAAGAATCGAACTGATGTCCCGATTGAAGTTCTGGACGCTGCCTGAGTCCCCTGTGTCCCGCTCCCGCCTGTCAAGTCGCGCTTTCATTGCCGCCGCCCTGCTGCTCGCCCTTGGCGCGGCGGGCGGAGCCTGGCTGCTGTCCAGCCCCGCTACGCCGCCCGCCGTCCCTGCCGAAGAAGCCGCGACGGAAAATGCCGACGTGGATGAATTTGTCGCCGAATCTTTTTCCGACTCCGGCCCCGAACCGCAGCTTGAGCGCATCTTTGCCGACATTGAGGCGATGCGTCTGGACGGGGCGCTGCGTCGCACGGAAAACCTGCTGCAACACTACCCGAATTACCGCCTCGCCTATCTCATCAAGGGCGACCTGCTGCTGGCGCGGGTGCGTCCCCTTGATTCTTTTGGCGCCGCGCCCGACGCTCCGGCGGAAAAGGTTGCCGATCTGCGCGCCGAAGCCATCGCCCGTTTGCGGGGTTATCGCCACAAGCCGCCGACTGGCGACGTGCCGCGCTACCTGCTGCAAATGAACGACAGCCAGCAATACGCGATTGTGGTGGATACGCGCAAATCCCGCCTTTACCTGTACCAGAATGATGGCGGACGTCCCCGCTTCGTCGCGGATTACTACGTCACTCAAGGCAAGCTCGGCGCGGACAAGCAAAGCGAAGGCGACCGGCGCACGCCGATTGGCGTGTATCACGTCACCGCGCACATTCCGCAGGAAAAGCTGGCGGATTTGTACGGACACGGCGCGTTTCCCATCAATTATCCGAATGAATGGGACAAGCGCCAGGGGCGCAGCGGTTCCGGCATCTGGCTGCACGGCACGCCGTCGAACACCTATTCCCGCCCGCCGCAGGCTTCCGATGGCTGCGTGGTGCTCTCCAACCCGGATTTCGATACCCTCGGCAAAAATGTGCAGGTCGGGCTGACGCCGGTCATCATCAGCAACGACATCGAATGGTTGTCGCTTGACGACTGGAACCGCGAACGCGAGGAATTGCGCGCGAGCATCGAATCCTGGCGCGTCGACTGGGAAAGCCGCGATACCGAACGCTACCTGAGCCACTATTCGCGCAATTTCAAAACAGCGCGGCATGATTTCCAGAGCTTTGCCGAACAAAAACGGCGCGTGAATCTGGGCAAGACCTGGATTCAGGTGGGGCTGGACAAGCTCTCCGTGTTCCGCAATCCCGGCGCGGATGAGCTGGTGGTCGTGACCTTCAACCAGTCCTACGCCAGCAACAATCTCGTGAACAGCATGAAAAAACGCCAATACTGGCTGCGCGAAAACGAACAGTGGAAAATCATCTATGAAGGTGACGCGTAGTTCAGAAGACAGAGGACAGGTGACAGGAGACAGATTAGTATGAGTGACGCAAAAACCCCTTGGCGCGACGGATGTCCCGCTTTTCCAACCCCCCAGCGGAGCAAAGCGACGGAAACCCTGCGGTCTTCCGTCCTCTGTCCTCTGACCTGACCACAGGAGAATCTTCGATGTATCGCACCCTCTTATTCGCGGCCGCCATCGCCGCGTCCACACTGACGCAAGCCGCGCCGACCGTGGAAATACAAACCAGCCAGGGCAATATCACGCTGGAACTGAACGACAAAAAAGCGCCCAAAAGCGTGGCAAATTTTTTGAACTACATACGTTCAGGCTTTTATGACGGAACAGTTTTTCATCGCGTGATTCCCGGCTTCATGATTCAGGGCGGCGGATTTACGCCCGACATGCAACAGAAAGCGACCGAGGCTCCGATTGAAAACGAAGCCGGGAATGGTCTTAAAAACACGCGCGGCAGCATCGCCATGGCGCGTACCAACGCCCCGCATTCCGCCACCTCGCAGTTTTTCATCAATCACGCCGACAACAAAAATCTCGATTACCCCTCGTTCGACGGTTGGGGCTACGCGGTGTTTGGCAAAGTCACCCAGGGACTGGACGTGGTGGACAAAATCGCTGCCGTCGCCACCCGTCGCTACGGCCCGCATGAAAATGTGCCCGCCGAACCCGTCATCATCCAGTCCGTCAAAATCATTTCTGAAAAGTGAACCGCGCCATGTCCATCAAACTGACCACCAACCACGGCGTGATCGTCTTGAAACTGGACGCTGAAAAAGCGCCCGTCACTGTCAGGAATTTCGTGCAGTACGTCGAAGACGGTCACTACGACAACACCATTTTTCACCGTGTTATCCCCGGCTTCATGATTCAGGGCGGCGGGTTTACCGCCGACATGAAACAGAAGGACACCCGCGACAGCATCGAAAACGAGGCCGATAACGGCTTGAAGAACAAGCGCGGCAGCATCGCCATGGCGCGTACCAGCGAGCCGCATTCCGCCAGCGCGCAATTCTTCATCAACGTGGTCGACAACGAATTTCTCGATTTCAAGGCGAAATCCGCGAGCGGCTGGGGTTATTGCGTTTTCGGCGAAGTCACCGAAGGTCTGGACGCAATCGACAGCATCAAGAAGGTGAAAACCGGCAACAAGGGTTTTCATCAGGATGTGCCGGTTGACGCCGTGGTGATCGAAAAAGCCGAAGTCATCGCCGACTGACGGGTTTTCCGCTTTGGGCAGAGCGGCATCGTAGGCTGCCCAAGGTAGGGCGCGTTCTCCGAACGCGCCGGACGTTACATTCGGCGGTTTCGGAGAAACCGCCCTACCTAAACCCCACCTATCCCCCTCCCACACAAAGGGAGCGGGGAAATCATCGCCTTGGCATATTTCGAGCGCCCAGATTGATTTACTTCATCGCCGACCTTCACCTGTCGCCCCGCACTGCTGGCGCGACAGGCATGTTCACCGAATGGCTGACCGACATCGCCCGACCGGAAAACCGGCTTTATATTTTGGGCGACCTGTTTGAAAGCTGGATCGGCGATGACGACGACGCGCCCGACAGCCGCCGGGTGATCGCCGCCCTGTCCGCCGCCAGCCAGCAGGGACTTGCCATTTTTTTGCAGCATGGCAACCGCGATTTTCTGCTGGGCAAGCGTTTCGCCGCCGAAACCGGCGTCACCCTGCTGCCCGACCCTTATGTGCTGTCCACACCGGAATGGCAATTTGTGCTTTCGCACGGCGACGCCTTGTGCGCCGACGACGCCGAATATCAGCAATTCCGCGCCCAAACACGCGCCCCCGACTGGCAAGCCGCCTTTTTGCAAAAGCCCCTCGCGGAACGCCGCGCCATTGCCGAACATCTGCGCCAGCAAAGTGAACAAGCCAAGGGCGCAAAATCCGCTGACCTGATGGATTTGAATCCCGCCGCGACCGACGATTTCCTGCGCCAGCAGGGTTACGCCACTTTCATCCACGGTCACACCCACCGCCCTGACCGGCACGACCACATTGTCGACGGCATTCATGTCGAGCGTTGGGTACTCGCCGACTGGTCGGAAAATCAGGGCGAAACCCTGATTTGGGATGGGAAGCAACTGGCGCGAAGCGCATTACACAAAGCGCCCCCGATCACATCAAAGCAGAAATGACCGCTTTGGGCTTGTAAAATGAGGGCTTGCTTCTACAACTGAATCAATGAGCCTCTCATGCTAAAAAGAATCACCATCGCCCACCTGAAAACCGGGATGTACGTCAAGGAATTTTGCGGTTCCTGGCTCGACCATCCCTTCTGGCGTTCCCACTTCCTGCTCTCCGACCCGGAAGACCTGCGCCAGATTCAGGAAAGCACCGTGCGCGAAGTCTGGATTGACACCGACAAGGGGCTGGATGTTGGCAGCGGCGAGGCCAAAGAAGAAGTCACGCGCATCATCGTCCCGCCCGCGCCGCCAGTGAAACCCGTCACCCTGCGCGATGAAATCGACCGCGCCACGAAAATCTGCGCCAAGGCGCGCGAATCCATCACCTCGATGTTCATGGAAGCCCGCATGGGACAAGCGGTGGAAGTCGACCAGGCCGCGCCGCTGGTCAATGAAATCGCCAATTCCGTACAACGCAACGTCGGCGCGCTGGTCAGTCTGGCGCGCCTGAAAACCGCCGATAATTACACCTACATGCACTCGGTCGCCGTCTGCGCCCTGATGATCGCGCTCGCCCGGCAGCAGGGGTTCAATGAAGAAGAAGTACAAAAAGCCGGAATGGGGGGGCTGGTTCACGACCTGGGCAAAATGAAAACCCCTCTCGCCGTGTTAAACAAGGCGGGCAAGCTCACGGATGAAGAATTTGAAATCATGAAAAAACATCCCGGCGACGGCTACGAAATTCTGCAAGCCCAAAAGAGTGTTTCCGCCGAAGTCATGGATATCTGCTGGGCGCATCACGAAAAACTGGATGGCACCGGCTACCCACGCAAACTGAAAGGCGACGCCATCAGCCTCTACGCGCGTATGGGCGCCATCTGCGATGTCTACGACGCCATCACCTCGGTACGCCCCTACAAAAACGGCTGGGATCCCGCCGCCTCGCTGCACAAGATGTCGGAATGGACGGGACATCTGGACATGAACCTGTTCCGCGCCTTCGTCAAAAGTCTGGGCATTTATCCCGTCGGCTCACTCGTGCGCCTGAATTCCGGTCGCATCGGCGTCGTCATCGAGCAAAGCCAGAAATCCCTGCTGACGCCCAGGCTCAAGGTCTTTTTCTCCACCAAAGCCAACACCCGCATCCCCCCCGAAGTCATCGACCTCGCCCGCCCCAACTGCCCGGAAAAAATCATCGCCCGCGAAGAACCGGAAAACTGGAATTTTCAGGATTTGGATAATCTTTGGGCGATACCGGCTTGATACGGCTTGAGGGAAATTGATGCGACCCGATACAACTTTCGGCAAGATAAGAAGGTTTTTGAATTCAACATTAGTTCCCCTTCTTCCGACATGCTTGACGCCATTAGTCATGGCTTGGTGGATTATTTTCAACTTTATTAACGACCCCCATACGGCGTTTTTATCCCTGTTCTATTTCGCCATGACCTATAAGATAGGATACAAGGGACACTACAAGGGAGGCTATGGAGAGGGACAGCAAACGATATTCTTTTACTTGTGGCTTTTCCCTGCCATTTTCATGCTGATATTTATACCCGTTAGCCTGATTCTTATCTGGCTGTTTCCCTCATAAGTAGGGGCGGTTCGCGAACCGCCCCTACATTTTGTCACCCGTCACCTGCCCCCTGATTCCTGTCACCTGATTCCTGACCCCCTGATTCCTGAACCCCTCAAACCTTGAATCTCCCCACCGTCTGTTGCAATCCATCCGCCAGATTGTTCAAATCGGTGACGGTGGATACGGTCTGGTTGATGGCGTTGCTGTTGTCTTTGGACATGGCGGCGATGGTTTCGATGTTGCTGGCGACTTCGTGGGCGGCGAGGCGTTGCTGGTCGGTGGCTTCGGTGATGGCGGACAGCCCCTCGCTGACGACCAGTACCGAATCGTTGGTGCTTTGCAGGATTTCCGCGACTTCCTGTGTCGAGGCGTTGCTGCTGTTGACCTGGTTGATGCTGTTGGTGATGGCGGCTTTCACCGTGGCGGACTGGGTGGAAAGTTTCGCGGTGATGCCGTCAATGGTGATGGCGGAACGGGAAGATTTTTCCGCGAGCTTTCTGACTTCATCCGCCACCACAGCGAATCCCCTGCCCTGTTCTCCGGCGCGGGCGGCTTCAATGGCGGCGTTTAACGCCAGCAGGTTGGTCTGTTCGGCGATGTCTTTCACTTCCTGCGTCATGGCGTTGATGGCGTCCGTGTTACGCATGAAGTCATTGACCAGATTGGCCATTTCGTCAAAGGTCGCCTTGACCTCTCCCATATTCGTCAGCAGGACTTCCAGACGCTGGTTGCCGACCAGAACGCGCGCTCTGGATTCCTGCGATTGTTGCCGCACGTGTTCGGTACTCTGCGCGATTGAGGCAATGGAAGTGACCAGTTCTTCCACGGTGGCGGCGACCTGCGCGGATTTTTCATCCTGCACGCGCGAGCTGTCCATGACCTGATGGGCGCCGATGGAGAGTTCATGCGCCTTGCCGGAAACCTGCAAGGCGGAATCATTGACCTGCCGCACCAGATGAGCGAAGTTTTCCATCACTTCGTTAAACACCAGCGCGGTCTGACCGATTTCGTCCTGACTCTTGATTTCCAGCCTTTGCGTCAAATCGCCTTCGCCTCTGGCGATGTCGATCAAGCCGTTTTTCAGTTTGTCCATCGGGCGGGTGACGATACGCGCGGAAATCCAGTAGATGATGATGAGGAGCAGCAGACTGACCAGAAACGCGACCACGGCAAGCTGGATACGCATGGCGGCAACGGCGTTTTCGACCGAATCAAGGGAAATTTTCATGCTGACGATCCCCAGCACCGTGCCTTCATCCACCATATGACAGAGGATGCAATCCTTGCCGAGATAATTTTTGGACGCCAGAGTGGGATTGACCACGCGCAGGGCGAGTTGATTGTTTTCGTGAATCACGGCGACATAGGGTTCGCCGGTTTGCATCACCTGTTTTTCGATGGCATCGAGTTGATCCAGCCTGGGGTCAGCGCCGTAGAGCTTGGCGACCGCCTCGCTACGCACCACGGTCAAGTCGCGGATGACGGAAAGTTGCTTGATCTGGTCGAGAAACACTTCGCGTTGAGCGACAGTACCCGTCAGCATCATGCCGGTCAGCCCCGCCATGGTCATTTCGTGGATGCTTTGGGAAAAGCTCTTGGCCTGGTCGATGGAAGTCTGCAAATTCTCCTCGCTCTCCCAGGTGATGATGCCTGCCCACGCGACCACCAGCACCAGCCAGATGGCGGCGGTCAGGCGAATCCAGATTTTCCAGTCGGAAATACGTGTCATCGTTTTTCCTCTCAAATTTTCTCTGTTGGCAAGGGTTGTACTCGCTCCGTCGTCAAATAGTAACGCAATTACAAGTCAGCCACCATGCGGCATATCGCGGATTACGCCATCGTCAGGGATACAACCGTTCCAAATCCGCCGCCATCCGGCGACGCGGCAGCAATTCACCGGCGGGATAAACAATACGTAACAAAACGCCCGAACGGGGCGTTGGCGCGGTCACGTTGAAACGGCACAAATGCAAATCCAGCCCTTCCTGCCCTGCCGGTATCACCTGATTGGCATTGTCGATGTGATAGTCCAGCGTTTGCGTCCGCAACAAGGCTTCCGGCGCGGTCAGGGTTTCGGCGATCCATTCCAGCGTGTTTTCCAGACTTTGCAAGGGCGGATGCGCCGTTCGCAATTCCGTCTGGCTGGCGAGCAACTGGTGGGCAAGCTTGTCTGAATTTGAGGTTGCCCCGCTTTCCGGCGCGCCTTCATCCGCGAGCAGACGGCTCAAACCCTGTTGTCCGCTGTACGCCAGTTGCGCGCGCAAAAAAGCGATTTCTTCGCGCCGGTGATTTTGTTCTTCTTTCATCGCCGACAAGCGTCCCAACATTTCCAGCGCCAGTTGCCTGAATAATGCCCAGCGCAAATCGTATTCAAACGTGGTCTGGCGTGTGCGCGGCAAAAACAGGCGGTGGTTTTTGAAATTCAGGCTGGTGATGGCGACATCATGGCGGGCGACGCCATTTTCCATAATATCGCCAAAATTTTTTCTTTCTTCGAACACCGCGCCCAGCAAGGCGTAAAAACAGGAAGCGCCGGGATGACTGTCGACATAATCCTGCACGACTTCCTGATGGCTGAAAATCCGCTGTACTTCATCATTGCGGGTGAACAAGGCGCGTAATTCCGGCGCTTCACGCCAATGCGACAACGACGCGTCCAAAGGGCCGGGCATGGCTTCGATGGCGCGTTCGCAAAAATCCAGCGCGGCGCGCACGACCGGCGCCAAGCGTTTGGAAATGCCGGACAACGCCTTCAAGCGGGGGTCTATGGTTTGCAGCAGACAGCCGATAGCCGCCTCGGTTTCAGGGTCTACTGGCTGGCTGGCATCGGGAAAAAGCCACGCAAAGAGATTCATTTGTCTTTTACGCTTTTCCCGCAATCCAGCGATTGAAGCGGGCGCGCATGGCGTGGATCAACTCGCCCGCCGTAAGACCGACGGGACCAAGCCCCTCCTCGACCAAATCATCCGCCGCCTGTCCGTGCAGATGCGCCGCCGCCTGCAAAGCGGCTTCAGGTGGCCAGCCCTGCCCCAGCAGGGCAGTCAGCATCCCCGTCAGCACGTCGCCCGTGCCGGGACCGGCAAGACCGGGATTGCCGGTGGTGTTGATCCACCATTTGCCCTCCGGGTTGCAAACCACGCTGCCGCAGCCTTTTAACACCACCCAGGCGTTATAGCGGTGCGCGAGTTCCTGCGCCATGTGGATGCGGCTCTTTTGGATGTCGACCGTTTGCAGGTCGAGCAGCCGCGCCGCTTCAGCAGGATGCGGGGTAAGCAACACCGGCGCTTCGCGCTGGCTCACGCGCTTTTGCAAACCGCCGTCATCAAAAGCCAGAATATTCAGCGCGTCCGCGTCCAGCACCAGCGGGGCGGCGCTGGCAATCGCCATTTCCAGCAATTCGGCGGCGCGGTCGCTGCGCCCCAGACCGGGGCCGCAAGCAAGGGCGGACAATTCCGTGTCGAACACGCCTTCCGGTTTTTTCAGCATCAATTCGGGATGCCCGAAATCCGCGCCCGGCGCTTGCGCGTCGAGCAGACCGAGAAACACCCGCCCCGCGCCCAGTTTCAGCGCCGCGCGTCCCGCCAGCAACGCCGCCCCCATCATGGAATGCGCGCCGCCGATGATGCCGACGCTGCCGTAAGTTCCCTTGTGAGTGTTGCGCTTTCTGGGAGTCAGCCAGGACGCGAACATGCTGCGGTCGAGCCGATGCCCGTCGGCGGGAATATCGCTGCTTTCCACATCGACGCCCAAATCATCAAACAACACCTGCCCGCAATGGTCAGCGCCATCCGCCGTATAAAACCCCGGCTTGGCGGCGATGAAACTCAATGTATGCGTGGCGCGGATGGCAGCGCCCCGACAAAAACCCGTGTCGGCATCCAGACCGGAAGGGCAATCCAGCGCCAAGAGCGGGCAGCCCTGCTCCGCCGCCAGACGATTGGCGGCTTCCACCAGTTGCGCTTCCCTGCCGGTCAGCGGACGCGCCAGACCGATACCGAACAGCCCGTCGACAATCAGGCTCCAACGGGTCTCTACGGGAATGTCCGGCAGCAAACGCCAACCCTCGGCGATAAATTGCTGATACGCTTCGCGCGCGTCGGCGGGCAGCGCGTCCGCCTCGCCGATGAACACGGTCGTGACGGCAACGCCCTGCCGCCGCAGCAAGGTCGCCATCGTCAGCGCGTCGCCGCCATTGTTGCCGGGACCCGCCAGCGCCAGCACAGCGTCCGACCGCCCCGCCCGCAAATCCTCGGCAAGCAGGGCGGCGGCAGCGCCGGCGCGCCGCATCAGCCCGGCGTCGGCACAGACAGTTTCCAGACGGCGCAAACTGTCGCGGCAATACAGCGCGGGCGGGGAAGATGGTTTTGTATGCTTTTCCATGAGTAGAGTATGCCACGAGCGAAGAACAGACATTGTGACCCGCATGAGGCGGATGGTAAACAGGGATCAGCTACCGGGTTTGCCGTGGCGGGGGGTGGAAGCATACAGGATAATGGTTTTGCCTTTGATTCTGTATGGATAAAACAGTTCGTAGCTGTCGTCGTTGATACTGCCGCCGAGATGACCTTTGTCGAACACGTCGGCAAGGTAATTCCGTTTCTCATTCGTGATTTCCCAGATGAAACGCTCTTTTTTCAGCGGCAATTTTTCCTGAATTTCTTCGTACTCTGAAAATTTCAGGAAAACACGCTCATCATCCAGCGTATCCGCCGCGATGACCCCGATTTCCGAAATATCGCTGCCCATCTCTCTGAACAAACGCATCGTATCCCTCGTAAAAACAATCCATTCGGCATCAAGACGATAGTCGACAAGCTGCGCCATCCGGCTCGGATTGACCGCGACGATGGACTTCACGCTGTCGGCAAGCTGCGCCATCCGATCCTGATATTCCTGTTCTTTGATGAGACGTTGCACGTGTTCGGGGATGGGTTTCGCGCTGGCGGGTGGTACGACTTCCTTGCGCTGTGTGTTCGGATTGGCAGCGACGGGGGACTCCACGCTGGCGGTCAGGGCGACTTTTTCGCGCTGCGTGCTCCAGTAGTTGTCGCCGACAAACAGAAACGTCAGGATGAGCGGGACATTGGCAGCGAAAACAAGCCAGCATCTCGCGTGCATTTTTCCGGCGGACGTCCCGTCCTGATTGAATTCGGCCTCCACCACTTTTGGCATGATCATGCTGAGTATCAGCGCAAGGATGCACCCAAAGCTCATCATAAGGATTTCCGCGATGTGTGCCCGAGAGACCCACAGCCAGTGAACCAGACTGGCAAGGATAGCGAACATCCATTCCATGGAAATCATGACAAGAATTTCGAGCCATGGATACCGCCTAGTCATGTCATTGCTCCCGATATAAAAAACAGTTAACCCTATGCCCCGCCGCGACGGGCGTGGGGGGCGGGTAGCTTTGTCGGCATTCGGGTTGGGCTTTCCGGCAGCGCGGGTGGAAGTGGCAGCCGTTGGGCGGGTTGGCGGGGGATGGCGTTTCACCGGCGAGGCGGATGATGGCGCGTCCGCCTTCGACGCGCGGCACGGCGGAGAGCAAGGCCTGGGTGTAGGGATGCGCGGGCGTGGCGAGTACGGCGGCAGTCGGGCCGGATTCGACAATGCGCCCCAGGTACATCACGGCGATGTCCTCCGCGAGATATTCGACGACGGCAAAATTGTGGGTGATGAACAGGTAAGCGAGGTTCAGGCGGGTTTGCAGGTCTTTCATCAGGTTCAGGATTTGCGCCTGCACCGACACGTCGAGGGCGGAAGTGGGTTCGTCGCAGATGATGACGCGCGGCGACACGGCAAGCGCGCGCGCGATGGCGACGCGCTGACGCTGACCGCCGGAAAACTCGTGCGGGTAACGGGTGAGGCTTTCGGGTTTCAGCCCGACCTGTTCCAGCAGCGTTACGGCGCGTTCGCGCCCTTCCTGTTCTGAACTTACCGCAGACAGCGCCAACATGCCCTCAAGCAGAATTTCGCCCACGCTCATGCGCGGATTCAGCGAGGCGTAAGGGTCTTGGAAGACCATTTGCAAACTCTGGCGCAAGGTTTTTGCTTCCGCCTTGTCGTTTGGAGCAACGGGTTTGCCCTGCCAGAACACCTGCCCCGCCGTCATGGGCAGCATCCGCATCAACGAGCGCCCGACGGTGGTCTTGCCGCAACCGGATTCGCCCACCAACGCCAGGGTACGTCCGGGCGTCAAGGCAAGGCTCACGCCATCCACCGCCCGCACATGCCCGTGGACGCGCTGAAGGACACCTTTGCGAATGGGAAAGTGGATTTTCAGGTCACGGACTTCGAGCAAGGTCTCAGGTGACAGGGGGCAGGTGACAGGGGGCAGTTCATCATTCGGCGCTACGCGCCGGTTGTTCGCTGTCACCTGTACGCTGTCCCCTGATACCTGAAAATGGCATCGCACCCAAACCCCGCCGCCCAAATCTTCCAGCAAAGGCGCATCCCCCAGACACCGCGCCCTGTCCTCTGCCCCCTGCCCCCTGTCCCCTGAACCGCAGCGCCCCGCGAATCGGCATCCTTTTGGCATGGCGGCAAAGGCAGGCACTTGACCGGGAAGCGCGGCGAGGCGTTCGCCCGCGTGGGCGGTTTCCGGCAGCGCGGCGAACAGCGCCCGACTGTACGGGTGGCGCGGCGTTTTGAAAAATTCCGCGCGGGGCGCGCATTCCACCAGTTGTCCGGCGTACATCACGCCCACCTTATCCGCCATACGCGCCACCACGCCCAAATCGTGCGTGATGAGCAGGAGCGACATGCCGCGTTCCGCCTGCAATTTTTGCAGCAGGTCGAGAATCTGCGATTGCACGGTGACATCCAGCGCGGTGGTGGGTTCGTCGGCAATCAGGAGGCGCGGCGAAGACGCGAGAGCGATGGCAATCATCACCCGCTGTTTCATGCCGCCGGAAAGCTGGAACGGGTATTCGGACAATCGCCGTATGGGGTCGTTGATGCCCACTTGCGCGAGCAGGTCGGCGGCGTGTTCGCGCAAAACCTTGCCGCGCTCGCCCAGATGCGTACTGAGGCTCTCGCCGATTTGTCGCCCGATGGTGAGCACGGGATTCAGGCTGGTGGCGGGTTCCTGAAAAATCATCGAGAGATCGCGCCCGCGCCGCTTTCGCATTTCGGCTTCGGGCAGACGCAGGATTTCTTCGCCCTGCACATAAACTTCGCCGCGCAGAATCCGCACGCCCGAAGGCAAAAGCCGCATCAGCGCGAGCGCGGAGAGCGACTTGCCGCAGCCGGATTCGCCCACCAGCGCAAAGGTTTCGCCCGCCGCAATCGTCAAATCCAGGTCGCTGACCGCCGGAATCCAGCCCGCGTTTTCCTGATGGATGGAGAGGGCAAGACCGCGCGCGTCGAGCAGGGGCTTGGTGGGCGGGGTGGATGGCGGATGGGTGTTGGGTATGGTCATTCGCTCATCCCTCGTGGCGCGGGTCAAAAGCGTCGCGCATGGCGTCGGCGAACAGGTTTGCCGCCAGCACCAGCGCGAGCATGAAAGAGAAAGCTGCCGCCAGCGACCACCACACCGCCGGTTCGCGCGAGAGTTCCATGCGGGCGTTGTTGATCATCGAGCCGAAACTGTGCATGGACGGGTCGACGCCGATGCCGATGTAAGAGAGCACCGCCTCCGCCAGCACCAGCGCGGAAAAATCCATCACCAGCGAAATGATGACAATGTGCATGAGATTGGGCAGGATGTGGCGGGCGATGATCCGCGCGGAAGACACGCCGAAGGCGCGCGCCGCCTGAATGTAATCGAGTTCCCGTAACTTCAGTGTTTCGCCGCGCAACAGCCGCGCCAGCCCCGTCCAACTGGTCACGCCCAGAATGACGCAGAGGGCGATGAGGCGCAAATCGGCGCGTTCGACCGAGGTGGAAAACCACTGCGGATGCGTGTCGATGATGACCTGCATCATCAGCACGGCAGCGGCAATCAGCAACACGCCGGGAATGGAATTCAGCACGGTATAGATGTATTGAATCACGTCATCCGTCCAGCCGCGAAAATAACCGGCGGCAATGCCCAGGACCACCGCCAGCGGCAACATGACCAATGTGGTGACCAGACCAATGACCAACGCCGTGCGGATGCTTTTCAGGGTTTGATAGAGCACATCCTGCCCCACCTTGTCGGTGCCGAAAACGTGGTAGACGTCGGCGAGTTCGGAGAGGGTAAAGGCAACCAGAAACACGACGAACAGGGCAGACAAAACGCCGCGCCAGGCAAAGTCGCTCCTGCCCTGTCGCCGCTTCCGCCACAAAAACACAAGACCCGCCGCCAGACACCCGCACAACAGGGCGATCCCCGCCCCCGTCAGGAAGCGCCCCGCGACATCGGCAGCCTGCCCGCCGTCATCTTCCAGATGCGTCCCGCCATAATTCAGGCGCGGATAGATTCGGGTTATGCCCGCTGGCGTTTCTTCGGTTTCCATCACGAAGGAACGCGTGGCAAGCGGCGCGGAATAGGTTTTTTCGTTGCGCTCACGCAGGTTCGTGAGCAACCCGTCCAGCGCCGAAAGCGTCTCCACCGAATACACCGCTTCGGTCTGACCGGGCGCGTCCGGCAGACGCAGGCGGTAATGCAGGGAATCCAGCAGCCCCACCACCAAAAAGGCGCACAACAAGGTCGCGGCAGCCGTGGCGACGCCGTTTTTGCCCAATCGCTTCCATGCCCGACGCAGGTGCTCGGCGCGACTGGAATACGCGCAGAGTCCCGCAACGGCAATCGCCAGCAACCAGAGCAACACGTCAGACCACAACAGAACCGGCTGAAAACTCATGATGACAACCGTATGCGCGGATCAACCAGGGTGTAGGAAATATCGGTCAGCATCAGCCCGATGATGTACAGCGCCGAGCCGATGAACACCATTGAGCGCACCACGGCAAAATCCTGCGCGTGAATGGCGTCAATGGTGTAGCTGCCCAGACCCGGAATGCCAAAAAAAGATTCGGTGAGCAGCGACCCCATGAACAGCGACGGAATCACCACCACCACGCCCGTCAGAATGGGAATCATGGCGTTTTTGAGAATATGCCGGAAAAAGACCACGGTTTCCGGCAGTCCCTTGGCGCGCGCGGTACGCACATAATCCTTGTTCACTTCTTCCAGAAACAGCGTGCGATACCAGCGGGTGGAAGCGCCGATGCCGCCGACCACGCCAATCACCACCGGCAACACCAGAAAACGCCCGTTATCCAGCCCCTCGCCAAAGCCGGAAATAGGCACGAGCTGCCAGACCTTGGCGAACACGAATTGCCCGCCGATGATGTAAAACAGGCTGGAAATGGACATCAGCAACACACAGAGCACCACGCCCCAGAAATCCAGCGCCGTCGCCCGAAAAAAGGCGAGCGTCAACGCCAGCGTCACCGCCACGCCCAGCCCCAACAGAAACGTGGGTACGGCGATGGCAAGCGACGGCCCCATACGCGCCGAAATTTCGCGGGCGATGTCGCGCCCGTCTTCGGCGCGCCCGAAATCGCCCAGAAACATGCGCGCCGATTTCTGAAAAAAGATGGTCTCCGTCGCCCTGTCCGCCCCTGCCACCGCGCCATTCCAGAACAGCGGACGGTCATAACCCCGCTCCGCCTTCCATTTTTCGATGGCTTCCGCCGTCACCCGCTTGACCCCCAACTGCATCCGCGCCATGTCATCCGGCGTATTGACCATGAAAAACAGGGCGAAGGTCAACAAATTGACCCCGACCAGAATCGGAATGGCATAAACGAGGCGGCGCAGAATGTAGGCGAACATGAGGAGCGTTTATACATCAGGGATGCGCGATCAGGGAATGATGCGCGGAAAAAATTTGCGACGCCGCCCATTCAGACCGGCGTTTTCCAACCCCGCCCCTTTTATTCCCTCTCTCGCTGTACAGGCTGGAACTCCCTGCCATCTGTCTTCTGATTCCTGAAGTGGGCGCCGTCCGATAAGCCGGGTTCTGTGCGAGGGTTTCCCCTCTGGCAGCCATTCCTCTAGGCCATGCATTACTGCATGGCTCAAGCGACCTACCCGGAAGCGGCGCGGGCAACGCCTTACGCTTCCCTATTTGGTCTTGCTTCGGATGGGGTTTGCCGTGCCAGTCCTGTCGCCAGTCCTGCGGTAGGCGCTTACCCTGCCGTTTCACCCTTGCCTGTGCGTCTTGCGACGCCATCGGCGGTCTATTCTCTGTTGCACTTTCCGTCGCCTTTGCCTTGCGGCTTATAACGCCTGGTCGTTAACCAGCATCCTGCCCTGTGAAGCCCGGACTTTCCTCCCCCTGCCCTGTTGCCAGCGCAGGCAGCGGCTGCCTGGACGACGCCCGCTTCAAAAATCAGAAGTCCGGCAGTGTAGTGCCCGCCGCGCCACGCGGCAAATTATTTATTTGCAACACCTGTCATAGCCCCTTCATGGAAAGGGAAAATGTCTTTATGATGCTTCCTTTAATTATGATGTTGAGTGGCAGTGACCCGGTAGTAACCCCGCAAGGAAGGATGGTTGTGATGAAAATGCTCCTGGAAAAGAAAAACATCGTGGAAAAGTGGAACAGCGTTGGTCTTGTCAGCCGCATTGCCATTGGACTTGCCATCGGCACGGCGCTGGGGCTGCTGTTACCGAAGGTTCAAGTCATTGGACTGCCCGGCGAGTTGTTTGTCAGCGCCCTCAAAGTGATTGCGCCGCTCTTGGTGCTCACGCTCGTGATGAGCGCGCTGGCGGGGGCGAAAGCGAAGACCTCCATCAGCCTGATTGTCGTCCTTTACGCGCTCAGTACCTTTACCGCCACTCTCATCGCCGCAGTCGGCAGCGTCATCCTTCCGATTGACCTGACGCTCGTCACGGCGGCCGAACAAAACGCGCCGACTGGCGTCGGCGAGGTGCTGCAAAACCTGTTGAACAATATCGTGGCCAATCCGGTGACGGCGCTGACGACCGCCAATTACCTCGGTATTCTGGCGTGGGCGATTTTGCTGGGGATTGCGCTCAGGTACAGCACGGATACGACAAAGGCGGTGCTTTCCAATTTCTCCGACGCGCTGTCCACCATCGTCCGCTGGGTCATCAACCTGACGCCCATCGGGGTTATGGGGCTGGTTTATACGGCGGTTTCCACCAACGGGCTGACCATCTTCACGGTATACGGCAAGCTGCTCATTCTGCTCGTGGGCTGCATGGCGTTCATCGCGCTGGCGCTCAATCCGCTCATTGTGTTCAGCCTGTTGCGGCGAAATCCTTATCCGCTGGTATTGCGTTGCCTCAAAGAAAGCGGCATCACGGCATTTTTCACCCGCAGTTCGGCGGCGAACATTCCGGTCAATCTGGAACTTTGCCGCCGCTTCGGGCTTGACCGTGAAACCTACGCGGTGTCCATCCCGCTGGGCGCCATCGCCAACATGGCGGGCGCGGCCGTCACCATCACGGTCATGTCAATGGCCGCCGCGCATACAATGGGGATTGTCGTCGACCTGCCGACGCTCATCGTCCTGTGTATGCTGGCAACCATCGCGACCACCAGCGCTTCCGGCATCCCCGGCGGCTCGCTGTTGCTGATTCCGCTCGTCTGTTCGCTGTTCAACATCAGCAATGATGTCGCCATGCAGGTGGTCGCCATCGGCTTTGTCATCAGCGTGGTTCAGGATTCCTTTGAAACGGCGCTCAATTCGTCTTCCGACGTGTTGTTCACCGCCACGGCGGAATACCGGGCGCGAATGAAGGCAGGCAAGAGTTTTCAGGTCACACTTCTACCGCCATCGCTTGCTCATCCCGTCGTGGAACTGGATGGAGCGAACAACTGGTGAGCACTTTTTATAACAAGGAAATCCAACAATGAGCAACCCGCGCGCCTCGTTTTACACCATTGGCAATTTGATGACCGAAACCGAATTGCTGACGCTGCACTTTCTCCATTTCAAAAACGCCAGAGAAGGGCGGGACGAGCGGGTTGCCGCGCAGGTCGAGCGAGCGGTCGAAACGCTGCGCGCCCTGATGGATGAACTCGCGGCCATCAAACGCAAGCTGGAAGACTGATACACAGGACGGCGCGGGTCACTGCCCCGCGCTTTCCTGTGCCCCGTCCGCCGGTTCCTCTTCCGGTTCTTCCGTCGGCACGAACGAAAACACGCCGTTCACCAACCCGAATGTCCCCAGTTGCCTGCCCAGATTGCCATCCGGGATGGCTTCATCATTCTCGTCCATTTGGGCGAAACTCTCGCAGGTGCGGGTTTCCGTCACGTAGAGCGCGTTGCCGATTTTCAGGATGTAAGTGCCCTCGTTCGGTCTAAACTGCCAAAGCTCAATATGCGCCCTCGGATTGGCTTTCTGGATGAAATGGCGACGCTGGCAATCGGGGATGCGGCTGACCACCACATAAAGATTGACCTGTTTATCCCAAAGCAGGCTTTCGCGCACGATGGAAATGTTATTTTGCTGCACGCCGTCGACCAGATAGGCCGCGCCATCATTGGTACAGGCGGACAGCAGGGGCAGCAAGCTCACGAACAACAAAGCGCATGACAGGCGTCGCATGACAATCTCCTTTTTCAGACCAGTATTTTCCAGGACAGCGTTTGACCCGCCGCCAGAGGAATCAGGGGCGCGTCTCCCCCGCAAGGATAGGACATCGGCGCGGTTTCGGGCGCGTTTTCTGGAATTTTGCCCAAGGTGATTTTTTCGTCATTGCGCGGCAAGCCGTAAAAATCCGCGCCGTGGAAGCTGGCGAAGGCTTCCAGTTTTTCCAGCGCGCCCGCCTGCTCAAAGGCTTCGGCGTACAGTTCCAGCGCGAAATCGGCGGTGTAACACCCGGCGCAGCCGCAGTCGGCTTCCTTGGCATTTTGCGCGTGCGGCGCGGAATCGGTACCCAGAAAAAATTTCGGATTGCCGGAAATCGCCGCGTCCACCAGCGCCCTCCGATGCGTTTCGCGTTTCAATACCGGCAAACAATACCAGTGCGGGCGCAGACCGCCCCGAAAAATGGCGTTGCGGTTGTAGATGAGGTGATGCGCGGTTATTGTGGCGGCGACGTTGGCGCTCGCCTGCCGCACAAATTCCACCGCCTCGCGCGTGGTGATGTGTTCCATGACCACTTTCAAACGCGGAAAACGACCGAGCAGCGGCGTCAGCACACGCTCGATAAACACCTTTTCGCGGTCGAAAATATCCACATCCGGGTCGGTCACTTCGCCATGCGCCAACAGCGGCAGCCCCAGACGCTCCATTTCCGCAAGCGCCCCATAAGCCTTTTCGATGCGCGAAAGCCCGGAATCGGAATTCGTGGTCGCCCCCGCCGGATAGAGCTTCACCGCCTTGACAAAGCCGGATGCCACCGCCCTGCCGATTTCATCCGGCGCGGTGTTGTCGGTGAGATACAGCGTCATCAAAGGCTCAAAGCGCATCCCCGCTGGCAACGCCGCGAGAATCCGCTGGCGATAGGCAGCCGCCTGTTCCACATTCGTCACTGGCGGTTTCAGATTGGGCATGACGATGGCACGAGCGAACTGACGGGCGCTATGCGGCAAAACCGCAGCCAACATCGCGCCATCACGCAGATGCAAATGCCCGTCATCGGGGCGAGTCAGGGTAAGCGTTTGGGTCAGCGGCATCGGGTCATTTCGCGAGCAATCACAGAGACAAGAGTGTAGCGGCTCTTGGGACGGATGCAAAACTACACCCCTCGCCCCTTGTGGAAAAGGGGCGTAGAGAGAAACATACAAGGCATAACGCCCTGCCTGACCCCGCCCGGTTTGTAGGGGCGGGTTTCAAACCCGCTCTGTGCGCTCCGCTGACGCAACAGCGGGCAGGTCCGCCCCTACGAAACATCCCCTTACCCGCCTCTCTCCCACAAGGGAGAGAAAATCGCCGAACGCGTCGTTGTTGACTGCGGCGCTTTCTTCGACGCCGCATTGCCATTGCGCCGAATGTCAATTTCTGATGGATTGAAGCGACTCATGGCTCTGGCATTCATGCGATTACCTTGCGCAAAGACTGAGACTGCGATATGGCGGTTTCGGTTTTGATTCTTGATTCCTGACTTCTGATACCTGCGCCCGGCAGGGCGGTGAGTGTGTTTTGACGGGTTACGCTGGCAATATGTTCGATGCTTGTCGCCCGCAACTCTGCGAGCACTGCGCCGATCGCGGGTAATTGGGCGGGCGTGTTGCGCCCCCGATTCAACCAGCGGGGCGGGATGTCCGGCGCGTCGGTTTCCAGCGCCAGCGCTTCTTCCGGCAGGTTTTGCGCCAGTGACCGGATGTGTGTGCTGCCAGCATAGGTCAGGCTGCCGCCGAAACCCAGTTTGAACCCCAGTTTCAAAAACTCATCCGCTTGCTGGCGGCTGCCGTTGAAGGCATGGGCGATGCCGCCCCTGACCCGAATCCGGCGCAGGTGTTTCAGCGTCCTGTCAATGGCTTTGCGGACATGCAGCGTCACGGGCAAATCAAAATCGTAGGCGAGTTTCAACTGCGCGACGAAGAAAAATTCCTGACGGGCAAAATCCACATCGACAAGCAGTCCATCCAGCCCGATTTCGCCAATCGCCACCGGACGCGCGCTTTTCAGCAAGATGTTTAACCCGTCAAGGTCGCTTTCCGAAGCCGAACCCACATAAAGCGGATGGATGCCATAAGCCGGATGCAGACCGGAATGGCGCGCGCAACAAGCGTCGACCCGCGCGCAATCGGCAAGCCCCACGGCAGGCAACAGCGCGGCGGTCACGCCAAGGGCGCAAGCCTCGCGCCAGACTGCGGCGCGATCCGCGTCAAATTCGGGGGCTTGCAGGTGGCAATGGCTGTCAATCCACATTTTTTGGAAAGTGAAGGGGTTTGAAGGCGTCAGGATACTACGGAGGCGCGGGCTATCGTGGGGAAGGCGCGGGGGCGCTTCGCGAAGCGCCCCTACGATGCCCATGCGCCTCTATAACGACAACCGTTTTTCGCTTATGCTGCACATCTTTTCACCCTGCCGGAGTGTTGCGTCATGCGAATCCTGCTACGCCTGTTGGTCTTGTGCGGCTGCGCGCTGGTTTTGCCGGCGCAGGCGCAGCAAAGTCTGGAAATCATTCCCTTGCGGCATCGTTCCGTGGAAGACGTGTTGCCGGTTTTGCGCCCCTTGCTGGAACAGGGCGCGACACTGACTGGCGTGAATCAGCAATTGTTTCTGCGGGCATCGGCAAAGAACCGCGAAGAAATCCGGCGGGCGCTGGCGACGCTGGACGCGCCCGCCCGTCGCCTGCTGATTCGGGTAACCACCGAATTGAGCGAGGACATGCGGCGGCAGGGCGCGCAAGTGTCGGGCAGCGTGGGCAATGACCATGCGCGGGTTACGGTCGGTAGCGACAATGATCAACGGAATGGCAATCCGGTTGCGGCGCGGGTGTACGACAGCCGTAGCGCCGGTTCCGGCGCTTCCACGCAGATGGTGCAGACGATGGACGGCGAGCGCGCCTTCATTCAGATGGGCGCATCCATCCCCGTTCCCCTGCGGCAAGTCACGCAAGCGCCCGGCGGCGCGCTGATTGTCAGCAATACGCTGGAATATCGGGACATCGGCAAAGGCTTTTACGCCGAACCACGGGTTTCCGGCGACCGTGTGCGCGTGACCATCAGCCAGCAAGCCGACACGCCCGGTCACTACGGCAGCGCCCAAATTCAGCGTCTCTCCACCACGGTTTCCGGTCGTTTGGGCGAATGGATGCAACTGGGCGGCACGGGGCAGTCAGCGTCCCATGAGGGCAGCGGCGCGTTTTCCATCTCCACCCGTGAACTGCAAACCAATCGCGGCATCTGGCTGATGGTGGAAGAATTGCCTTGAATGCGCGGGGTTCAGCTTTTCAATTTTCCAGTCTGAAAGTCGTCAAAAATCCATCTTCATCCCAAGCGAGAATGTTCCAATGTAGAGAATGCCGACGATGATGCCCATGACCACGCTAATGATCGGGGTGAGCAGACTGGTGAGCGCTCTGGTGGTGTTGGCGACTTCTTCTTCGTAGTAATCGGCGAGTTTGGTGAGCGTGGTATCCAGCGCGCCGGTGGACTCGCCGGTGGCCACCATTTGCTGTGTGGCTACGGGGAAAAGTCGGGAGGCGCGCACTGCTTCGGTGAGGCTGGCGCCGTCTTCGACAGCGAGCCAGACGCGGCGGCTGGCTTCGTCGTAAACAGGGTTGCCGGTGGCGTGACTCACCCGTTCCAGCGCGTCAATCAGCGGCACCCCCGCTGCGTAGAGGGTAGCGAGGGTGCGGCTCCAACGCGCCAGCGCGCTCATGCGGACAAGTTTGCCAAAAGGCGGGGTTTGCAGAAGGACGCGGTCTACGCGCTGGCGAAAATCTGGCGAGTTTTTCCATGCCTGAAAAAGACCCCACACCGCGCCGATGGGCAGCGCCAGAATCAGCAGCCAGTGGCGACCCAGAAAGAGCATCGCCCGCGTAAAGAGGGGCGCGTCGGCTGCGCGCGCGGCGTCCGCGTTGAGCGCGGGGTGGAATGCCAGCAGGATGGCGATGACGATGAACGAAATGATGACGATGAATGCTGGCGCATAAAATGCGGACTTGATGCGTTTTTTGAGCGCCCACATGCGTTCCTTGTAGTCCGCGATCCGTTCCAGAATGGTTGCGAGCGCCCCGCCGTGTTCGCCCGCGCGCACGAGATGCAGATAGAGGGCGTCAATCTGGCGGGGATATTTTGCGAGCGTGGCGGAAAGCGGACGCCCGCTCTCCACGTCGCGCCGCATGTCCGCCAGCAGCCGGTTGACAAGGGGCGACCAGTGATTTCCGCGCGCCAGAATATCCAGCGCCTGCAACATGGGCAGCCCCGTTTTTAACAGCGTGGCGAGTTGGCGGGTAAACAGCATCAATTCCCGTTCGTTCATGGGGGAGCGTCCTTTTGGTGTGTGTGGCGGGGTTGGCAATTATGGCGCAAACGGCATGAGTCTATCCTGTTTGACTGGATGTCGCGCAAGCGGATTTGCCATAATCCGGCTTCCCTCATAGAATCACGGCTTTTCAAACAACGGGCCTGTAGCTCAGTTGGTTAGAGCAGAGGACTCATAATCCTTTGGTCCACGGTTCAAGTCCGTGCGGGCCCACCAACTTTTTATCCCATTCTTCATCCTGGGGGTTGTATGCGCTTTTTCCGCCTCCTTTTGATTTTCGCGCTTCTTGTTGGCGCAGCGGCAGCGGGGAGCGGGTATTTCTGGTTTACGCGCCCCCTGGCATTGACGCAAAGCGTGGAATTCCGTGTGCCGCCGGGCGCTGGTTTGCGCGGCGTGGCGCAGACGTTGAATCAGGCGGGCGCGGAGGTCGAGCCGAATTTGCTGGCGCTGGCGGCGCGGTTGACGGGCAAGGCGCGGGCGATCCGGGCGGGCACTTATGGCATGGAACCGGGGGTGACGCCGCAAAGCCTGCTCACGATGCTGACGGCGGGCAAGGTCTTGCAGGTGGAGGCAAGGCTCATCGAGGGTTGGACGTTTCGCCAGTGGCGTAAGCGCATTGCCGCGCATCCGGGGCTGGAACATGTGACCGACGCGCTTTCCGAACCCGAATTGATGAGCCGCCTCGGACTGGCGGGACAAACACCGGAAGGGCTGTTTTTCCCCGATACCTATCGGGTCGACAAGTATTCTTCTGACCTGGAACTTTTCGCGCTCGCCGCCCGTACCATGCAAAAACATCTGCAACAGGAATGGGAACAGCGCGCCGCGAACCTGCCCTATCGCAATCCTTACGAGGCGCTCATCATGGCGTCCATCGTGGAGAAGGAAACCGGAACGGAGTCCGACCGCCCGCTGGTGGCGGGCGTATTCGTGAATCGTCTGCGGATCGGTATGCGCCTGCAAACCGATCCCACGGTCATCTATGGTCTGGGCGAGGCGTTCGACGGCAATCTGCGGAAGGTGGATTTGCTGACCGATACGCCCTACAACAGCTATACCCGCGCCGGTTTGCCGCCGACGCCGATTGCCATGCCGGGGCTGGCTTCGCTTAAGGCGGCGCTGCATCCGGCGGCGACCAGGGCATTTTATTTCGTGGCGCGAGGCGACGGCAGCAGCCATTTTTCCGCCACGCTGGAAGAACACAATCAGGCGGTGATTCGCTACCAGCGGCGTGGTCGCGGCTGACAGACACAAGGAAAATACGGCATGAACGACACAACGCGGGGCAAATTCATCACGCTGGAAGGCATCGACGGCGCGGGCAAGAGCAGCCATGTCGCGTGGATTGTCGATTTTTTGCGCGCGCGCGGCAAAACCATCGTGTCTACCCGCGAGCCGGGCGGCACGCCCCTGGGCGAGAAATTGCGCGAAAGCCTGCTTTCCGAAGCCATGCACGCGGAAACGGAAACCCTGCTGATGTTCGCCGCCCGCCGCGAACACATCGCGCAACGGATTTATCCCGCGCTGGAACGCGGCGACTGGGTGGTGTGCGACCGTTTTTCAGACGCCAGCCACGCCTATCAAGGCGGCGGCAAAATGCTCGATCGGCGGCGGTTGAGCGTGTTGGAGCAGTGGGTGCATGGCGAAGGCAGCAGCCAGCCCTGCGAGCCGGATTTGACCCTGCTGTTCGATGTGCCCTGCGAAGTGGCGCGTCAGCGCATCGCGCTGGCGGGGCGGCATCTCGACCGCTTTGAGCAGGAAGAAGCGCAATTCCATGACCGTGTGCGCCACGCCTATCTGGACAGGGCGCAAAAGTTTCCGGGGCGTTTTCGCGTGCTGGACGGCGAGGCGAGTCTGGACGCGGTGCGGGCGCAGTTGGAAAAAATCCTCGTGGATTTCGGCGCATGAAGACTACGGAACTCCACGCCGCCAGTTGGCAACGCTTGCAGGACTGGCGCGCGCGTCTGCCGCACGCCTTGCTCATCTCCGGCGCGCGCGGTTTGGGCAAACAGGATTTGGCGCGGGCATTCGCGGCAAGCCTGCTCTGCGAAGCGCCATGCGCCGACGGTAGCGCCTGCGGCAAATGCCTCGCCTGCCACTGGCTCGAACAGGGCAACCACCCGGATTTTCGTATGCTCATGCCGGAAGCCATGCGCGCGACGGCGGAAGAAAAAAAATCCGGCAAAGCCGACAAAGCGGCATCAACAGAAAGCGCCGACAAAGCTGAAAAATCCAACCGCAGCGGGCAACAAATCATCATCGACCAGGTGCGAGAGTTGGACGAGTTTTTCGCCGTCGGCACGCACCGGCAGAAGTCGCGCATCATCCTCGTCTATCCGGCGGAAAGCATGAACCGCGCGGCGGCGAACGCGCTGTTGAAAGTGCTGGAAGAACCGCCCGCGAACACCCTGTTTTTATTGATTTCCAATGAGCCGATGCGCCTGTTGCCCACCTTGCGAAGCCGCTGCCAGAATCTCGCCGTGCCGCTGCCTGACGCGACACGCGCCGCCGCTTTCCTCGCCGCTTCCGGCTTGAACGAAGCGGCGACCTGGCTGGCATTGGCGGGCGGCGCGCCGGGGCTGGCGATGCAGCTTGCCGCCAAAACCGCCGATTGGGTCGCGCCGCTGACCGACGCCCTGCAACGTGGCGACCGTCTGGAAGTCATCGCCACCGCCGCCCATCTGGAAAAAGCCTTGAAAGCGGTCAAGGGCGAAAATCCCCTGCCGCAGTTCGTGGATTGGGCGCAAAAGTGGCTGGTTGACCTGAATTTAGCCGCGCGGGATCTCCCGATTCGCTTTTATCTCGCGCAACGCGCTAAAATTGAGGCGCTCGCCCAAAAAAGCCAGCCCGTGAAATTAAGCCGTTTTTATCGCCAGTTGTTGCAATTACGGCGCGAAAGCGAGCATCCCTTGAACCTGCGGCTCTTTCTGGAACAGTTTTTTTTCCGTTACCGCGCCCTGTTTGTGGAGTCATAAGCCACCATGCCCGCCAAACCATCTGTCGCTCGCCCCAGCGTGCTTTCGCTGAATATCAGTTCCAAATCCGCGCTTTATGCGGCGTTCATGCCCATGCTCAAAAATGGCGGTATTTTCATTCCCACGCCACGCACTTATGCCCTGGGTGATGAAGTGTTCATGCTGCTTTCCCTGATGGACGAACCCGGCAAGCTGCCTATCGCTGGCAAGGTCGCCTGGATCACGCCCGCCAACGCGCAAAACAACCATCCGCAAGGCATCGGTATCCAGTTCAACGCCGACGAAAGCGGCATCGAAGCCAAGCGCAAAATCGAGGGGATTCTGGCAGGCGTGTTGAATTCCTCGCGCCTCACCCACACACTCTGACAATGCTCATAGATTCACATTGTCATCTGGATTTTCCCGATTTATCCAGTCAGTTGCCGCAAGTGCTGGACGCCATGCGGCAAAACGACGTGCGCGGCGCGATGTGCATCGGCGTGAATCTGGAAGACTTTCCCCGCGTACTCGCCTTGGCGGAACAACACGCCCACCTCTTTGCCAGCGTCGGCTTGCATCCCGAATACGATAAAGCCGAAGAACCGGACATCGCTCGCCTGACCGAGCTTGCCCGCCACCCGAAAGTCATCGCCATCGGCGAAACCGGACTCGATTACCACTGGCATCAGGACAAACCCGAATGGCAGCGCCAGCGTTTTCGCGCCCACATCCGCGCCGCCATCGCCACGCAAAAACCGCTGGTCATCCACACCCGCGAAGCGGCGGAAGACACCCTCGCCATTCTCGAAGAGGAAGGCGCAGAGCGGGTGGGCGGCATCATGCACTGCTTTTCCGAAAACTGGAAAATCGCGCAAAGGGCGCTGGCGCTGGGGTTTTATATTTCCTTCTCCGGCATCGTCACCTTCAAAAACGCCACCGCCGTCAAGGAAGTCGCAACGCGCGCACCCTTGAATCGCGTCCTGATCGAAACCGATTCCCCCTACCTCGCGCCGACGCCCTATCGCGGCAAGGTAAACCAGCCCGCCTATGTTCGCTACGTCGCCGAAGAAATCGCCCGCCTGCGCGCGCTGGATTTCGCGGCAATCGCAAAAGCCAGCAGCGAAAACTTTTTCACCCTTTTCCCGCAAACCCGCGAGGCAATCTCAAAATGACATCCCTGCGTACCCCCTTGCTGACCACGCTGGCCGCCCTGCTGCTCGCCATCTCCTGTTTTTTCGCGCCAACCGCGAAAGCCGCCGTTTATGACGAAATGATGACCGCCGTCAAACTGGGCGACCGGAGCGCCGTCGTCGAACTTCTGAATCGCGGCATGGACGTGAACACCAGCGACATCGAAGGCAACACCCTGCTCATGCTCGCCGCGCGCGAAAACCATCCCGAACTGGTCGCTCTGTTCATCGGGCAACGCGCCAAAATCAACGCCCGCAACATGCACGGCGACTCCGCCCTGCGCCTCGCCGCCTACGCAGGCAGACTGGTCATCGTCCAACGCCTGGTCGAAGCTGGCGCGCAAATCGAAATGGAAGGCTGGACACCGCTGATTTACGCCGCCTTCAACGGACACACCGAAGTCGTCGAATACCTGCTCGCCCAAGGCGCAAACCTCAACGCCGTCAGCGAAAGCGGCATGACCGCGCTCATGGCCGCCGCGCGCGGCGGCTACACCGACCTCGCCAAACGCCTGGTCACACTGGGCGCGGACATCAACCTGAAAGACAGCAACGGCAGAACCGCGCTGGACTGGGCAACCAGAACGCGCAACACCACCATTGCCGATTTCCTGCGAGCGCAGGAGGCGAAGTAACCGGGAACGCCATCCGGGAGCGCCGACGTCCACGTCGGCAGGTTTATAATGCTTCATTTTTGCCCCATCACAAATTTTGGAGAAAACTCATGAAATTTTTATTTTTTGTCATTGCGCTTGCTATTTCGGCACAGGTGAATGCGGATGAGTCGGCTCGACAAGCGAAAATATCAGAAATCGTGGAAGCGCAGGGATTGCTGCAAACGTTCCAGCAACAAATTGACCAAGCGAAGTTACAAGCAGGGGACATTGGGGAAGATCTCTATCGAACATTGCTGCGTGAAAGTGGTATGAGCGATGAGCAAGAAAATCCAAAACTTAAACAGGTCCTGACGCAATATCTTGAACGTTGTTCTAAGATATTCACTGCGGAGGAACTCACTGAAATCTGGTCACGCTTTTATGGCAGCGACCTTTCGGAAGCAGAGTTAGACGAAATTCTGGCTTTCTACAAATCGCCAATTGGGAAAAAAGACGTTGCGGCTTCCCAAGCCGCTCTGGTCAGCTTTTCGCAAATATTAAACACCGAGAGTCAAAACCGCATGGATGACGCCATCGGGCAACTCATGGCTGACATCAAAGCCGCCATAGGATGCGATTCAGATGGCACGGAACTGGTCGTTGCCCCCTGCAAGAAGGCGAAGTAACCGGGAACGCCATCCGGGAACGCCGACGTCCACGTCGGCGGGTTTATGATTTTTGGAAATTTTGATTGACAGTTCTGGATTGAGAATCGGGTTAGCGAGGCGTATGGATTACCCTGCTGACCACGGAAGGTAAATCCCATGCTCCACCGACAAAACCTTTGCACAAGCCAGCGTTGCTCTCCCCGGTCTTGATAAAGCTTTTGCCATCCCAACTCCATTCGGAGTTTCCCCAGCAATCGCCGAGACCACGACCTTTCTGTGTAGCGGACAACCGCCCCTCTGTATAATCGGTCGCGCTGGTCGTGACGAGTACTGGCTGCCAAGGGGTCTTTGCGTTGATGATCCAGTAACCATAGCCTTCGTTGTAGGCGGCTCGCCAGCATAAGGCGGAGACCAATAGTTTGTCCTTGCCAAGGCGGGCAACAATGTCCAACACGCTCTGAGAATCAAGGGACGGGCATTCATCATCATCTGTGGTCTTACGCAATGCGTCACGCAACGTGGAATCTTTGGCAACATTCGCATCGCCAGCGCGTAAAGCAGGAATGGGCGGAACGCGTACCACGGGCACAGGCAAAGGCGCTAACACCGTGGACTCATCACGTTGCCCCTTGCGAATCAAGGCACCGGGGGTGCCGAGGCGACCCTGAAATTCGTCCATTTTCAGCAATACCGCCGCTGCGCCCTTGTCCGACAGTTCCCACTGTTGGTCGTGACGACCGACGACAAGGATTTCGCTATCGCGGACAAGCGCGCGCAGAAGGGCGTTGGTCTGGGCTTTGTTCAGGCTGAACAGCTCGTCCCGGAGCGGGGCAAGCGCGCCCAGATCGTGACCATTGATGCGTAAGCGTAACCAGTCTTCGTCTTCTTCCGTCGACACCACGTTCAGGCGCGCGGTCACTGGTTGTGACGGCCCTGCTTTGCGGGTCAGCAACACAGAAACAGGTCGCTCTCCGTCGATTTGATAGCCCGTAGCGCGGCAGGCGCGCGTGTTGTCGCACACCAAGCTCCAGTCTTCATGGTAAAAATTCACGCCAATCGGCTCTGCGGCAAGGCAAGGGAGCACGATGGCAAAAAACAGGCAAATCAGCGGTAATTGGCGCATGGATATCGCTCGTCCAAAAGGTTGGGAAATCGCCCGCGCAGGTCGGCAGCGGGTTTCGACAAAGCGAAGCGACGGTAAAAGTGGATGAAGGCAGCTCACGAAAATCGCCTCAGCAACCGCCTCACAAACTCAACGCTTCCGTAATCACCTTCCGCATGTCCGTCGCGCCGAAGGATTTGTCGCAGATGGCGGAAACGCCGGCTTTTTCTATGGCAGCCAGACGCCCCTGGTCGTGTTCGCTGGTAATCATCAGAATGGGCACCGAGGTTTGCCAGCTTTGGGTGCGGATGTATTCCACCAATGCCTTGCCGTCCATTTCCGGCATATTGTAGTCGGTCAGCACGAGGTCAATCATGGTTTCCGCGAGTTGGGTAATGGCTTCGCGACCGTTTTCGGCTTCCAGTATGGTTTCTATGCCCATGTCTTCGAGCAGGTGGCGCATATAGTGGCGTGAGGTCTGGCTATCGTCGACCAGGAGCACGCGCAGTTGTTCCACTTCCGCGATGTCCAGGGCTTCCGGCGGGGCGAGCAGGTCGATGACGGCGTACAGGGCGCGCGCCAGTTGTTCTTCGGTGAAGGGTTTGGCGACGATGCAGCAAGCGCCGGACTGACGCACGGGATCGAGTACCTGCGGGCGGGTTTCGCTGGAAATCAGGATGAAGGGCAGGTATTCAAGGTCTTCTTCGCGGCGCATGCTCATGACCAGTTCTGTGCCTGCCATGTCAGGCAGATACAGGCTGCTGATGACGGCGCTGGGGCGCATGTCGCGCATGGCGGCCAGCGCCTCATCCGCCTGTTCGCAGCGCCGCACATCGGAAACGCCGAGGTCGGACAACATGCGTTGTGTCAGTTGCGCCTGCATGTGCGAGGGTTCTACCAGCAAGATGTGCAAATCACTCAGGGACATGTGGTTTGTCATGACGCGCCTCTTTTTATTCAAACTCGAAGTTGGAAATATAGCGCAAAAAAACCGGACGTATTTGTCCGGTTTTTTATTTGACTGACGTATTCGGCAGGATTTATTTCAGGCGCAACAGTTGTTCCGCCACACGCTGACCGAGCAGCGCGGCGGTCTTCAGGTCGGATTCCAACATGCCGTCTGCGCCCTGATCGGCGTTCGCCTGGGCAATCGCGCCGCTGTAACCGCCCAGACGGTTCAGGTCATTGACCGAACCTTTGGTGGAGTTGTTGCCCGGCAAAACGCCCAGGCTGACCCAAATCATGCTGTGCTGACCGGCGTAAATCATCAGTTGAATCAAGGCGTTCAACTTGTCGCCGGATTGCGCGGCGGAACAGGTGAAGCCCGCGGCAAACTTGTCTTTCCAGGTTTGGGCGAACCAGCGTTTGCTGGACACTTCCATGAATTCCTTGAACTTGAAGGAGAGGCTGCCCATGTAGGTGGGCGCGCCGAAGATGATGGCGTCGGCGGCGTCCAGCTCATTCCAGGCGGCATCGTCGAGCGCGGTCACATCGTAAAGTCTGGCTTCCACGCCGGAGCGGGAAGACGCGCCTTCGAGCACGGAACTGGCTTGGCGGGCGGTGTGACCGTAGCCGCTATGGTAGGCAATGGCGATTTTTTTCATGTGTTATTTCTCCTGTAGAGGTGATTGGATTGTGTCCTGAAACCCCTGAACAATCCGCACGTTGCGATGTTCAGCGAGCGCCGCGAGCACGGCGTCTTCGCCTTGCACCAGATTGACAACGCCTGCCGGAATACCGACACGGGCGGAAAGTTCGCAAAGCGCAAACACCGCGCCGGGGGATTGCGCGCGAGGTTTGACGATGATGACGCCGCCAGCGCGCAGTATCGGGGCAATCCGCTTGATGACAACCTCCAGCGCCAGGGGCGTATTCCAGACACAAGCCGCAATTTTACCCGCTTCGTTTTTTACAGACGTTGCGCTTTGTAACCCTGTCCGCAACGCGACAGCGGCGGCGGCAACTTCGTCCCCTGCGGCGGCTTCACCAACGCCGGTTTCTTCGGCAATCAGGTGGGCAAAATGCAGAGCGTATTTTTCCAGCGCGGCAGACCACGCGATGAGGAAATTCTGGCGTTCGCCATCCGGCAATGCCGACCATGCGGGCAACGCCGCCTCCGCTCCGGCGACAGCGGCGGCGACTTCATCCGCGCCACAGAGGGGCGTGCGGCGCAAGACTTCGCCCTTTACGTTTCGCACCTCGGCAAAACCGGAAGTCAGGCTCAAAAAAGCCCGTCCATGAATCCACGAGGGCAGGACGGGTGTGGCGTCTTCAATTTTTAATTCCCGCATTGCCATTACGCGCCTGTATTTCCCGGCGTATCCCCTTCCATCCAGCGTTTGACGCGGTTCGCGTCGCCGACGCGGGTCATTTTGCCGTTGGAATCCAGAAAGACCATGACCACGGGCTTGCCTGCCACCCATGCTTGCATCACCAGACAACGACCTGCTTCAGAGATGTAACCCGTCTTGGACAAACCAATCTGCCATTGCGGATTTTTGACCAGCGCATTGGTGTTCGTAAAATCCAGCACGCTGTTGCCCATGTCCACCCTGGCGCCCGCCATCGTCGAGTATTCGCGGATGAGTGGATACTGATGCGCCGCCATCACCATGCGCGACAAATCCCGCGCCGTGGATACATTGTTAAAGGAAAGTCCGGTGGGTTCTTCAAAGCGGGTCTGGGTCAGCCCCATTGCTTTCGCCTTGCGGTTCATGGCGGCGACAAAAGCCGGCAAGCCGCCCGGATAATGCCGCGCCAACGCATTGGCGGCACGATTTTCGGATGACATCAAGGCGAGCAGCAAGGCGGTGTCTCGCGTCATGCTGACGCCCACCGGCAGACGGGAGCGCGTGCCTTTCAGGTAATCCACGTCAGCGTCGGAAATGCTGATGACTTCCTCCATGTTCGGGCGCGAATCCAACACCACCATCGCGGTCATCAATTTGGAAATGGAAGCGATGGGCAAAATCATGCCGGGATTCTTTTCCAGCAGCGCCGTACCCGTCATCTGGTCAAGCACCAGCGCCGAAACCGAACCGAGCGCCAGCCGACCCTCCTTGTCGAACAAATACTCATCGTTCTCCGCCGCAGCCTTGCGGACAATCGACTTCTGCTTCACGGATTTGCTGGCGAGTTTTTTACCCTGCGCCACGCTTTGTCTGGACTTTGCCGCATTCTGCTTGGCAGATGACTTGGGGGCTGCGCTGACCTCGGCGGGTACGCTGGCAAACGTAGCGACAGCAACGACCAGCAAGGAAATAAGAAAATTTTTCATAAACAGACCATCTATTTGTGCGGCGGATTTTACCTCAGTCTAACAAAAATCAGAATAAAATCAATAAAAATAACGAGATAGAGGGTTAACTTGAAGTAAGTTCACAGCTATTCGGGCGAGCGGGTCAAAAAGCGGCGCGACGACATGGATTCCCAAGTCGCCGCGCCGTTCTTGACGCGCTACGGAATCATCACTTCTTCAAAATCCACTTGTGCAGATTTTGCCATTGCTCAATGTCGCGTTTGTTACGGGCGCGCGGCGGGTCGAAAATGGTTTGCCCGCCCGCTGCCACATTCACGTAATTCTGCGTATTCCGCAGATAGGCGACGATGGGGATGTCAAAATGACGCAGGAATTCTTCCAGCATGTTGGCGGCGCGGGTGCGCGGGTCAATCCGCATGGCGACGATACCGATTTTTGCCATGCGCCCACTTAAATCCTGTCGCAAGGTGTTCAAAAAATCTTCCGTCGCCGCCATATCAAAAATGGACGGGACGATGGGAATCAAGACCCGATCCACCGCCCGCAGGTAATCGTTCAACTTGTAACCCTGAAAACCCGCCGGCGCGTCCAGCACCACCCAGTCCGGCTCTTGCGGCAGATTGATGAGCATCTGGTTGCCGTTGAAATAGCCGGTGATGGACGGCAATTCCGGGTCACGAAAGGCGAGCCAGCGCAGCGAAGATTGCTGTCTGTCCAAATCGCAAAGCGTGACGTTTTTGCCCTCATTGGCGAAATAACCGGCAAGATTGGTCGCCAGGGTTGTTTTGCCAGCCCCGCCCTTGGGATTGGCTACCATGACTGCGCGCATAGAACGCTCCCTCGTTGTAAAAAAATGGAATTTGGAGATTATAGAGGAGTCATGCGTTCTGCCAACATTAAATCGGTTTCAAAACCAGAGGCAGCGCATCAAAATCCGCAGGTCGAATCGCAGGACGGAAGCCTGCCGCGTCCCCGACCAGCATCACCCTCAAAAACGCTCCGTCATTTCCGCGCAGGCGGGAAGCTTGCAATGCGTCATTACTCCGCCAAACGTCGATACAGCCGGAAACGCTCTTTGCGGTCGCCGGGGCGGTTGCCTTCCCAGACGCGCTGCCAGCCCTGACCGGGCGGGGTGAGTTCGGCGCGGGAATTGCCTTGCGTCAGCAGCCAGCGGCAATACTGACCTTCCGATTCCAGCGGCATGAAGCGCAGACGCTCGAAATAGGCGAACGAGGCGAGTTGGGCGTTGCCCACATGCCATTCGGCGATGCAGCCCGCGTTTTCCGGCAATTGCGCGGCAAGGGTGGCGGCAGTCGGGCGATAGCTTTTGCCGTAGTCAATCCAGGGCAGCCAGAGGGAAACCGCCAGCAACCAGACTATCGAAAGACCGGCGCTCCAACGGGTGATACAACGCCAGGACGAGCGCGGCAGTGTCAGCAGAAGCCAGCCCCACCATAGCGTTACCAGCGCCGCCAGCGCGAAAAACCAGAAGTCGAAGCGCCCGATAAAACCGGGTTCGAGTTCCACCGCGCGTTCCGCCAGCCGCGCCGGATACCCGAAAATCATGGCGCTCCACCCCGTCCACATCAGGATGGCGAAGACAGTAAACACCGTGCCGGAAAACCAGTCGAAGGCGTTCGCCGCGCCCCGACGCAGGATGAGCGCGCCGGGCGTGGCAAGCAACGCCAGCGGCGGCAGGATGAGAATGGCCGTGCGTTCCCGAATGTTGACGCAAACGGGCAGGACAAAAAACAGCACCGCGAAAGCGACGAGGGGTAACAGGATTTCCACGTTTTGCCATTGGCGCTGACGACGTTTTTGCCAAATCGTCCAGCCCACCAATGGCCACAAAGGCCAGGAGAACCACGGCAGGAGTTTCAAAAATTCCAGCATGTCCCGACCATAGCTCCAGTCACCGGACAGCAAGGCGCTGCGCTCATGCCGCGTCCAGGCGAGGAACCATTCCGGCGCGAGGGCATACAACGCGCCGCCCGCCGCCGCCAACACCAGTGCGGCGAGCGCCAACGCCGTCAGGATGGACAACAGGGCATGGCGCGTGCGGTAAAAAATCAGGGGCAAAGTGGTCAGCGCAAGCAGGGGCAGGATGCCCGCCAGCCCCACGCCGAGCGCGCCCAGGATGAGCGCGCTCGCCAGCAGCAAAACAGCGGCTCTGGGTTTACGCGGCAGCAGGGCGACGGACAGGAGCCAAAGGCTGATGGCGGCAAGCAACACCAGCATGGGCTGCGCTTCGTGGGCGCGAACGATCAGCCCGAAACTGCCCGCGAGCAGGATGGGCGCGGCGGCGGCGTTATTCTGCCCATACCATTCGCGTCCGGCGTAATACAGGGTGATGAGGGTCAGCGCCGTCCACAGCCCGCTGGCAAGACGCAGGGCGTCGTGCATGGGCATGAGCCAGCCGAAACCGAGCCAGGTGAGCGCGGCGCTCCAGTAGTAAAGCGGCGCGGCGAGAAAGGGGCGACCGGCAAGAGAAAGCTCCAGCCCGTGTCCAGCGTCGAGAAAATCGCGGGCGACCGCCAGATGAATGACATCCTCGGTCTTCCACGGATCATGCCCGAACAGCCCCGCGAGCACGTAGAACGCGAACAAGCCGGCGAGTGTCCAGCCAGTGGGGGGAAGTTTCAGGGAGGGTACGGTCATATTGGCGTTCAGGCAGGGTGTGAAATTTTGCGACGTGCAAAAAAGGCAGCCACCGGCTGCCTTTTTGTCAAATACGGATCAAACGCGGATGCGTCTGCGTTAAGCCGCTTTGTTCCGCAGCGAACCGAATTTCTGGTTGAATTTTTCCACGCGCCCGGCGGTATCAACAATCTTTTGCTTGCCAGTGTAGAAGGGGTGGCAGTTGGAGCACACTTCAACGTGCAGCGCCTTTTTCATGGTGGATTTGGTGGTAAAGGTGTTGCCGCAGGAACACGTCACCTGAATGTCCTCGTAATCGGGGTGGATACCGTTTTTCATGTCTTGATCCTTGAAAATGACGACCGGCGATATTGGCCAAGTCTGGAAAACCCGCAATTCTCTACGAAATTCAGACAAAAAGCAAATCGGAATCAGTGTTCCGCTATCTTCTTCGCCCGACAAAGGTCTTCCCATGCTTTGGCTTTTTCGGGCAGGTTTCGGAGCAGGTAGGCGGGATGGTAGGTGACGGCGACCGGAATTTGTCCGAAATGCAGCGGTTGCTTGCGTAATCTCGCCAACGCCTGATCGTCGTCCAGCACACTGTGCACGGCGGCTTTGCCCAGCAGCACGAGGAGTTTGGGTTGCAGGAGCGCAATCTGGCGCAAGAGGAAGGGGCGGCAGGCTGCCATTTCTTCGGCGTGCGGCGTACGGTTGTTCTCCGGTCGGCATTTGACGGCGTTGGCGATGTAAACATTTTGTCCACGCACAAGACCAATCGCCGCCAGCATGGCGTCCAACAGCTTGCCTGCCTGTCCGACGAAAGGTTCGCCCTTGATGTCTTCCTGCTCGCCCGGCCCTTCCCCGATAAAGAGCCAGTCCGCCGCCGTATCGCCCACGCCCAGCACCGCCTGCCTGCGCCGTTCGCAAAGCGCGCAGGCGCTGCATTCCCGCACCGCCCGCGCCAGTTCTTCCCAACTCATGCGCGCAATGGCGGCGGCACGGTCATTGCGCAAAGGCGCGTCTTCCTGCGGCACTGTTGGCATGGCGACAGGTGACGCAACTGGCGGCGCAATCGGTGTGGCAACAGCGCACGGCATAGTCGCAGCAACGGCAACAGGAACGGACACAGATTCAGCAGGCGCAACTTCCACCCGCCGCTCCCCGTCACCTGTCCCCTGATTCCTGAAATACCACAGTGTGTACCCCATTTCTTGCAGGATGCTCTGTTGTTGCGCTGTCATCGTCATTGCTTAACCTCACTGCCTTCCAGCGCGGCGCAAAAAATCAGCGCGTCTTCGCGCCCTTTTGCCGCCGGATAGTAGGCTTTCCGCACGCCAACCTGCCGGAAACCGAAGGCTTGATAGATTTGCAGGGCACGGACGTTGGAAGGGCGCGCTTCCAGATACAGTTTGTCCATACCCGCCCGCGCCGCTTCGCGCATGGCGTGTCGCAACAGCCGCGCGCCCATGCCCTGCCCCTGCGCGCTTGGCGCGACGGCGATGTTGAGCAGATGGGCTTCGTCGATGACATGCATCAGAATGGAAAACCCCAGACAGGTCGCGCCGCGCCGCAGTATCCAGGCGTGGTGTCCTGCCGTCAGGGAATCGGTGAAATTCCGTTCCTGCCAGGGGAAAGGCTGCGCGGCGGCTTCCAGCGCCACGACCTGCGGCAAATCGGCGACGCGCATGGCGACGATTTCCAGCGGCAACAGGCGTTCCAGCGCCGCAATTTGCTGGAGCTGCGCGGCGTTCAAGTCCGTACTCCGACCGCCGAATCCGCAAGGCGTTCCGCCGTGGTACGCGCCACCTTGTCACGCACGTAGCGCGGCAGCGCCAGCGACGGGTCTAGCCCTTCGCCGCGCGCGAACGCCAGCGCCGCCAGTTCGACCAGCGGGCGGGCGTGAGGCAGAATTTCGGGCTGAATTTTTGTGTGAGGGGCAAAGCGCTCAAGCAGTTGCGGGTACGCCAGCAGCGCATTGCCCACAACCTGAAAACCCTCTGGCAGTTCGATGTCTTCCGGTCGCAAGACCTGCAATTCGCCGACTGCCCGCACACCGTCGGCGTGGCGGGTAAATGCGCCGACATAGACTTCGCCCATGCGCGCGTCGAGCAGGGAGAGCGTCCGTCCGCCGCCTGCCGCCCATGCCATGCATTCCAGCGAGCCAACGGGCAACACGGGTTTATCCAGCGCCGTCGCCATGCCCTGCGCGATGCCGCAGGCGACGCGCAAGCCGGTAAACGCGCCCGGCCCCATGCCGAAGGCGATGGCGTCCAAAGCGGAAAAGTCGCTGCCGGCGGTCGCCAGAAGTTGCTGCGCCAGAGGAATCAGGGTGGCGGAATGTGACTCGCCCGCCGGACAGTCCGCCGCCAGCACACGACCATCCTGCCAAAGCGCGCAGGAACCGGATTCGGTAGAAGTTTCCAGAGCCAGAATTTGCATGGCGCGGATTCTAACCCATCCTCATCCTGAAGCTGTCGTTTCAGCGATCGGGCGCTTTGGCGCAGGTGATTTCCAGTCCTTGCCCTTTGCCTTCCACGCCCTGATTCTGTTGATTCCGCGAATTCAGACAGTGTTGGCGCAGCGTTTCCCGCAGATTCGCCCGCAAACTTTCGCGCAATGCCGCGCGTTCCTCGGCGTTCAGGCTTTTCCAATAGGCTTTATGTTCTGCCTTGCGTTTTTCATGCGCCCGGTCTTTCTCGTCATCCACACCTGCTCCGTGGTGTTTTTTACTCCCGCTTTCACGCGCTTCCGCTTCGACCGTCGCCAGCGCGCGTTGGCGTTCTTCCGGCGTCAGGCGTTGCCAGGCGGCGCGCATCTGCTGGCGTAGCGCATCCTGTTCTTCACGCGAAAGCTGCCGCCACAAACTCTTGAATTGTCGTTTTTCTTCCCGTTCGCTCGCAATCGGAGGAACATCCGGGCTGACGCTTCTGCCAAACCCGTCGCTCCCTTCGCGCCGCGCTTCGCCGTCCGCATACGCTTCGCGGTGTCCATCCGCCGTTGCCACGCAGGGCAACAAGGACAGCAACAGAAATAACAAGGCGCATAAAAATTGATTTTTCATGAACGGCAAGCAGAACGCGGTAAAACTGTATTTTCGGGCATATCTCTGCTAAAAAACATATTTATTTGTAAAACTCATGAAATTGTAACAAAGTGATGCCAATCGTCTTCATTTTTCTTTCGGACGTGTAAAATTGAATCAGGGTGCTTAGCCACTCTTTATCCAACAACATTTTACTTATTCGACATGACCATAACCAACGCGAACAAGCGTCCGAAACACCTTCTGATTGTTGATGATGACACCCGCGCCTGTAGCCTGTTGCAGCGTTACCTGGGTGAACAGGGTTACGAAATCCGCACCGCGCCCGATGCCACGCAAATGGACAAGTATTTGCAGCGCGAGCATTTCGACCTGCTGATTCTGGATTTGATGCTGCCCGGCGAAGATGGTCTTGCCATTTGCCGACGGCTGCGCGCGCTGGGCAACAATATCCCCATCATCATGCTGACCGCCAGAGGCGAGGACATTGACCGGATTCTCGGTCTGGAAATGGGCGCGGACGATTACCTGCCCAAGCCCTTCAATCCACGCGAACTGCTTGCCCGTATTCAGGCGGTGTTGCGGCGTCCGCGCCAGACGAACGACGCGCCGGAAGCGCCGGGAAAAATCAGTTTCGGCGGCATGGAAGTCGACTTTGCCGCCCGCACCCTGAAAAAAACCGACGGGCAGACTTATCCCCTGACCACTGGCGAATTCGCCGTACTCTCCGCCCTGCTCCAGCATCCGCGCCAGCCGCTATCGCGCGACCGGCTGATGACGCTGTCGCGCGGACGCGAGCAGGGACCATTTGACCGCGCCATCGACGTGCAAATCTCGCGGTTACGCAAACTGGTGGAACCCGACCCCGGTCGTCCCCGTTATCTGCAAACGGTCTGGGGGATGGGCTATGTCTTTGTGCCGGACAGCGAATCGGAAGATGAAGCGGAACAAACCATAAAACCACAGTAGAATCCGGCGGGTTTCGTTCAGAAAATTTCCCATGTTCCCGCCCCGTTCCCTGTTCGCCCGAATCCTCCTCTGGGCGGCATTGCTGGTCATTCTCAGCAACACTGCCGGAATGTTGATTTTCCACCTTGCCGAGGCCAAACCACAAGGCAAAGCGTTGGCTCAATTTTCCACCAGTGTGGTCAATCTGGTGCGGGTCTCCTTGTTAACCGCCGAACCGGAACTGCGTCCCGCCCTCTTGCAGGAACTGTCTGACCGCGAAGGCATCCGCCTGCTGCCCCGCGACCCGGAAGACCGCGTCACCCCCCTGCCCAACGACTATTTCATCCAGAGTTTTGAAACCCATATTTACCAGTCGCTCGGCGGCGACACCGCGCTTTCCTTCATGGTCAATGATGAACCGGGTCTATGGATCAGCTTTGCCATCGCCGCGGATGAACCGGACGATTTCTGGCTCATTCTGCCGATAGACCGCGCCGAACAAAATGAGTCCTGGCTATGGTTGGGCTGGGGCGTGCTCGCCACCCTGCTCGTGCTCGCCGCAGCCGCGCTTCTGGCGTCAAGATTGAGTCGTTCCCTGCGACGCATGGCACATGCCGCCCGTCAGGTGGGGCGGGGGCAGATTCCGCCGCCGCTCGCCGAGGGGGGATCGGAAGAATTGCAGCAACTGGTGGTCGCCTTCAATCACATGTCCCGCGACCTCGACTACCACGACAAGGAAAGAGCAGAAATTCTGGCGGGCATTTCGCACGATTTACGCACACCGCTTTCCCGTATGCGCCTGGAAGCCGAATTGAGCCTGCCGGAGGGCGCAGCCCAGGCGGGCATGGTGGCGGACATCATGCAAATGGACGCCATCATCGCCCAGTTTCTTGATTACGCCAGAGGCGAAGGCGAAGAACACATCACGAACAGCGACCCCAACGCGCTGCTGGAATCGCTCGCCCAACACGCCGCCGCTACCCAACATCCGGTCACATTGCTTGCCACGAAACTGCCGCCCGCGCCCATGAAACCACAAGCCGTCTGGCGGGCAATCAGCAATCTTCTCAACAACGCCTGGAAATACGGCGCGCCCCCCGTCACCCTTTCCGGCAGCGTGGAAGGCGAAGGAGATCAATGCTGGCTGGCGCTCACCGTCACCGACTGCGGCGTGGGGATTCCCGCCCACGAAATCGAACGCCTGAAACGCCCCTTCACACGACTGAGCGACGCGCGCAGCGAGGCAAACGGCACCGGACTGGGGCTTGCCATCGTCGAGCGCGTGGCAAAAAACCACGGCGGCAGCCTCGAACTCGCGCCCGGCGCGGATGGCAAAGGCTTGCGGGCGACCTTGCGTTTGCCGCTCATCCAGCGCGACAAAACGCCACAAAACTGACCCGCGCGCCGCCCCGGCGCCGTCCTCAAATTTACAAATCAAAATTTCCCTTTCCATTCAAAGGAATATAGCAGTATGATGCCGAATCATTGTTAATCATCACCCTATACACATATTCGTATCCATGAATTTTGTAGCATCGGGTGAACTTTCAGAAAGTTATGCCGTGAGCCTGTTTGACCAGTTTCGTGCCCTCTTTACGACGCCGACCGAAGCCATCAAGGTGGAGGAAGAATCCATCCCTGAACGACGTGTCCGCAAGCGCATCAATCCCCGCGAAGGCTGTCGCATCCTGATTATTGACGACTCGCAAACCATCGTTACCGCGTTGAAGCGCGTCCTGCAATCGGCGGGCTGCTCCCCCATCACGGCGCTGGACGCGGCGTCCGGTCTGAAACTGGTGCTCTCGCATCACCCGGAACTCATCTTTCTCGACATCGTAATGCCCGGCATCAACGGCTTCGCCGCCCTGCGCGCCCTGCGCCGCGACGAGCGCACCAAGCATATTCCCATCATCATGATGAGTGGCAACGAACAGGCAACGGAGCAATTTTTCGGCGCGCGCATCGGCGCCGACGATTTCATGAAAAAGCCCTTTTCCCGGCACGAGATTTTTGCCCGCATCGAGCATCTGCTGGATGAAAACCAGGTTCCCCGTCGTCGTCAGCCGCTGCCGACGCTGCAACTGAATGACGTCGAGCCTGCTGCCGCGCCCGCCGCTGCCCACCCGCCGCAGCCGCAACCGCAACATCGCCCTGCGCCGACGAACGTGCACCAGCAAGCCGCTGCCCTGTTGGGTCGCACCTGAACGCGCTCTCAATCCGCGCGGCTTCATCTGACGCGGCTTAGTCCGCGTCAATCTCCACCGCCGTATAAACCGGCGTCAAATCAAAGAGTTCCACAATATCCCGATTATTCATGCGGATGCAGCCGTGCGAATGCGGCTCGCCCAGAGGGGCGGTTTCGCCGCACCCGTGGATGTAGACATAGCGGCGCATGGTATCCACCTTACCCAAACGGTTTTTGCCCGGCTCACAGCCGGAAAGCCAGAGGATGCGGGTCAAAATCCAGTCCCGCCCCGCACAAGCCGCGTCCAGTTCCGGCGACCAGAGTTCGCCCGTCGGTCTGCGACCGGAAAACACCGTGTAAAGTGGGCTGCCCGCGCCGATTTTGGCGCGGATGATGTGGCGACCGCGTGGCGTCTGATGACTGCCCTCTGCTTCTCCCGCGCCTTTGATGGCGGTGGAAACCGGATAGCGGCGCAACGCCTTGCCCGCGTCGTCAAACAGGGTCAGGGTTTGCGCGGCAAGCGAGACGCGAATCAGCATGGCGCGTCTTCCCGCGCGGGTTTTTCTGCGCTTTTCTTCCGCCGTTCAGCGAAAAATTCACTCAACAAGCGCCCGCAACGCTCTGCCAACACACCGCTCACGATTTCCGTGTGGTGATTCAGACGCGCTTCCGCGAACAAATCCAGAATACTGCCGTGCGCGCCGGTTTTCGGGTCACGCGCGCCATAGACCACGCGGGCGATGCGGGCGTGCAGGATAGCGCCAGCGCACATGGCGCAAGGTTCCAGCGTCACAAACAACTCACACTCCGGCAGGCGATAATTTTCCAGCCGCCGCGCCGCATCCCGCAGGGCGGCGATTTCCGCGTGCGCGCTGGGGTCGCTGTCGCCAATCGGGGAATTGAAGCCGCGCCCGACCACGACCTTGTTCAGCACCACGACCGCCCCGACCGGCACTTCACCCAGACAGCCCGCCGCTTCTGCCTGATACAGCGCCTCGCGCATGAAAAACTCGTCGTCCAGCATCGGCAACCGCGTCGCTAATTCATCCATTGCCATCCTCGGTATAGGCTTCCCTCAACGCAACCGGCTGTCCTGCTTTCTTGCGAAGCCGGATGTTGAGCATTTCCACCACCACGGAAAACGCCATCGCGAAATAGATATAACCCTTGGGTACATGATGCCCGCAACCGTCGGCAATCAGGACGACGCCGACCACCATCAGGAAAGAAAGCGCCAGCATCTTGACAGTGGGATGCCCGGAAACAAAGGCGGCGATGGGACCGGAAGCCAGCATCATCAGCCCCACCGAAACCACCACCGCAGAAATCATGACCGACAGGTTATTGACCATGCCGATGGCGGTAATGATGGAATCCAGCGAAAACACCAGGTCGATGAGGATAATCTGTACCAGTACGGCGGCAAAAGCGGAAGGCGCGGCTTGCGACGCCTCGCCCTCCTCGCCTTCCAGTAATTGATGAATTTCGCCGGTGCTTTTCCAGACCAGAAACAGCCCGCCCGCGATCAGAATCAAATCCCGACCGGAAAAACCATGTCCCAGCACGGCAAACAGCGGCGCGGTCAGCCCCGCCAACCATGACAGCAACGCCAACAGCGCGATCCGCACGAACATGGCAAGAAACAGCCCCACCCGCCGCGCAAAATCGCGCCGCGCCGGGGGCAGCTTGTTCACCAGAATGGCGATGAAAATGATGTTGTCGATACCCAACACCAGTTCCAGCGCGGTGAGGGTCAGAAAAGCGAAAATGAGTTCCGGTGAAAGCAGAAATTCCATGATGGATAGACGACGGGCGAAAAAGTTGTCAGCTTATCAGATGTCACCAACGCCAACAGACGCGCAAAATAAAACACGCCAAATAAAACTAAACTTTTGTACAGGACTGCCGTTGTTAAAGAAAGGAAGGTTCGCCACAAGCGAACCATTGACTCATTTTCTTCCCCAAGGAGGGCATCATCATGGCCATCACCCCCACTGCAACGACTGCCGTAGCGCAGGAACAGAACCGATACGCTCACAAGACCGACAAGACGAACGAGGAAACGGAAGCGGCGAAGGAGGTCAAAAAGACCACAAATCCCATCGTCGCCAACAAGCATGAAATGAACCGGCAGATTCTGGAAGCTTCCGCGCGGGTATCCCTATCGTCCGGTCAGGAATCGCAGGCGCTGTTGTTCCGTTCCGCCATTGAACACATCAATTCGGTGCTGGCGCCGGAACTGGGCGCCAACGCCATTCAAGCCGCAGCCACCAACCAGGACAATTCGCCCGAAGCCACTGCCAATCGCATCCTGAGCCTGTCTACCGCCTTTTACGACGGCTACGCCAGACAGCATCCCGGCGAAGACCCGGAAAAACTCGCCAGGGATTTTGTGGCGGTCATCCGAGGCGGCTTTGAAAAAGGCTACGGCGAAGCGAAGAACATTCTCGAAGGTCTCAAAGTCTTCGACGGCAACGTGAAAAGCGGCGTCGAGAAAACCTTTGAACTGGTGCAGCAAGGCTACGACAAATTCCTGTCCGACAAACTCGCCGCCATCAACCCGCAAAAAACCGACACCGACAACAAGGTGGCTGCGTAAATAGCCGTCACGCCAACAAAAAGGGTTTGCGCTTAGGCGCAAACCCTTTTTTCTGTCCCCTGTCACCCGTCCCCTGACACCTGCCCCCTATCCCGCCATCTTTTTCATTTCTCCCAAAATCGCCATATGCGCGAGGTCGGGCTGTCTGGGCGCGTTCTCATCCTGTTCCTGCCCCGCCGCCGCCAGCACCAGTTCGCCTGCCATGAACTGCCGGATACGCAGCGACCCCAGTTCATTCGCCAGTTTGTCGATTTTCTTCAAATCCCTGTTCTTGCGCTCCGCGAGTTTGTAGGCTTCGCCCAACAATTCCTTGTCGTCCTGGGTAAAGAACCGGCGCATGAAGGAATTCAGACGATGCTCATACTGGGCATACAGTTCCAGCGACTCATTCTTTTTTTCTTCCTTGACGGGAGCGACGGCTTCCTGCCGCATCAGACGCAGGGATTCCATGCTGATTTGCACGACGGTTGAAGGCGGGGCGCTCGTGGTTTTTTCGCCGCTTGCGGCAGGAATTTGCTCGTCGACATCCGCTTCACCCGCCGCAACGGGCATTGCCGCCGCCGACGGAGCGGAAAAGTTGAACGGCGACAGATGATGGACGGTATTCATGGCGCGACCCCGGTGTTTTACATCACACGGGTTTCTACGGTCACAAACCGGAAAACTTGATGGGCGCTGCCGCGCCTCAATCTTCGATTGCGCCTTCTTCGGAAGCGGGGAAAAGTTCCGGCGTGGTGGGGATGCTGGATGCCGCTGGCAACGGCGCGGCAGTTGCGGCTTTGGCTTTGCGGGTGGGCGCAACCGGCGTCGAACCGCCGAGAATGTTCAGGATGGCGGTCAGTTCTTCCCGAATCTGGTGAATGGAGAGGGGCTTTTTTTCCGGCATGTCGGCGGCGGCTTGCAGCAGTTCTTCTTCCAGACGGTTGCGCGCGCCGCTGATGGTGAAGCATTGGCTGTACAGCAGTTCGCGGATACGCCGCACCAGGAGCACTTCGTGATGCTGGTAATAACGCCGGTTGCCGCGTCTTTTCAAGGGTTTCAACTGGGTGAATTCCTGCTCCCAGTAGCGCAGCACATGCGGCTTGACGTCACATAGCTCGCTGACTTCACCGATGGTGAAATAGCGTTTGGCGGGGATGGGCGGAAGTTCCTTCTCGTCCACGGGACGGTTATGCTGCCGAGCTTCCATTCAACGCTTGCTCCACATCGGCTTTCAATTTCTGGCTGGCGTGAAAGGTGACAACGCGCCGGGCGGTGATGGGAATCTCCTCGCCGGTCTTGGGATTCCGACCGGGGCGCTGCGGTTTGTCGCGCAGTTGAAAATTACCAAAGCCGGAGAGTTTGACCCCTTCGCCACGTTCCAGCGCGTCGCGGATTTCCTCAAAAAATGCCTCCACCATATCCTTGGCTTCACGTTTGTTAAGACCGACCTGCTCAAACAAAAGATCGGAAAGTTCAGCCTTGGTCAGCGTCTTGACAGTGGGAGTATTCATATCCGAGGAAGCCTGAAAGGGTCAGGCTCGTAGTTGCGCTTGAAAATTTTGTTCCAGATACGTGGTGATTTTCACCACGGCGGCATCAATGTCCGCATCTAACAAAGTACGTTGAGTATCTTGCATAACTATCCGAAAAGCAAGACTTTTCCTCCCGTCGGGGATGCCTTTTCCCTGGTATATGTCAAAGAATTGGATGTCGCAAACCTGGCTTGGCGCGTGTGCTTTCATGCCTTTGAGGAGGTCGCCCAGAACGACGGATTGGTCGACGACGATGGCAAGGTCGCGGACGGCGGGCTGGAATTTCGACACTTCCGCGTAGGCGGGAATGGCAGACTGCGTTACGGCGTCGAGGTCGATTTCAAAGACGATGGGCGCGGCGGGCAGGTCGTATTTTTGCGCCCACTCTGGATGCAGCTCGCCCAGACAGCCGATTTCCCGACCATTCAGATGAACACTGGCAGCGCGTCCGGGATGCAGCGCCGGATGTGGCTGTTCGGGACGGACAAAGGAAAGTTCGGCGGCAAAGAGGCTTTCCAAATCCGCCTTGAGGTCGAAAAAGTCGACCTTGCGGTTGTCACGCCCCCAGCCTTCGGGTTGCGCCGTACCATAAGCCAGCGCCGCCAAACGCCAGGGTTGCGCGTAGTCAGCGCCAGACTGCGTAAAGCAGCGCCCCAGTTCAAAGAGGCGCACACGCGATTGTTTGCGTTTCAGGTTGACGGCGAGGTTTTCAATCAACCCGCCGAACAGACTGGAGCGCATGACCGCCAACTGGCTGGCGATGGGATTGGCAAGCCGAATGGGGCGTAAATTGGCGGAAAAATCCTGTTCCCAGGCTTCCGGTACGAAGGCGAAATTGATGACTTCCTGAAAGCCACGGTCAGCGATTTGTTGCCGCACCCGATAGAGGGGACGCCGGTTTTCGGCTTGCGGCAGCATGGCGAGCCTGCCTTTCGGCGCGTGTCCGGGGATATTGTCGTAGCCGTGCAGACGGGCGACTTCTTCAATCAAATCTTCTTCGATTTCGATGTCGAAGCGGTAGCTCTGCGGCGTGACGATGAAATCGTCCCCTTCGCGCACAAAAGCGAGCGCCAGCCGTTCCAGAAAAGTGGCGACCTGTTCGGCGGCAAAACTGACGCCCAACACTTTTTGCAGGCGGGCAAGACGTAGGCGCACGGGTTTGGGTTCCGGCAAGCGGGCGCTTGTTTCCGTGACCGCTCCGGCTTGACCGCCGCAGAGTTCCAGCACCAGCGCCGTCGCCCGTTCCAGCGCGTTGGCGCAGTTGCCCCAATCAACGCCGCGTTCGTAGCGATGCGAGGCGTCGCTGGAAAAATTGTAACGCCGCGCCCGACCCGCGATGGCTTTGGGCGCGAAAAAAGCGGATTCGAGGAACACGTCGCGGGTTTCCAGACTGATGGCGCTCTCCTCGCCGCCCATCACGCCCGCCATCGCCAACACCTTGGCGTCATCGGCAATCACCAGAATGTCGTCGGCAAGGGCAATGTCCTGCCCGTTCAGGAGCGTGAGCTTTTCGCCGGAAATCGCCAGCCGCGCGTGGATGTCGCCCGTGAGTTTGGCGTTGTCGAAGGCGTGCAGGGGTTGCCCCAGTTCCAGGAGCACATAGTTGGTCACATCCACCAGCGCGGAAACGGAGCGCAGACCGCTGCGCTCCAAACGGCGGCGCATCCATTCCGGCGTCGGCGCTTTCGCGTTCACGCCGCGAATGACCCGCCCGCAATAGCGCGGACAGGCTTCCGGCGCGTCCAGCAACACCTTGCGGCGGCTGTCGTCGGTAACGGGCACGGCGGGCGTCGCCGGATAAACGACCGGCGCGCCGGTGAGCGCCGCCACTTCGCGGGCGATGCCGGTGAGCGACAGGCAATCGGCGCGGTTGGGCGTGAGTTTCAGGGTGTAGCGATGGTCATCCAGATCGAGATATTCGCGGATGGATTTGCCCACCGGCGCGTCTTCCGGCAGCGCGAGCAAGCCGGAAGCGTCTTCGGCAATCCCCAGTTCCTTCGCCGAGCAAAGCATCCCGGCGGATTCGACGCCGCGCACCTTTGCCGTCCTGATTTTGAAATTTCCCGGCAGCGTCGCCCCCGGCAAGGCGCAAGGCACTTTCAGCCCCGCCGCCACATTGGGCGCGCCGCACACGATTTGCGCCTTGACACCATCGGACAAAACAACCTGACAGACATTCAGGCGGTCAGCGTCGGGATGTTTGACAACACTTTCCACCCGCGCCACGACCACCTGCGTAAAGTCGGGCGCGACGGGTTCCAGTTCTTCCACTTCCAGCCCTGCCATGGTCAGAAGGTGAGCCAGCGCGTCGCTGGACAAGTCGGGATTAACGAAGGTACGCAGCCAGGATTCGGAGAATTGCATGGAAGTCTCTCGTTACAAAATAAGTCGCAAAAATGCGGAAAAGGGTTACACGAACTGGCGCAAAAAGCGCAAATCACCCTCGAAGAACAGGCGCAGGTCATTCACGCCATAACGCAGCATGGTCAATCGGTCAGGACCAAACCCGAAGGCGAAGCCCGTGTATTTCTCCGGGTCGATGCCCGCGTGTTTCAAAACATTGGGATGCACCATGCCGCAACCGGCGATTTCCAGCCAGCGACCTTTTAACGCGCCGCCCATGAATGCCACGTCGATTTCGGCGGAAGGCTCGGTGAAGGGGAAGAACGAGGGGCGAAAGCGCACCCGCAAATCGTCGGTTTCAAAAAAACGTTTCAGAAAATCGGCGATCACGCCCTTCAAGTCGGCAAAGGAAACCGCCTCGCCCACCCACAAGCCTTCGACCTGATGGAACATCGGCGAATGGGTGGCGTCGGAATCGACGCGATACACCCGCCCCGGCGCGATGACGCGGATTTCCGGCATGGTGTCCAGATGTTTGTAGCGTTCAACATGCGCCTGCATGTAACGCGCCTGAATCGGGCTGGTATGGGTACGCAGCAGGACGTTTTCCGCCACCTTGCCCGCTTCGTCCTGCAAATAAAAAGTATCGTGCATGGAACGCGCCGGATGGTCTTCCGGCGTGTTCAGGGCGGTGAAATTATAAAAATCGGTTTCGATTTCCGGCCCGTCGGCGACGGAAAAGCCGATGGACGCAAAAAGCTGCTCAATGCGCTCCAGCGTGCGCGTCACCGGATGCAAACCGCCACGCGCCTCGCCCCGCCCCGGCAGGGTGACATCCAGCGCCTCTTCCGCCAGCCGCGCCGCCAGCGCCGCCCGACGAATATCCTCGCGGCGGGCTGTCAACGCCGCTTCCACCGCCGCCTTCGCCTGATTGATGGCAGCGCCGGCTTTTTTCTTTTCCTCTGCCGCGAGTCTGCCCAGGTCTTTCAACAAGGCGGTAATCTGACCGCTCTTGCCCAGATAATGCGCCTTGACCTGTTCCAGCGCGTTCGGGTCGCTCACCGCCGCAAAAGCGGCGCGGGCGTTCTGGATAATGGAATCGAGATTTTGCATGGATCACCCTTGAAAAGAAAAAAGGAGGCGCTTACGCCTCCTTTTTGTACTGCATGTTCGCAATCAGGCGGCGAGTTGCGCTTTGGCTTGACCCGCCAGGGCAGCGAAAGCGGCCTTGTCGAACACCGCCAGGTCAGCGAGCACCTTGCGGTCGACTTCGATGTTGGCTTTTTTCAGGCCATTCATGAAGGTGCTGTATTTCAGACCCAGTTCGCGGGCGGCGGCGTTGATCCGCGCAATCCACAGAACGCGGAACTGACGCTTCCTTTGGCGACGGTCACGGTACGCATATTGACCGGCTTTCATCACCGCCTGTTTGGCGATGCGATAGACGTTCTTGCGGCGACCGCGATAGCCCTTCGCCTGTTCCAGAACCTTTTTATGGCGCGCGCGCGCCGTTACACCCCGTTTGACTCTCGGCATTTTCTATCTCCTCAAGCGTAGGGCAACATGGCGTGGATGGAAGCGACATCGCGTTCATTGACGCCAGTAATGCCGCGCAGGTGACGCTTGTTCTTGGTCGTTTTTTTGGTGAGGATATGACGTTTGAACGCCTGACCCCGCTTGATGCTGCCAGAGGCGCGCACCTTGAAACGCTTGGCAGCGCCGCTCTTGGTCTTCATTTTGGGCATGGTTAGCTCCGTTAATAACATGATTTCAGGTGTTCCCCGACGGGGACACTTATCAACCCGAAACCACTTTTTATGACAGCTTCCTCACCGTAAACGCGGGAAGGAACCCGTCGAAACTTTTACGCTTCGGCTTCTTCCGCCGATTTTTCCACGACTTCCGCAGGTTTTGCAGCCGCCGGTTTTGCAGCCGCCGGAGTTGCCAATTTAGCCGTGCCAAGTCTGGCGGGCTTGTCCGTGGATTTTTCCACGGGTTTTTCAGGCTTTTCCAGCTTTTTCTTCGCGGGGCCGATGATCATCACCATCTGCCGCCCTTCCATTTTGGGCATCTGCTCGACCAGACCGTAAGCGTCCAGGTCATTGCGGATACGCTCAAGCTGGCGCATTCCGAATTCCTGGTGCGCCATTTCACGACCCCGGAAACGCAAGGTGACTTTCACCTTGTCTTCCTCTTCCAGAAAACGAATCATGTTCCGCAGCTTGATCTGGTAGTCGTTCTCGTCAGTGCCGGGGCGCAGCTTGATTTCTTTCACCTGCACCTGCTTCTGCTTCTGCTTCGCCTCGTGCGCCTTCTTGGCTTCCTGATACTTGAATTTGCCGTAATCCATGATTCGGCATACCGGCGGCGCGGCCTGCGGCGCGATTTCCACCAGATCCAGACCGGCCTCCTCAGCCAGGTAATTGGCCTGACGGGAACTCACGACCCCCAATTGTTCGCCTTCAGCACCAATCAGCCGGATTTCCGGCGCGTTGATTTCTTCATTGAGGCGATGCGACTTATTCAGAGCGATGGCAAAAACTCCCGAAAATTAACAAAAACGGACAAAAACTAAGCCGCGCTCCCTCGCGTCACGGCTTCTTTTTGAAGCCGCGCGATCAGTTCATCCAGAGGCATCTGCCCCAAGTCCTGACCGCCACGAGTCCGCACGGCAACCAGATTTCCCACTTTTTCCTTATCCCCCACAATGAGTTGATAAGGCAGACGGTTCATGCTGTGGGCGCGAATTTTATAGGTGATTTTCTCATTACGCAAATCCGCTTCGGCGCGAATGCCCTTTTCGCGCAACTTTTTCACAACATCGGCGGCATAATCCGCCTGATGTTCGGAGATGCTCAACACCACCGCCTGCACCGGCGCAAGCCAGAGGGGAAACGCGCCGACGTAGTGCTCAATCAGAATGCCGACGAAGCGTTCCAGCGAGCCGAACAGGGCGCGATGCAGCATGACGGGGCGTTTGTGGCTGTTGTCGGAATCCACGTAATGAATATCGAAGCGTTCCGGCAGGTTCATGTCGACCTGCAAAGTGCCGCATTGCCAATCCCGCCCGATGGCGTCGCGCAACACAAATTCCAGCTTGGGACCGTAAAACGCGCCTTCGCCGGGGAACAGCGTGTATTCCACACCCATGTGTTCCAACGCCTGCGCCAGCGCGCCTTCGAGTTTGTCCCAGATTTCGTCGGAACCGATGCGGTTGTCGGGGCGGGTGGAGAGTTTGACGCGCACATTCTCGAAGCCGAAATCCTTGTAAATCTGAAAAATCAGCTTCACCACGTCCCGACATTCGGCTTCCATCTGCTCTTCGGTACAAAAGATATGGGCGTCGTCTTGGGTAAAGTGACGCACGCGCAAGAGACCATGCAACGCGCCCGACGGTTCGTAGCGGTGCACCTTGCCGAATTCCGCCATGCGGATGGGCAGGTCGCGGTAACTCTTGACGCCCTGCGCGTACATGGCGACCGCGCCGGGACAGTTCATGGGTTTCAGGGCGAAAACACGCTCATCCTCAGTCTGGGTGGTGAACATGTTTTCCCGATAATTGAACCAGTGCCCGGAAGTTTCCCAAAGCGCGCGATCCATCACGTCAGGCGTGTTGACTTCCACGTAACCGGCTTTTTCCTGACAGTCGCGCATATAGGCAATCAGCTTCTGGAACAGAAACCAGCCCTTCGGATGCCAGAACACGGAACCGGGCGCTTCTTCCTGAAAATGGAACAAATCAAGTTGCTGCCCCAGCTTGCGATGGTCGCGCTTTTCCGCTTCTTCCAGCATGGTCAGATAGGCTTCCAGTTCCTCTTTTTTCGCCCACGCCGTGCCGTAAATGCGTTGCAGCATCTCGTTTCTGGAATCGCCGCGCCAGTAAGCGCCCGCCACCTTCATCAGCCTGAACGCCTTGATTTTGCCCGTAGACGGGACGTGCGGGCCGCGACAAAGGTCGATGAAATCCCCCTCGCGGTAAAGGGAAATCTCCTGTTCGGCGGGAATGGCGGCAATCAGTTCCGCCTTGTATTTTTCGCCCAGACCGAGAAAAAATTTCACGGCGTCATCGCGCTTCCAGACCTCGCGGGACACCGGAATATCGCGTTTGGCGAGTTCGCCCATGCGTTTTTCGATGGCGGTCAAATCTTCCGGCGTGAAGGGACGTGTGTAAGCAAAATCGTAATAGAAGCCGTTTTCGATGACCGGCCCAATCGTCACCTGCGCGTCCGGGTAAAGTTCCTTGACCGCATAAGCCAGCAAGTGCGCCGTCGAATGCCGGATGATTTCCAACCCCTCGGCATCCTTGTCGGTAATGATGGCAAGCGCCGCATCCGCCTCGATGGAAAAAGACGTGTCCACCAACACCCCATCCACCTTGCCCGCCAGCGCAGCCTTGGCAAGCCCCGCGCCTATGCTCGCCGCAACCTCGGCAACGGTAACAGGGGCAGGAAAGGAACGAATGGAACCATCGGGCAGCGTAATATCGGGCATGGCGAATCTCCGGGGGAGAAAAAGGTACTGTACAAACAAAAAAAGCGGCAGCGCCGCATTTTTTTGTTGCCACACACTAAAAAAGCGTGTGGTAGGCGCGATTGGATTCGAACCAACGACCCCCACCATGTCAAGGTGATGCTCTAACCAACTGAGCTACGCGCCTGCAAAGAGAAGTCGGGCATTATACGGAGCGAACGGGGGAAGTCAACCGACGTGGGCGCACAAAGCCAAAAACTCTGGTATTGACTTGATCACACGCTTGATATGACAAATCCATCACGTCCGGCTTCTTTGACCTTGTAGAGCGCCGCATCCGCCCTGGCGAATAGTTCCTGGTATTCTTGCCCGTCTTGCGGAGCGAAAGATATTCCGATGCTGGCAGTGACGCCCTTCTCGCCGCCCGGAGGAATAATCTTCAACCATTCCTGGCGAATCTGCCGCGCCTTGTCTTCCGCCATGGCGACAGAGCCGATATTTTTGCAAAAGACGGCAAATTCATCGCCTCCCAAACGACCAACAACGTCCGCCTTGCGCATCACCCTCAGCAAAGCCTGCGCGCATTCTGACAAAACCATGTCCCCTGCGGCATGACCGTAATTATCGTTGATGGCCTTGAAATAATCGACATCAATCATCATAAAGGCGTTCGTCTGGTCATTCTCCGACCGAAGGCGCAGGATAGCGCTCACCCGTTGCTCGAAAGCGCCTCTGTTAAAAAGCGATGTCAGCGCATCCGTCTCTGATTTAATGGTGGCGAGATTCAGGTTGACGATGTATTCGTGAATCTTCAGAACCATGGATTTCAAGGATTCGGCAAGGCTTTGCATCTCGTCCCGTGTATTTATTTCCATGGATAAAATAAAAATATCGATGGACTCTATCGAGATTTCCTTCTCCCCGCTTTCCAGGCTGTTGGCAAGGAAACTGTCCGCCGCTTTTGCCATCATATTGATCGGGCGGACGATGGCTTTATGAATGGCATAAAGATAAATTGCCGAGAAAATCGCAGTGATTATGAGGATGATGGCCGCAGACTGCCAGAGATACGCCGCGTTCTCGGCGATCACGTTGTTCACGTCGAAGTCGATTCCTACATATCCTTTGGCGCGTCCATCGCTGCCATAGATCGGCTCATTTATGGTTATTGTCCATCCGTATTGCGTCATTCCCATAATCGTGTCAACTTTTCCGCCCTCATGCAGTTGCTTTTCCGTAGCTTCCGGGTAAAGACGCTGAACTTTGCCCGTGTCCGGATCAATCTGCACGAATGGATCGAACTCTCCCAATCTCTGCGTTTCTGATGTATCGTCGGTATCATATATATAATGAATACCATTATCTTTCACCAAAAATACATACAATACTTTAGCCTTGCATTTATCTTTCGTTTCCCGAAGCATATTTATGATTTTATCGTACTCTTCATCCACAATGGCGGTTTCAAAGTATCTATCCATGGTATCGGCATTAACGATCCGCGCCACAATACCCGCGACAGTTTCTCCCATTCTGAAATAATACTCTTCTGTCGATTCCTTGAATCTGATATACCCGATTATCGTCATGATGATGCTTAGCGCCACAATCATGAAAACAATTAAAACCGTCAGCCGCCTGCCCACCGAGCGGTTGATTTTTCTTTCTTGTATTGGTTGTTTTTCAATTTTTTTAATATTCATTTGGCGTTAGCGCATAAAACAATATATCAACGGCAGTATGATACGTCCATTTTCAGGAACTGTCGACCATGACCGAATTCAGGAAGCGCCCCGATGATTGTCGCTTCGGTGTCCCAAAGGTCGTCGGCAAAGGCAGTTTTCAGGAAGCGCTGACCCGCTATAATGCGCCCCTCCCCCATCCTCATCCCCCAACGCCCGTGTCCGCTCCTGCCTCATTGCCCGCTTTTCTCCCTGTTGCCCTCCCTCCCCTCCCCGCCGCTGGACACAAGCTGGATTGGTCGGTTGGCGCGGGTTGTCATGATGCGTTTTTGTTGGCGGCGATGGCGCGGCAGGCTTGGTCGGAGCAAGGAAAAAAGCCGCTCTTTGTGGTGATGACGGCCAACGCGCAGGACGCAAGGCGGTTGTTGGATGAGATGCGCTGGTTCGCGCCGGAGTTGCGGGCGCATTTGTTGCCGGATTGGGAGACGCTGCCTTACGACGCTTTTTCGCCGCATCAGGATTTGGTTTCCGAGCGGCTGGCGACCTTGTGGGCGGTGTCGCAGGGGAATTGTCAGGCGCTCATCGTGCCTGCGGCGACGGCGGCTTATCGGCTGGCGCCTCCGGCTTTTCTGGCGGCTTACGCGTTTTTGCTCTCCAAAGGGGAAAAGCTTGACGCCGAGCGGTTTCGTACCCGCCTGACGCTGGCGGGTTACGCGCATGTCACGCAGGTTGCCGCGCCGGGGGAGTACGCGATTCGCGGGTCGCTGATTGACCTTTATCCGATGGGTTCGGCGTTGCCGTACCGGATTGACCTGTTCGATGATGAAATCGACTCCATCCGCGCCTTTGACCCGGAAAGCCAGCGCACACTGTATCCGATACCGGAAATCCGGCTCCTGCCCGCGCATGAATTTCCGATGGACGACAAGGCGCGTACCACCTTTCGCCAGAAATTCCGCGAGCAGTTTGAGGGCGAGCCGGGCAAGCGCCGGATTTACAAGGATATTTCGGCGGGCATCGCCAGCGCGGGCATCGAGTATTACCTGCCGCTGTTTTTTGAGGATACGGCGACGCTGTTTGATTACCTGCCGCCCGAAACCCTGATGGTCACCCACGGCGATGTGGCGGGCGCGCTCTCGACGTTCTGGCGGGACGCGCGCTCGCGTTACGAGCTTTTGCGCGGCGACCCGCAACGCCCGCTGTTGCCGCCGCAGGATTTGTTTTTGTCGGACGAAGCCTTTTTTCTCGCCGCCAAAACCTGCGGGCGCATTCAGTTTTCCGCGCCGTCTCCTGCGCCGATTGCCCATGTCGCCATCGACCGCCGCGCCGACGAGCCGCTGGCGGCGTTAAAAACCTTTCTCGCCGATTTTCCCGGACGGACGCTGGTGCTGGCGGAATCCGCCGGTCGGCGCGAAACCATCGCGCAGATGTTTGCCGAACACGGCTTGCGCCCACAGCCCGTCACCGATTGCGCGGATTTCTTTGCGGGCGACGCGCGTTTCGCCTTGGGCGTTGCGCCCTTACAGGCGGGGTTACGGCTCGCTGACGATTTCGCGCTCCTGACCGAAACCGAGCTATACGCCGACCGTCCGCGCGCGCGCCAACAGGCGCGCCGGAAAAAAGCCAGTCTCGACAACTGGTTAAAAGACCTCACCGAACTCAAGATGGGCGACCCGGTGGTGCATGAATCGCACGGCATCGGGCGTTACATGGGGCTTGCCTACATGGATTTGGGCGACGGCGAGCGCGAGTTTCTGGAACTTCATTACGCCAATGAAGCCAAGCTCTTTGTGCCGGTTTCTCAATTGCATGTCATTGCGCGTTATTCCGGCGCCGATCCGGAATCCGCGCCGCTGCACACGCTGGGTTCCGGGCAATGGGAAAAGGCGCGAAAGAAGGCGGCGATGCAGGCGCGCGACACCGCCGCCGAATTGCTGGAACTCTACGCCCGTCGCGCCGCCCGCCAGGGGTACGCCTTCGAGTTCGGCGAGCAGGATTACGCCATCTTCGCCGACGGATTCGGCTTTGAAGAAACACCTGACCAGACCGCCGCCATTGCCGCCGTCATGGAAGACATGAAATCCGGCAAGCCGATGGACAGGCTGGTGTGTGGCGACGTGGGCTTCGGCAAAACCGAAGTGGCGTTACGGGCGGCGTTCTGCGCCGTAGCGGGCGGGCGACAGGTGGCGGTGCTCTGCCCCACCACCCTGCTTTGCGAACAGCATTTCCAGACTTTTTCTGACCGCTTCGCCGACTGGCCGATCAAAATCGCAGAGCTTTCCCGCTTCAAGAGCGCGAAGGAAAGCGCCCAGGCCTTGCGGGAACTCGCGGAAGGCAAAGTCGATATTGTCATCGGCACGCACAAACTGATTGCCGGAAATTTGAAATTCGCCCGTCTGGGGCTGGTCATCATCGACGAGGAACACCGCTTCGGCGTACGCCAGAAAGAGGCGCTGAAGGCGTTACGCGCCGAAGTGGATGTGCTCGCGCTGACCGCCACGCCCATTCCGCGCACCCTCGCCATGAGCCTCGAAGGGTTGCGCGATTTTTCCGTGATTGCCACCGCGCCGCAAAAACGCCTCGCCATCAAGACCTTCGTCAACCGTTTTTCCGACGGCATCATCCGCGAAGCCGTGCTGCGCGAGCTGAAACGCGGCGGGCAGGTGTATTTTCTGCACAACGAGGTCGACAGCATCGAAACCATGCGGGAAAAGCTGGAAAAACTCGTGCCCGAAGCCCGCGTCGTCGTCGGTCACGGGCAGATGCGCGAGCGCGAACTGGAACGGGTGATGCGCGATTTCGTCGGGCAACGCGCCAATCTGCTGCTGTGCACCACCATCATCGAAACCGGCATCGACAATCCCCATGCCAATACCATGTTGATCAACCGGGCGGAAAAATTCGGGCTTGCCCAGTTGCACCAGTTGCGCGGGCGCGTCGGGCGTTCGCACCATCAGGCTTACGCCTATCTGCTGGTGCAGGACGAAAAGGCGCTCTCCAAACAGGCGAAGCAACGTCTGGAAGCCATTCAGGCGATGGAGGAATTGGGTTCCGGCTTCTATCTCGCCATGCACGATCTGGAAATTCGCGGCGCGGGCGAGGTGTTGGGCGAACACCAGTCCGGCGACATGCAGGCGGTGGGTTTTAATCTGTTCACCGACATGCTGAACCGCGCCGTCGCCGCCCTGAAACAAGGCAAGACATTAAGCGCCGACGACCTCACGACGCCCCCGCATCTGGATTGCGACATCAACCTGCACATCCCCGCCCTGCTCCCCGACCTCTACTGCCCCGACGTGCACGAGCGTCTCTCCCTCTACAAACGCCTTGCCAACGGCGAAAACGACGAAGACATCACCGCCTTGCAGGAAGAACTCATCGACCGTTTCGGCGCATTGCCGCCACAAGGCGAATCCCTGATCGCCACCCATCGCCTGCGCCTCATGCTGCGCCCCTGGCAAGTGCAAAAACTCGAAGCCTCCGCCGATCAGGTGATCGTGAGCTTCAAGCCGGGACCGGATTTCCCCGTCGACACCCTCAAAATCATCCTGCTCATCCAGACCAATCGCCACTACAAACTCGCCGGACAGGACAAACTCGCGCTGCTGCGCCATATGCCCACCTTGCGGGACAGGATGACCGCCATCCGCGAAATTTTTACAACCTTGCAAGCATAATTCGTCATGCTGTTTGTCATTTTCTGTACTAGACTAGAGACTTCGATGGAGAATGACCATGAGCCAAGAACCGGAAAAAGCGGAGAATCTGGAACAAGCGGTGAATCGCATACTGGAAGGTCTGCAAGCCCTCAGCGCCTCCGGCAAAAGAATCGAGCTTGAACTGCGCGAATTCAACGCCAAACTCACCAGCCTGGAAGCCATGATTTCCGCAGGACGCCAGGACACCCGCTTCAATTTTGAAGAAATCATCCGCCAACAAACCAGCATCGACAGCCTGAATGACCGGATGAGCAATGTGCAGGAAAAACTGACCCTGCCCGCCGTTGCCTCATCGGAACGCGCAGGGCGGGTTTGAAACCCGCCCCTACAACCACGGAGCGGGTTGGGCGGGGCGTGTTTTTCTACGCTTTTGCCAGCCACGGCAAAAACCCTTGCAGAAACCGTGTCGCGGCGGGCATGAAATAGCTGCCGTTGTGGTAGCAGGGGTCAAGGGTGGTGACGAGGATGCGTCCTTTGGCGCTCGCGCGGTCGTCGTAGAAAATCGAGCCGCCGTCTGCCCTGTCGACCAGCGATACCGCGCCTTGGGGCGGGGTCAGGACGCCGTGTTGGTGCCAGGTGAAGTCGGCAAGGGGGATGGTTTTCATCAAATCGTGTTCGGGGGAGGCTACGCGCAGACCGCTGTCGGCGCCGGGGGTGAGCCACCACCAGAAATTGACCGGACGCGCTTCCCAGCGCGCGCCGGGTACCCAGGTTTCGGCGTCATTGTCGCCCATGACGACCAGGGTTTTGCCCGCGTCAAGAAAGGCGTCGATTTTCGCCTTGTTGCGGCGCAGGTGCTCCGGGTCTTGTCGGCTGGCGACGTACAGACCGTCGAATTCGTCGAGGTCAGTATCATCCAGTTCCGGCGCGTAGATGTTGGCGGCAAAGTAGCGGGAAAAACCGCGACCATGAAAAGTAGCGTGGTGGTAGTAGGCGCCACCGTCCAGATAGGCAATTCGCATGATATCTCCGAAAGTTCAGGCTGCCTGGGCAAGCAGGTTTTGTGGTTGGGCAAGGGTTTGCGCTTGCGCTCGTTGGGCGCATTTGCCGTCGCAAGCGGCGCGTTTACCGCTGGTGGCTTTCAACCAGGCGAGCAGTTGCGGGGCGATGCGGGCGGCACTGGTATCGTCGCCGAGATACATCCACATGGTATTGCCGGCGTGCATGAGGATGCGTCCGCCCTGCGGACGTTCCCAGAACCAGTCCAGCGGCGCGTGGTCGGTTTTCATCCGGTGCAGGATAATCGCGCCCGCAGGCGGCGGGTTGCCGCCGCGACCATAGAAGCCGGAAACGCCGCGCCGGAACGAAATGTCGTAGTCGTCTACGCCGTCAAAGACCGGATGCGCGTTGACGCTTTCCACAATGAGGTCATCCTTGTGTCCGCCCTGCGAAGGGACGAAGGGCGCGAGTCCCAGCATGGGATAGACGAGATGCCCGTTGAAAACGAGGGTGCCGCCCTTGTCGAGAAATCGCGTGAGCGCGGCTTCGCGGCGGGCGAGTCCGCGCTGGTCGATGTGGGCGGGGACGAGGATGGCGTCGTAACGGGCGAGTTCATCGTCGCTCACTTCGCGCAGGTAACGCGCCGTGACCGCTTCGCTTTCGGCAAAGCTCAGAAAGGCGGGGAATTCGTGTCCCATTGAACGTAGATAAAGAATGGATGGCATGACGGGGGTGTCTCCTTGGTGAAAAAATCAAACGGGTTGCGTTTGGGGTTGCGCGTGAAGCATGGAAAAAATCGGAATGGCCGCCATTTTTTCTCCTGCGTGTTCCGGCAAGGGAACGCGGCGCACCGGCAGGTGAAAAAGGCGGGAGAGCGCGGCTTCGTCCATCACTCCGGCGGGCGCGCCGAAGGCGAAATGGTCGGCGTCGAACAGCAGCAGGGCGTGGCTGGCGAATTCAAAAGCGTGTTGCGGCGCGTGCGTGCTGGTGATGACGGTGACGCCTTCGGCGGCGAGGTCTTGCAACAGGCGCATGATGAGCGCCTGATTGTGCCAGTCGAGCGCGGCGGTGGGTTCGTCGAGAATCAGGATGTCCGCCTCCGCCGCGAGCGCGCGCGCCATCAGCACCAGTTGGCGCTCGCCGCCGGAGAGCATGGAAAAGGGGCGTGCCGCCAGATGCGCGGCTTCGACGCGGGCGAGGGCGGCGCGCGCGGCGTCGTAATCCTGTTTCTTCGGCGCGCCGAACAGGGCGGTGTTTCCGGCGCGACCAAGCAGGGTCATTTCCAGGGCGGATAACGGTAACGCCGGATGCACGGCTTGCGGCACATAACCGACGCGCCCGCGCCGGATGACCTGCCCCGCGCCCGCCGTCTGCATTCCCGCCAGCATCCGTAGCAAGGTGGATTTGCCGACCCCGTTGGGACCAAGCACGGCGCAGAGCGCGCCGCGTTCGAGGGTGAAGGAAAGGTCGCGCAGAATCCAGCGGGCAGCGTTTTTCATCCGCTTGCAAACCGGCAGTTGGTAGCCCAGATTTTGCGCCGCGATTAAAACATCGTCATGCATGGCTCAACACTCCAATCCGTGCCCGATGCGGCGCACGAGGAAGGCGAACAGCGGCGCGCCCAGGAGCGCGGTGAGTACGCCCAGCGGGATTTCTTCCGCCGTCGCCGCGCGCGCGAAGGTGTCGACCAACACCAGATACGCCGCGCCGCCCAACATGACATTCAATAAAAAATTGCGATGATCCGCGCCGAAACTCATGCGAATCAGATGTGGCGCGACCAGACCCACCCAGCCGACGATGCCGCACACGGCGACGCTGGCGGCGGTGATCAGACCGACGGCGATGAGGGTCAGGGCGCGCGCCAGAGCGACCTTGACGCCAAGCCCGCGCGCGTCTTCCTCGCCCAATGAGAGCGCCAGCAGTTGAAAACGCAGCCCGTAGAGCGCGATGAGACCGACGCCGACGCAGGGCAATGCCAGCAACAGGCGGTCGCGGTCGGCGGTGGCGAGGCTGCCCATCAGCCAGAAAACGATGGCGGGCAACTGGTTTTGCGGGTCGGCGACGAGCTTGATGAGCGACACGCCCGCCGCGAAAACGCCGCTTACGACGATCCCGGCGAGCACCAGCAATACCGTGCCGCTGCCCGCTGTCGCGGCCTTGCCGCCCGCCAGCCAGAACACGGCGGCGAGCGCCAACATGCCGAACACCAACGCGCCGATGACAAGGGGTTGACCGTCGCCCACCAGCAACATGGCGAGCACACCGCCAAACGCCGCGCCGGAAGAGACGCCCAACAACTGCGGTTCGGCAAGCGGATTGCGAAACAGGCTTTGCAAGGCTGCCCCTGCCGCCGCCAACCCCGCGCCGATGAGCGCGGCAAGCAGCACGCGCGGCAGGCGCACGGATTCAATCACCCGCGCCGCCATTGCCGCTTCCGGGTCGCGGGTATCGAAGCCGCTGCCGGAGAACAGGATTTCCAGCACCCGCGTCGGGGCAATCAGGTAACGTCCCAAAGTTAACCCGGCAATCAGGGCGAGCAGCAGTAACGCGGCGAGTATCCAGGTGGATGTCCAGATTTTGCGGTTTTCGTTGTTCGTCGTATTGCGGGCAGACGCGGCGGCGGGCAATGTGAGTAGAGCCGTGTTCATGGCTTTCCCCCGAAGCGGTTGAGGTAATGGGCGCTTTGTCCGTTTTCATCGCAGCGCAGGATGCGGTCGATTTCCGCCGCGCTGACGGAATAGCCATACAGCATTTGATAGGCGACCGCGATGCGCGCGCGCAGGTCAGGCATTTTGCGGTCGGGATGCAGCACGCCGTAGAGCCAATCCTGCGCCAGCGGGGTTTCCTGACTGGGCGGATCCCAGCGAAAGCCGCCACGCGGGTAGCGATAGACGCGCTTTTTTGTCACCGCCGCCAGACCGCGAAATCGACTGTCGGCGTAGAACGCCTGCGGTGACAGGTCGCGCTCGAAATTGTTGAGCAGGATGATGTCGGGATTCCAGGCGAGGATTTGCTCGACGCCGACCGGCGCGAAGCCGGGGAGTTTGGCGGCGGGATTGACGCCGCCTACGCGGGCGATGTCGCCGTCCATGCTGGTGTTTTTGCCCGCGACGATGAGCGCCCCTCGTCCGCGCATCAGATAGAGCACACGCGGGCGGGAGGCGGCGGGGATGGCGGCGGCGCGGCGTTCGATTTCCGTCATGCGCGTTTCAAACCACGTCGCCAGTTTTTCGCCGCGCTCGCCCTTGCCAATCGCCGCGCCGGTGAGTCGCAACCAGTCCGCCGCCCAACGGCTGTCGCCATATTTCAGGGTCAGCACCGGCAAACCCAACTGACGAATGGGCGTTACGATGGCGTCGCCCTGGTCGCCCCACTGAATGACCAGATCAGGGCGGGCGGCGGCGAGCGCCTCGCCGTTGGGCGCGAAACTCTCGCCCGCCACCCGGCTGGGAATCCGCGTCGCGGCGGGGAACATGCGCCCAAGCAAACCTTCGTCAATATCGCTCCTGGCGGCGGCATTGATGCCGGAGAGCCGCGCCGCGCCGCCATCCAATGCCATCACCATCGAAGCCAGCGGAATCGGGATGACGACCAGTTTTTCAACCTTGACCGGGAGCGTGACTTGCCGCCCCATCTGGTCACGCAGCGTTTTTTCCACCGCTGCCGCTGCCGTGCCGGAAACCAGCAATACTGCCAAAGCCAGACTTGCCAACACGACGGAAATTACGGGGCTGTGCGGTTTTTTCATTTCAATAATCCGCGCTCAACTTGATGACAAAATTGCGCCCCGGTTCAATGAGCGGATTGGTATAACTGCGCGCGAAGGCAATATCTTCGGATATGGCGGGGTTCTGCCCCTTGCGGTCGAACAGGTTTTCCACCCCGGCGACGAGCTTCCAGCCGCGCCACCCGGCACCGAACACGCCCTCCAGCTTGGCGCCCGCATAGACATCAAACAGCGCGTAACTTGCCGTCTTGCGTTCCTGGGTGCGGTCGATGCGGGTTTTGCCCCTGTAGCCGCGCCAGACGCCTTCGACGTAATGATGGTTTGCGTGATATGGCTCAAAACGCAACGCCAGCCGCGCGGAGAGCGGCGTGATGTAGGGCAGCGGCTCATGCGCGGATTCATCCTCGCCGCGCGTCGCCGCCAGCGTGTAATTCAGTTTCCAGCGCGCGGCAAGCTGGCTTTGACCCTCCAGTTCCAGCCCGCGTATCGTGGCGTCGGCGATGTTCTGGCGCTGGCGCAGGGTGGGCGAGACCACCACCGAGGCAATCAGATCGCTGTAACGACTCTCATAGACCGTCACGCTGCCGCGATGGTGGGCGGCATTCCAGCGCAAACCGAGTTCAAGCGTTTTGTTGTATTCGGGTTTGAGGTCAGGCGCGGGCAGGCTGACAATCGTCCCCGCTACGGAAGTGATGACGCGCTCATTGCCGGAGGGCGCGCGAAAGCCCCGGCTCAGGTTGGCGGCAAGGCTCCACACGGGCGTGAGTTTGTAAACCGCGCCCAGACTGCCGGTCACGGCTTCATCCTGATTGTGGCGATGTCTGGCGAATTCCGCCGTCTGCACAGCGCCTTCGCCCGCAGCGGCGGTTTTGCCGACATTGACCGTCACCTGGTCATAACGCAACGCGCCGGAAAGCGTCCAACGCTCGCTCGCCGCCCATTCGTCGCTTAAAAACACGCCGATGTTGGTCTGTACGCTGTCCCGGTCGATTTGCTGCCAGGGCGTCTGCGCGATGGTTGCGCCCGTCGCCGGATTGACTTGGGTAATCTGGCGATTGCGCCCTTCAAAGTCTTCGCGGAAGAAATCCGCGCCGTAGGAGAGCAGGTGTTCGCCAATGCCCTTCATGGCCATCAGATGCCCGCCCCAGACGGTTGGGGAATACACTTTCAGATGCGGCATGACTGTGACCGCCGGATTGCCGCGATTGGTCTGATAAATGTCGGTTTCAAATTCGCGCCAGTACAGCGCGGCATCCAGAGTATCCGCGAGCGTACCCGCCAGCCCCCCGAAATGGCGACCCTGATAACCCAGACGCAAATAGCGTTCGATAATCGGGTCTTCCCTGACTTCTTGCAGCGGCGCGCCCGGCGCGGCGCCCAGCCCGCCCGCGCGTTCGGTGGTTACGTCGGCATAACGACCGGACAGTTCCCAGCGCGAATCGTCGCTTGGGCGGTAGCCCAGGTTGAAATCCAGTTGCGTACTGGTAAACGCGCTGTTTTTGGCGTGACCTTCCGGCGTATCGAAATCATCCGCGCGTCGGTCGCTGACGCCGAGCAATACATCAAAGCCCGCGCCGCCGCCTTCGAGTTCTACGCGCGCGCCGCGCATATGATTAACGCTGCCATATTCCAGCGCTCGCAGACGCGGCGTCAGGCGGAATGGCGCGTCTTTACCGATTCTGGCGCGACGGGTGACGATATTCACCACGCCATTCATCGCGTCCGCCCCGTAGAGCGCCGAAGCGGGGCCGCGAATGACCTCGATGCGCTCAATGGCGTTCGGGTCGAACATGTTGAATTCCAGCGTACTGCGCCCGTGGTAGCGGTCGCCGTCGATGGTGATGATGGAACGCGACTGATTGGAATTGAACCCGCGCATCACAATCTGCCCGCCCAAGCCCCCGGAACGGGCGAACCCGACACCGGGAAGCGCCTCCAACGCCTGCTGGATGCCGCCTGCCGGATGCTCGGAGAGCGCGTCCTTGTCGACCACGCTGACGGAAAGCGGCGAAGATTCGATCACGCCGCTTGAGCGGATGGCAGCAACCGTTTCAACGGTCGCCAGGGTTTTTTCTTCGACTATCGTTTCTTCCGCGGCGTGAGTGGAACAGGGCGCAATGCCCGCGCAAAGGCTGGAAATAACGAGGGCAAGCGCGCGTTTCTGTGGGCGGGCAGACCAAGGTGATGCGGAGGATGCGAACATGAGATTCCTTTGTTTGAGGTTAAATGGAAATGAGAATGATTATTGTTAAAGAAGTATAATACCCGACTCATCCAGAAACAAAAATGATTTTTCTCAAGTTTTCCTTTATGTCGACAATGCCAACGCCGCATCAGCACGCCCTCGCCCGACATCCCGTTTTTCAAGGCGTCGCCCCCCACCTCCTCGCGCCCTTGCTGGCAAATGGCGTCCCCCGTCAGCTTTCCGCAGGCGAGATACTCTGCCACGAACAGACCGCCCCCGATTTCTGGTGGTTGCTGGAAGCGGGGCAACTGGAATCCTTGAAACACGGCACGGACGGCGAGGAGCGCATTTTCTGGGGGGTCGCCGCGCCGGAACTGATTGCCGAAGTGCTGATGTTTCTGCCCGGTGAAGAAAAGATGCCCGTGAGCCTGCGCGCCCGCGCCAATTGCCGTCTGTTCCAGATGCGCCGTCAGGATTTGGCGGCGCTCTGCGTCCACGTCCCGGAAGTCGCCCTGCGTTTGCTGGCACGCGCCAGCCAGCGCCTCTGCCGCCGCGTCAATGAAGTGGAATGGCTGGCGCGCGCCTCCGCCACGGAACGCCTCGCGGGTTATTTTTTACGCCTGTTTCGCCAAAGGGGAGAGGCGGAAGACGGGCAGGGCGTCGAATTTCCCATGCGGCAACGCCAACTCGCCGCCACTCTGGGCATTCGCGCCGAAACTCTCAATCGTCTGCTCGCCGACTGGCTACGCGCCGGCGTCATCAAAGGTCGCCGCCGCCACTGGGAAATCCTTGCGCCGCAGAAACTGGAGGAATGGGCAGGCGCGTGAGGCGGGTTGCGGCGGTTGTGCATAATGTGTTGGCAAATTGCCCCTGCCCTGCTACCTGTGCATGACTCCAGACAATGACATCGAGTTGAAAGGTCGTGGTCGTCGAAAACCCGACGATTACAAACTGATGGCGTATTTTATGAAAAATACATGCGCGTAAATTCGTCATCATCCACGGCTGATGCGGCTTCTGTGTTGCGGTGCAGCATAAAAAGAATCCTTTTCCCCGTTGTCTTTATGGGCATAATCAAGTACATTTTCGGGGAGAGAGCGCGTCAGGATTGCTGACGCGCAGAGAACAGGGTGACCTCGTGAAAATAACCAATACAGACGCCATGAGCCGGGAAGTTCATCCGTCTTCCTGCCCGCCGTTTCCTTCCGCGTTTTTCTTTTCCGCGTCCCCCGCCTCCGCGTTCCTGCCCCGTTCGTATGGCTGGTGGCGGACTTGCCGCTGGCGGTGATGTCATTTCGTTCGGGCGCGCCCCGGCGCGTTTCGGATGATGTTGTCGGGTTTTGTTTTCAAGTGTGAGCTATCAACTGGAGGAGCATGATGAAAGTTCTGGTTCCCGTTAAACGGGTTATTGATAAAGATGTTCGGGTTCGCGTCAAGGCGGATGAAACCGGCGTTGACCTTGCCAATGTCAAGACGGGGCTGAACCCCTTTGACGAAATTGCCATCGAAGAAGCCGTGCGCCTGAAGGAAAAGGGCGTGGCGACCGAAGTGGTGGTGGTGAGCGCCGGCGCGGCGGTCAATCAGGATGTTCTCCGCACGGCGCTGGCTGTGGGCGCTGACCGCGCCATTCTGGTGGATGCGGGTGATGTCGAATTGCAGCCGCTGGCGGTTGCCAAGCTTCTGAAAGCGGTCGCTGACAAGGAAGCGCCGCAGTTGATCATCACCGGCAAACAGGCGATTGATGATGACGCCGGTCAGGTCGGTCAGACGCTCGCCGCGTTGTTGGGCTGGGGACAGGCCGCTTTCGCTTCCAAGGTGGAAATTGCCGGTGGCGCTGCCAAGGTGACGCGCGAAATTGACGGCGGTCTGGAAATTCTGGAAGTGAAGCTGCCTGCCGTGGTAACGGCGGATTTGCGCCTGAACGAGCCGCGTTATCCCAAACTCCCCGATGTCATGAAAGCGAAGAAAAAGCCGCTGGATACCACGACACCCGCCGAATTGGGCGTGGATGTCACGCCGCGCCTGAAAACGCTGAAAGTCAGCGAGCCGCCCAAGCGGCAAGGGGGCGGTAAGGTGGCCGATGTGGCTGATCTGGTCAATAAACTCAAAAACGAAGCGAAGGTGATCTGAAATGGCTATTCTCGTTATTGCTGAACATGACCACGCCAGCCTGAAAGCGGCAACCCGCAACACGCTGGCGGCGGCTGCCAAAATCGGCGGCGATGTGCATCTGCTCGTCGCGGGCAGCAACATTTCCGGCGCGACTGCCCAGGGCGCGGCTCTGGCGGGCGTCACCAAGGTGCTGGCTGCCGACGCGCCGCAATATGCCGACCAGTCGGCAGAAAATGTGGCGGCGCTGGTCGTTTCCCTCGCGGGGGCTTATTCGCACATTCTGGCGCCCGCTTCTCCCTTTGGTAAAAACTTCCTGCCCCGCGTGGCGGCGTTGCTTGATGTGTCACAAATCTCCGATGTCATCAGCGTGCAATCTGCGGATACCTTCGTGCGCCCCATTTATGCGGGCAATGCGCTGGCAACCGTGCAGAGCGGCGACAAGGTGAAAGTGCTCACCGTGCGCGCTACCGGCTTCGAGGCGGTGGGTGACGGCGGCAGCGCTCCGGTGGAAGCCGTGGCTGCGGCGGCGGATACGGCGCTCACCAAAAATCTGGGTCAGGAAATCACCAAATCGGAACGCCCCGACCTGGGCGCGGCGAAGATTGTTGTATCCGGCGGTCGCGGTCTGGGCAGCAAGGAAAACTACAACAAGTTGCTGGCGCCTCTGGCGGACAAGCTGGGCGCCGCGTTGGGCGCTTCCCGCGCAGCGGTTGACGCGGGCTTCGCCGCCAACGACTTGCAGGTTGGTCAAACCGGCAAAATCGTGGCGCCGCAGCTTTATATCGCCATCGGTATTTCCGGCGCCATCCAGCATCTGGCCGGCATGAAGGATTCCAAGGTCATCGTCGCCATCAACAAAAATGCCGATGAGCCGATTTTCCAGATTGCCGACTATGGTCTGGTCGCGGATTTGAATGACGCCGTGCCGGAATTGATTGCAGCCCTGTAAAAAGTTTGACTGCGTTCCATGCAGTTTCATGCGTTTGTAATTACACCCCAGCTTGCCGCCGCTTTCCAAACCGGCGGTAAGCGCACAAGGAGACAACACAATGAGCACTTATGCAGCCCCCCTCAAAGACATGCGTTTTTTGCTGAATGAAATCGCTGGTCTTAAAGAAATTCTTGGCTTCCCCGCTTTTTCCGAAGTGGATGCCGATACGGTTGATGCCATTCTGGATGAAGCCGCCAAATTCGCCACCGAGCAGATCGACCCCATCAACATCATTGGCGACCGCCAGAATTCTCCCAAGTGGGATAACGGCGTGGTCACGGTCAGCCCCGAATACAAGAAGGTCTACAAGCTCTTCTGCGAAAATGGCTGGCACTCCATGCCCGGCGACCCGGAATTTGGCGGTCAAGGCTTGCCCAATCTGGTGAACTTCGCCGTGAATGAAATGTGGCGTTCCGCCAGCATCGCCTTCGCGCTGTGTCCGATGTTGACCATGGGCGCGGTGCACGCCATCGAACACCACGCTTCCGACGAAATCAAACAGAAATACCTGCCCAAGATGGTGGATGGCACCTGGGGCGGCACCATGAACCTGACCGAACCGCAAGCCGGTTCCGACCTCACCGCCATCCGCACCAAGGCGAAGCCCAATCCTAATGGCGACGGCACCTACCTCATTTCCGGCACCAAGATTTTCATCACCTGGGGCGAGCACGACATGGCGGAAAACCTCATCCACCTCGTGCTGGCGCGTCTGCCGAATTCCGATCCGGGGTTAAAAGGCATTTCCCTGTTCGTCGTGCCCAAGTTCCTCGTCAATGACGACGGCAGTCTGGGCGCGCGCAACGACCTGATCTGCTCCGCCATCGAACACAAACTGGGCATCAAGGGCAGCGCCACGGCCGTCATGTCCTATGGCGACCATGAAGGCGCCATTGGCTGGCTGGTGGGCAAGGAAGGCAACGGCATCGCCTACATGTTCACCATGATGAATCACGCCCGTATCCACGTCGGTCTGGAAGGCATTTCGGTGGCGGAACGCGCCTACCAACATGCGCTGACCTATGCCCGCGAACGGATTCAGGGCGCGATCATCGGCGATGATGACAGCAAGAAAAATCCCAAGCCCATCCTGTTCCACCCGGATGTGCGTCGTCTGTTGATGGACATGAAATCGCGTGTCGAAGCCCTGCGCGCTGTCGGCTATTTCACGGCAGGCAATATGGACATCGCCCAGAACGCCAGCGACCCCGCCGCGCGCAAAAAAGCGCAGTCCTATGTGGAACTCCTGACCCCCGTAGTCAAGGGTTGGAGCACGGAAAGCGCCATCCATATCACTTCGGATGGTATCCAGGTGCATGGCGGTACGGGCTTCATCGAAGAAACCGGCGCCGCGCAATACCTGCGCGATTCCCGCATTACCGCGATTTACGAAGGCACGACCGCCATTCAGGCGAATGACTACATCGGTCGCAAAACCGCGCGCGAAGTGAACAAGGAAACGGGCGAGGTCGGCAACACAGCCCGCACCCTGTACAAGGAAATCGCCGTGTTTGCCGACGAACTCGCCAAGGACGCCAAACTGGGCGACATCGGCAAAAACTTGCAGGAAGCCGCCAAGGCGCTGATCACCACGACGGACTGGGCCATCAAGACCTACGGCCCGCAACCGCAAGTGGCTTCGGCGGGTTCCGTGCCCTATCTGAAACTGGGGGGCATCGTCATCGGCGGCTGGCTGCTTGCCAAGTCGGCGCAAATCGCCCAGAAGAAGATTGACGCCGGCGACGCCGACCCGTACTACAAAGGCAAAATCGGCACGACCCGCTACTACGCCAAACACTGGCTGGTGCAGGCGGAAGCCATTTCCAGGGAAATCATCGAAGGCGGCGAATCCGTGCTGGCTTTGGACGAACCCTTGTTCTGATTGAAGGAGAAGAAAATGAGCGCCGAACGTGAAAGCATGGAATATGACGTGGTGATCGTCGGCGCTGGCCCCTCCGGGCTGGCGGCCTCGATTCGTTTGAAACAACTGGCTGCCGAAAAGGGCGCGGAACTGTCGGTTTGCGTCCTTGAAAAAGGCTCGGAAGTGGGCGCGCACATCCTTTCTGGCGGCTGTTTCGAGCCGCGAGTTCTGAACGAACTCATCCCGGACTGGAAAGAAAAAGGCGCGCCCCTGAATGTTGAGGCAGCCGAAGACCGTTTCGTGTTCCTGACCGAAAAACACGCCCTCAAAATGCCGACGCCGCCGCAAATGGACAATGAAGGCAACTACATTGTCAGCTTTGGCAATATCTGCCGCTGGCTGGCGGAACAGGCAGAAGGGTTGGGCGTGGAAATCTATCCCGGCTTCGCCGCCGCCGAAGTGCTGTACAACGAAGACGGCAGTGTGCGTGGCGTCGCCACTGGCGACATGGGCATCGGCAAGGACGGTCAGAAAACCGACAACTACCAGCCCGGCATGGAATTGCTGGCGAAACAGACCATCTTTTCCGAAGGTTGTCGGGGTTCGCTGACGCAAGACCTGTTTGAGCGTTTCAACCTGCGTAAGGACTGCGACCCGCAGACTTATGGCGTCGGCGTCAAGGAATTGTGGGAAGTCGAACCGGCAAAACACCAGCCGGGCAAGGTCGTGCACACCGTCGGCTGGCCGCTGGATACCGACACCTACGGCGGCTCCTTCCTCTACCATCTGGAAAACAATCAGGTAGCCGTCGGTTTTGTCGTCGGTCTGGACTACAAAAATCCGTGGTTGTCGCCGTTTGAGGAATTCCAACGCTTCAAGAACCATCCTTCCGTGCGCCCCGTTTTTGAAGGCGGACGTCGCATCGCCTACGGCGCGCGTTCGCTCTCGGAAGGCGGCTTCCAATCCCTGCCCAAAGTCACTTTTCCCGGTGGTGTGCTGATTGGTGACACGGCGGGCTTTCTCGACGTGCCTAAAATCAAGGGCGTACACACCGCGATGAAATCCGGCATGGTGGCGGCCGAAGCCATTTTCGAGCATCTGCAACAGGACAACGCTGGCGCCGAAGTCGTCAGCTTCACGCAAAAACTCAAGGATAGCTGGATTTGGGAAGACCTCTACAAGTCGCGCAACATCCGCCCTGCCTTCCATTGGGGTATGTGGGCTGGCTTGGGGCTGTCCGCCATCGACACCTTCATCTTCCGTGGTCACGCGCCCTGGACGTTCAAGGTTCACGCCGACCACAGCGCCTTGCGCGATAAATCGGAATATGCGCGGATCGACTATCCCAAACCGGACGGCGTGCTGACCTTCGACCGTCTTTCCTCGGTCTTTTTGGGTAGCGTCAACCATGAGGAAAATCAGCGTTGCCACCTGCAACTGCGCGATGAAAGTGTGCCCATCAAGGTGAATTACGCCAAATACGGCTCGCCCGAAACCCGCTATTGTCCGGCGGGCGTGTATGAAATTCTGGGCGAAGAAGAAGGCAAACCCCGCCTGCAAATCAACGCGCAAAACTGTCTGCACTGCAAAACCTGCGACATCAAAGACCCGACCCAGAACATCCACTGGACGGTGCCGGAAGGCGGCGGCGGGCCGAACTATCCGAACATGTGACTTTTTAACATCACCTCGTTCCACCAAAAGCCGTCAGCGTCAAGCTGGCGGCTTTTTTATATTGCTTATTACGGTTGAGCGCGGTGTTCTCCGTCGTCCGCGCCAATCCTCAAGCACGCTTTCACAGGGACAACCAGGGTTTCCGGCGGCTGCGCCGCCACAAATTGCTGTCCCCTGTCTTCTGTCTCCTGATGCCTGATGCCCGAACCCCAGAATCGTGCCTCACGCCCCCAATCAGTGCATTCCCACGCCAAAAACTGCGCCAGAAAATCCCTATCCGACTGATTCCAAACAATAAATAAAACTGGAATGGCTATTGCTTGGTTGCATCGCAAGCAAAAAAGTTTCTTTTCAGCATTTGTGATTTTCAATTCAGAAGGAGCGCTTTATGAAATGGGTCACCGCCATCATCAAGCCTTTCAAGTTGGACGAGGTGCGTCTTGCCCTCTCCGAACTCAGCGTGCAGGGCGTTACCGTTACCGAGGTCAAGGGGTTCGGTCGCCAGAAGGGGCATACGGAACTTTATCGGGGCGCGGAATACGCAGTGGATTTTTTGCCCAAGGTCAAGCTCGAAGTCGCCATTGCCAACAGTCTGGTGGATGCCGTTGTTGAGGCCATCAGCAAAGCCGCTTCGACCGGCAAGATTGGCGACGGCAAGATTTTTATTTCCAGCCTGAATGAAGCCGTGCGGATTCGCACCGGCGAAACCGGCGAAACCGCCCTTTGAAAAGGAAGATCAGCCATGAAAAAACTGTTCACCGCGCTTGCCCTCTCCTGGGGCGTCTGTTTTGGCGGCGTCGCGCTCGCCGATGAAGTTGGCGTGGGCGGCGCAGGCGAAGTGACCGCCGCCGCCGTTGATGCCGTCAGTATTGCCGTACCCGCAACGGACACGGCGACTTCCACCGAAGAACCCGCCGCCGCGCCCGAAGCGCTTGATACCGGCACGACCGCCTGGATGATGACGGCTTCCGCCCTGGTCATCATGATGTGCATTCCCGGACTCGCCATGTTTTATGCGGGCATGGTCAACGCCAAAAACGTGCTCTCCGTGTTTTCGCAGTTTTTCGCCACGGCGGGCGTGGTTTCAATTCTCTGGATTGTGTTCGGTTACAGCATCGCGACCGATACCACCGGCATGGAGGAAGGCGTTTTCAATCTGCATAGTTTTATCGGCGGCACGGGCGCATTGTTCCTCGCGCATCTGACGCCGGATAGCGTCGTGGGCGGGATGCCGGAATCGGTGCTGATTACCTTCCTGATGTCTTTTGCCATCATCACGCCAGCCATCATCGCGGGGGGCTTTGCCGAACGGATGAAGTTCGTCAGCGCCATTCTGTTTCTGGCGCTCTGGTTCACCTTCGTCTATGCCCCCGTTTCGCACATGGTCTGGGGCGGCCCCGGTTCGCTGATGGCGAATTGGGGTGTGCTCGACTTCGCGGGCGGCACGGCGGTGCACATCAATTCCGGTATCGCCGCGCTCGCCGCCTGTCTGGTCATCGGCAGGCGCAAGGGCTACCTGCAACACCCGATGCCGCCGCATAACCTCACCATCTGTCTGGTTGGCGCGGGCTTCGTCTGGCTGGGCTGGTTCGGCTTCAACGTCGGCTCGGCGGTCGCGGTCAACGGCACGGCGGGCATGGCGATGCTGAATACCCAAATCGGCGCCTGTACCGGCGTGCTCGGCTGGATGATGGTGGAGTGGATTAAAAACGGTCGTCCCAGCGCCTTGGGACTGGCTTCCGGCGCGCTCGCCGGTCTGGTCGGCATCACGCCGGGCTGCGCCTTCGTCGGGCCTGTCGGGGCGATCATCATCGGTCTGATGACCGGCGCGGTCTGCTTCTTCTTCGTTTCGGTCGTCAAGCGCAAATTCGGCTACGACGATACGCTGGACGTGTTCGGCTTGCACGGCGTCGGCGGCATGGTTGGCGCCATCCTCACCGGCGTCCTCTGCGTTCCCGCCTTCGGCGGCACGGAAGATGTCGTGATGTCCACGCAAGTCATTGCCCAATTCAAGGGCGTGATCTTCACCATCGTCTACGGCTTCGTGGTGAGCTGGATTATCCTGAAACTCATTGACCTCACCATCGGTCTGCGCGTCGACGCGGAAACCGAATCGGTTGGTCTTGACCAGTCCGAACACAGCGAGAAAGCGTACAACCTGTAATTCATGCGGCAGGGACGGCGCGATCCGTCCCTGCAATAACCCGAAAAACCGGACGCTTGTCCGGTTTTTTCAGCGCGCGACCCGCGTCGCGCTGCCCTTGATCAGTCTGACCCGTTCGCCCGGCTGGAAATTTTCGCCTTCGTCTTGCTGCACGATGGCGCGGTATTCGCCGTTGTCGAGTTTGAGGGTGATTTCTATGCCCTGTCTGCGGGTGGCGACTTCTTCGACGGCGCTACCGGCAACACCGCCGACCACCGCGCCCACGACCGCGCCGACGGTAGAGCTTTTACCGCCGCCGCCTATGGAACTCCCGGCAACGCCGCCGATGGCAGCGCCGGCAACAGAGCCGACTGCGGTTTTCGTGCCTTCGATTTGCACAGTTCGCACGCTGTCGACGGTAGCGAATTCAATCCGCATTTCCCGCCGCGCTTCGTCGCGCGAATAGGCGTCGCCCCCCAGGTTTGAGGCGCAACCCGCCAACAGGGACGCGACGGCGAAAAGGGCAATCAGGGATTGATTTCTGTTCATGGTGAATCTCCAAAATGTCATATCAAGCGGAGAGCAAGATACCGCCTCACCGCATATCGAACAATTCCTGATGGAAGTGTTTTACCTGAAACCCGCGCGCCGCCAAGCCCTGGCGCAGGCTATGCCCAAACCCTGCCGGGCCGCAGAACCAGAGCGAGGCGTCTTTCCATGTGGGCACGGTTTCAGAAAGACGCGCGGCGTCGAGTTTGCCGTCGCGTTCGCTGTCAATCAGGTGCAGCGTTACGCCGGAGGCTTCTGTGAGTTGGCGCAACCGGGCGACGGAAGTTTCGTCCAGTTTTTGCGCGCTGTAAAACAAATCTACCGCGTCGCCCGTTTTGTTGTGGTGCGCGAGTTCTTCCAGTCGGGCGATGAAGGGCGTGATGCCGATGCCGCCCGCAACCCAGATTTGGCGCGGTTTATCGCTCTCGAAACGGAAGCAGCCATAAGGCCCTTCGACGGTCGCGCCGTCGCCTGTTTTGAGGGTGGCGGGGAGGCGGGCGGTGTAATCGCCCAATTCCTTGATATGAAAACTCAATAAGCCGTCTTTTTTCCATGCCGACGAAATTGTGAAAGGGTGCGCGCCTTCGCCGTCGCCAAAGGTGACGAAAGCGAACTGTCCGGCGGCGTGACCTTCCCAGCGGTCGCGGGCGAGGCGAATATCCACGCGCAGGGTCTGGTTGTTTTGGTTGTGTTCCAGCGTCTCAACCGTGCCAAGCGCGCGGCGCTGGATGCCGATTCTGCGGGTGAGGCTCGCAATGGCGCCCACCGTGCCGCCGACCATCAACAGCGCCATCACCCATGCGACGGCGTTTTGCCAGTAACCAAACTTGATGAGCACCACGCTATGAAATACCAATGCCAGATAGGTGAGCGCGAGCAAGCGGTGGGTGCTGAAAAAATAGCGATAGGGAAAGCGTTTTACCAACGCCAGCACAATCAGGATGGCAGCGAGGTAGGACGCCCATTCGCCAAACTGTTCGCCCAGTTTGTGATAGTCCTGCACAAATTGCATGAAAAAGCCGTCAGCGGGCGGACGCGCGCCGCGCGCGGGACGTGTGAGCCAGCCCCAGCCCACCGCCCATTTGAAGCCCGTCGCCCACAACCAATGCACGATGCCGATGACAAGCGCGGTCACGCCCAGCCATTTATGCAGGCGGTAACTTTTATCCAGCCCGCCCAACAGCGGTTCCACGAAGACCGGACGCAGCGCCAGCATCATCCCCAGGCTCATCGCGCCCATCGCGATAATGCCGGTGTAGTTAATGAACGCTGAACGAAAAGTAAACAGGGTGTAGGTCTGCGCCCAGGGTTGCTCGGCAAAGAGCCAGAGAAGTGTCAGACCGATTATTAAAACGGCATAGGTTGATTTGATGTGTTTCATCACAATCCGCTCCGGGAAAAAATGAGGTCGTAGTGTAACCGTCAATTTGTATCAACATTGTATGAATATGTAATCATTATTGATTTGTCGCGGGTATCTGCCGAAAGTGGCGCGTATCGCCACTGCGGTTAGCACTTGCATGACGTTGGAAGCCTTATGGCATTATCGCAAGTTTAACCAGGGTAAAACGCTGCTTGCCGTGCGGTTCATGGAAGATTCTTGCTTTTTCTCGCCCCACCCAAATCGACGAATCACCTCTGGTGGCGGGTGGGGGTTTCGGTGATTTGGGGGGGATATTCCGGGTAGGCGAAAGTCCGGTTCGGATGGCGGCGTTCGCGGGTATAATTTCCCCCCTTTCCCATTTTCTGCCAGAGATTTATGCCTCTTGACCCCCGTACCGAATTGACTGCCTTGCTTTCCCGCGCGCTCCACAGCGTCGCGCCGGAGGCCGCCGATACGCCCATCCTGCTGGAACGCCCGCGCGACGCGGGGCATGGCGACTTTGCCAGCAATCTGGCGATGCAGCTTGCGCGTCTTCTGAAGAAAAATCCGCGCGAACTCGCCGCCCGTCTGCTGGCGGAATTGCCGGTTTCGCCGTTGGTGGCGAAAGCGGAAATCGCTGGCGCGGGCTTCATCAATTTCACGCTCGACGCCACCGCCAAGACGGAGGTCGTCAGGCGTGTGCTGGCGGAGGGCGCGGCTTACGGGCGCGCGTCTGTCGGGGGCGGGCAGAAAGTGTTGCTGGAATATGTTTCCGCCAATCCGACGGGTCCCTTGCATGTCGGGCATGGGCGCGGCGCGGCGTATGGCGCGTCGCTTGCCAGTCTGCTCGCCTTTGCCGGGTGGGATGTCACCCGTGAATATTATGTGAATGACGCCGGTCGCCAGATGGATATTCTGGCGGTGTCGACCTGGCTGCGCTATCTGGAACGCTCCGGCGTCACGGGCATCGCCTTCCCGCCCAACGGCTATCAGGGTGAGTATGTGCGCGTGATGGCGGAGCAGTTGCGGGCTGTGCGCGGCGATCGTTATCTGCGCGAGGCGAAGGATGTGCTGGCGGATACGCCGGGCTTGCCCGATTCCGCGCTTGCCGACGACGAAGCCAAAGAGCAGCGCGAAAAACATCTGGATGCCTTGATTGCCAGCGGCAAGCGGCTGCTGGGCGAAGACTGGATGGCGGTGCATCAGCATGTGCTGTCCGAGCAGCTTGCCGACGGGCGCGGCGATCTGGAAGAATTCGGCGTGCAGTTCGATGTCTGGTTTTCGGAAAAGTCGCTGTTCGATACCGGACTGGTCGCCCGTTGCGTCGAACGTCTGGAAAAAGCCGGTCATCTGTATGTGCAGGATGGCGCGAAATGGTTCAAATCCACCGCCTTCGGCGACGAGAAAGACCGCGTGGTGCAGCGCGAAAATGGCATCTACACCTATTTCGCCTCCGACATCGCCTATCACCTGAACAAATATGAGCGCGGCTTTGACCGCCTCATCAACATCTGGGGCGCTGACCACCACGGCTATATTCCACGGGTGAAGGGCGCATTGACGGCATTGGGGCTGGACGCGGACAAACTCGACGTGTCGCTGGTGCAATTCGCGGTGTTGTACCGTGAGGGGCAGAAGGTTTCGATGTCCACCCGTTCCGGCGAGTATGTCACCCTGCGCCAGTTGCGAAGCGATGTCGGTAACGACGCTTGCCGCTTTTTCTACGTGCTGCGTAAGGCCGACCAGCATCTGGATTTTGACCTCGATCTGGCAAAGCGTCAGAGCAGTGAAAATCCGGTGTATTACATTCAGTACGCCCACGCCCGTATCGCTTCGGTGTTGAAGAAATGGGATGGCGACGCGAGCCTTCTGGCGCAGGTGGAAACGGACGCGCTGACAGGCGAGCGTGAATTGGCGCTGGCGGCGAAACTGGCGGAATTCCCCGAAGTCATCGAAGCCGCCGCGCGTGAATTCGCGCCGCATCAGGTCGCCTTTTATCTGAAAGATTTGGCGGCCGCTTTCCACGCCTGGTATAACGCCGAGCGGATGCTGGACGTTGATGACGAGAGCCTGAAACTGGCGCGTCTGGCGCTGGCGGGCGCGGTGCGGCAGGTGATTTTGAATGGCATGAAACTGTTGGGTGTATCCTGCCCGGAGAGCATGTAAGAGGAGTTTTTATGAAAGTAACGCATTATTCGCGCGGCGGTACGCTGGTCGGCATGTTTGTCGGGCTGGTGTTGGGCGTGGTGATCGCCGCTGGCGTGGTTTGGTACATGAACAATTCGCCGATTCCCTTCGTCGACAAGGCGACGCATATGGAAAACGCGGCGGGCGACCAGCCGCCCGTGGCGCTGCCCGGCAAACCCGGCGACCCGATACCCGATGACAAACGCTTCCAGTTCTACGACATTCTGCCCGGCAAGGCGGAAGCCGTGCCGGGAGCGGCGCCTGACACAACTGCCGCGACGGTTGCTACCGCGCCCGCTACCGCCGCATCTGCCAATGCCCCTGCCGCTACTGCGTCGGGAACGCCGCATTTCCTGCAAGCCGGTTCATTCAGCAATCCGCAGGAAGCCGACAATCTCAAAGCCACGCTCGCCATGAATGGCTACGAAGCCAATGTGCAACAGGTGATGGTGCAGGACAGAACCTTTTATCGTCTGCGTCTGGGGCCTTATGCCAGCACGGGCGAAATCAGCCGCATCCGCGCCGAATTGGCGAAATCCGGTGTGGAAACCATTCTTGTCAACAAGGAGTAATCCCCATGCAAAACCGTCGTCATTTTCTGACCGCCGCCGCCGCTTTGCTGGCGTTGCCCGCAAGCGCCGCGTTTTCCGCGCCCGCCGCGCCCTATACGCGCCTCTCGCGTTCGCATCTCAAAGAAAACCCGGACAAAATCGAGGTCATCGAATTTTTCTCCTATGGTTGCGGTCATTGCAATGACTTCAATCCCATCATCAAGGCATGGGCGGCAAGACAACCCGCCGACCTCGCGTTTCGTCGCATCCCTGTCGCCTGGAATGCCGCCTGGAAGAGCCTCGCCAAACTGTATTACGCGCTGGAAGCCAGCGGCGATCTGGCGCGGCTGGATGAAGCCGTTTTCGACGCCCTGCACAAACAAAGGAAGCAACTCTACACAGACCGAAATGTGGTGGATTGGTACGTACAACAAGGCGGTAACGGTCAGAAATTCGCCGATTTGCTGAAATCCTTCGCCGTCGCGAGCAAGATGAATCAGGCGGAGCAACTGCGTGACTCCATGCAGGTCGACGTTGTGCCCACGCTGGTGGTCGAAGGGCTGTACAAGGTGTCGGGCAACGCCTTCGAGGAATTGTTGAAGAATACCGATCTGACGGTTGCTCAGGTACGCGCCCAGAGAAGCAAGAAATAAGTCGGCGGGGGATGCCCTTGCTGGCTTTTATTCTCTACAAGTATTTTCCCTTCGGCGGACTGCAACGCGATTTCCTGCGTATCGCCCTGGAATGCCAGCGGCGGGGCGCGGGCATTCGCGTTTACACCCTCTCATGGCAGGGCGAAATTCCTGCCGGATTCGATGTCCGTATTGCGCCGGTGCAGGCGTTTTTCAATCATCGGCGCAATGAAAAATTCACCGACTGGGTGGCTGCCGACCTTGCCCGCGCGCCGGTCACGCGCGTCGTGGGCTTCAACAAAATGCCGGGACTCGACGTGTATTACGCCGCCGACCCCTGCTTTGAGGACAAGGCGCAAACCCTGCGGAATCCGCTCTACCGCCGCTTTGCCCGCTACCGCCATTTTGCCGCCTACGAACGCGCCGTGTTCGCGCCAGCGGCAAATACGGAAATTCTGATGATTTCCGCCACGCAACAAGCTTTGTTCATCAAACATTACGGTACACCGCCCGCGCGATTTCACCTGCTGCCGCCGGGCGTCGCGCCCGATCGCCTGCGCCCGGAAAACGCCGACGATATCCGCGCCGGATTCCGCGCCGAATTCGGTCTGGCAACGGACGACCTGCTCGTGTTGCAAATCGGTTCCGGCTTCAAAACCAAAGGTCTGGATCGCAGTTTGAACGCTCTGGCGGCGCTGCCGGATGAATTACGTTCGCAAGTCAGGTTGATGACCATCGGACAGGACAACCCGAAACCTTTTTTGTCGCAGGCGCAAACTCTGGGGCTGGCAGAGCGCGTCAGCATCCTGAAAGGGCGCGACGACATTCCCCGTTTTTTGTTGGGCGCGGATGTGCTGATTCACCCCGCCTACAACGAAAACACCGGCACAGTGCTGCTGGAGGCGCTGGTTTCCGGCTTGCCGGTATTGACGACCGACGTATGCGGCTATGCCCATTACATTGCCGAAGCTAAAGCGGGGGAAGCGCTTGCCAGCCCCTTCGCGCAGGAAACCCTGAATACGGCGCTCGTCAGGATGTTGACCGATGCCGACTACCGTCGCGCCGCGAGCCGGAACGCGCTCGCCTACGCAAAAACGGCGGATTTGTATTCGCTGCCCATCCGCGCGGCGGACGTCATTTTGCAGGCGGCATGAACATGACACTCGAATTGCGCGAACCCTTTTTATCGCTTTGGCAGGGCAAAGACCCCTTTGTTGAGGTTGAGCGTCTGCAAGGTCGTATCTACCGCGCAATGCCGGGGCGACGTACCCTGCGTACCGAAATCGACGGACGCGCCTATTTCGTCAAGATTCACCACGGCGTCGGCTGGCTTGAGATCGGCAAGAACCTCATCACTGGAAAACCCCCAGTTTTGGGGGCGCGTCAGGAATGGCTGGCGTTGCGACGCCTGCGCGCTGCAAAAGTACCCACCATGACGGCGGTGGCGTTCGGTGAACGCGGGAAAAATCCGGCGCGGCGGCAATCCTTTCTCATTACCGAAGAAATCGCTCCCGCCATCGACCTTGAAACGCTGACGCAAAACTGGCAGACCACGCCGCCCGTGCCCGCCCGCAAATACGCCCTGATTGCCGCCGTCGGAAAAACCGTCGCCGCCATGCATCAGGCGGGCGTCAATCACCGCGACTGTTACCTTTGTCATTTTCTGTTGCGTGAAGGGGAGGCGCATTGCCCGCCGAGCCCCGCCCTGATTGACCTGCACCGGGCGCAAGTCCGCGCCGCCACGCCCCGTCGCTGGCGCGACAAGGATTTGGCGGCGCTCTGGTTTTCCGCCCTGAACATCGGTCTTACCCGCCGCGATAAACTCCGCTTTTTACGCGCCTATTTCGACAAACCGCTTCACGCCATCCTGCGTGAAGAAGCCGGGTTGCTCATCTGGCTGGAAAAAAAGGCGGCGCGTCTTATGGCGCGGTTTCAGAAATACGAAGGAAAATTGTGATGCTGATGGAACGCCATAACCATGCGATTCATTCCCCGCTCCCCGCGTGGGAGAGGATGTCAAGGAGGAGGTGTCCGTGCCGCGCTGGAATCTGAACCCCGACTACGCCCACCTGACCGCCGATTTCGGCAGTCTGGAAGCGGTGTTTGCCTTGCGGGGCGAAACGCTCACCAGCGACCCGCGCTCGGAGGTGATTCGCGTCGAACGGGCGGGCGTTCGCTATTACGTCAAACGATACGGCGTGGGGGCGGGACATGTGCGCGAGTGGCGGCTGTACTGGCGGCGTTATCTGCGTCAGGGATTGCTCAATTTTCTGCCGCGTCCGCGCGTCAAGGCGGAATGGCAAAATCTGAAACAATTTGCCAAATGGAATATCCCCGTGCCGGAGATGGTCGCCTGGGGCATGGAACGGCGTTTTGGCGCATTCCATCGCGGCGCGCTGATTACCCGCGAACTGGTCGGGGCGCAGGATTTGGCGGCGCTCGCCCACCTTGACGACCCGCGCTTCCTTGATGGGCAATGGGTGCTACGCGTCAGCCGCCAGATCGCCGCGCATACCCGTACCCTGCATGAAAACCGCTTTATCCATAACGATCTGAAATGGCGCAATATCCTCGTCGACGCGAGCGACAAGGTGTGGTTCATCGACTGTCCTCTGGGCGCTTACTGGGTTGGCGCCATGCTGACGTACCGTCAAATCAAGGATCTCGCCTGTCTTGACCGGCTGGCGCGGCAGCATTTGAGCGCCACGCAACGCCTGCGCTTTTACCGGCTCTATCGGCGCTATCCACCAGAACGGCGTCTGGACGCCGCCGATAAAAAATGGTTACGCGCCATCGCGCATTTTTTCGAGGAAGAATAAGGATGCAAGAAGACTTTATCGCCGCCCACGACCGCCCCTTGCTGGAACAGGCAGGGCTGGCGGATTTTGATGCCCTCTGGAAGCTGGAACTGACGCCGGTAGACGATCCCAACGTCGATCGGGGCGGATGGAGTTCCGTCTGTCAGGTGGAAGCGTCGGGGCAACGCTATTACCTGAAACGCCAGTCCAATCACCTTACCCGCACTTTCATGCGCCCGTTCGGAGAACCCACCTTTTGCCGCGAGTTTCGCAACATCCAGCGGTATGCGGAACGCGGCGTTCCGGCGACAGCGGCCGCCTTTTTTGGTGTACGCGAACGGGAAGGCAAACAATGCGCCGTGCTGCTCACACGCGCCCTCACCGACTGGCGCGATCTGGCAAGCTGGCTGAATGACTGGTCGGAATGCGACGACAGCGACCGCCAACAACTTCTCATCGCCTGCGCCCTGCTTGCCCGCCGTCTGCATCAGGCGGGACTGATTCATTGCTGCTTTTATCCGCGCCATATTTTCGTGCGCGGTGACGACGGCGGCGGCTTTGAAGCCTGTCTGATCGATCTCGAAAAAACCCGTCGCCTGTGGCGGCCTCGCCGTGACCGCGTCAAGGATTTGGAACAATTCATCCGCCACGCCCCGCAACTCGACGACGATGAAGCGGATTTGTTTCTGGCGACCTATCTGGAGATGCCGCAACAAAGCGCGGAAGTCGCGCGATGGCGGGAATGGCTGCAAACGCGGCGGCAGAAAAAGGAAGGCGGCTAAATGCCGCAACCGCCCGCCCTGCAACTTGCCGACCTGTCAGACGCCGGACGCGGGCTGACGCTGCCCGTCGATATTGTTCTGCCCGGCGCGGGCAGCGCGCGGCTGGTCAGCCTGCTGCGCGTCCTGCCGGGGCAGCGTTACGTCGGGCGGGCAATCTGGCACGTCGGGACGGGCGAGCCGCGCGTCGCGCTGGCGAAACTTCTGGTCGGCGACAAGGCGGCGCGGCATTTCGAGCGCGAACAAACCGGCGCGCGCCTGCTCGCGGAGCAAGGCATGATGACGCCCGCTTTGCTGGCGGCGAATTATGTGAATGGGCAGGGTGGCTGGCTCCTGTTTGAATTTCTGGAAGACGCCGAAAGTCCGGCGGGCTGTTCTGAGGCGATGGTGAGCGCCATCGCGCTCCTGCACGCCAAAGGCTTGTGGCAGGAAGACCTGCATCCCGACAACCTGCTGACGCAATCCGGGCGGCTGTATTTCATTGACGGCGGCGGCGTCCGCGCCGAAAACCCAGGCGAACCGCTGTCTTCCGCGCGCGCGTTGAAAAACCTGGGCATGTTCTGCGCGCAATGGCCGATACATGCCGACGCTTCTCTGGCTGCCGTTCTCGAAACCTATCAAAAAGCCAACCCGGTTTCCGCCACGCGCTGGAGCCTCTCTGATTTGCACAGGGCGGTAGGGCAACAAAGGCGTTTGCGTCTTGCCGACTGGTTGAAAAAAATTGCGCGCGAATGCAGCGCGTTCTGTGTGCGACAAAACGACGCCTCCGGTCTTTGCGTCGTGCGGCGGGAAGAACAGGAGGCGCTGGACGCGCTGCTGCAAAACCCCGACGCCCACATCGCGGCAGGGCACATTTACAAGGATGGCGGCACGGCGACCGTCGCCAAAGTGAACATCGCCGGTCGCGCCGTCGTGGTCAAACGGTACAACATCAAGAATTTCCGCCACTGGCTCACCCGCTTCTGGCGCAAGAGCCGCGCCTGGGCTTCATGGCGCGAAGGCAACCGCCTGCTGGCGCTCGGCATCGCCACAGCAAAACCCCTGGCGATTCTGGAACGTCGCCGCTTCTGGCTCACCGGCACGGCCTATCTGGTCACGGAATATCTGGAAGGCGAAGACCTCGCCGCCCGCTTCGCGGGCAAGGCAGACCAGCCGGAACTCATCGCGCCGGAAGAACTCGCCGCCATCGAAACCCTGTTCACCGACCTCACCCGCGCCCGCGTCAGCCACGGCGACATGAAGGGACACAACCTCATCTGGGTTTCAGAGGACAGAAGACAGAGGACAGAAGACAGAGGACAGAAGACAGAGGACAGAGGGCGCTGGGCGCTGATCGACCTGGACGCCATGCGCGCCCACCGTTTTCAAGCCACCTTCCGCCACGCCCACCGCCGGGATTGCGAACGGTTTTTGAGGGATTGGCGGGGGAGCGGGTTGGGGAAGGTGATTGCGGAGAAGGTCAAAGAATGACAAACAACTCATTTTTGTTGCGTATGGCATGAAGGTAGGGCGCGTTCTCCGAACGCGCCGGACGTTAAACGGCGGGTTCGGAGAATCCGCCCTACCTGAAAACGAAAAGGGCGGGGGGAGATGTCAGGAATCCCCCGCCACCAGTTCCAGAATCTTCGCCCCGTAGCGTTCCATCTTCGCCTGTCCCACGCCTTGCACGGTCATTAACTCGTTTGGGTTGGCGGGGCGGGATTGGGCGATTTCTTTCAGGGTTTTGTCGTGGAAAATCACGTAGGCGGGTACGCCCTGTTCTTTGGCGGTTTCGGCGCGCCATTCGCGCAGGCGCTCAAACAGGGCGCGGGATTCTGTTGAAAGCGCGCTGTTGGGTTCGGTATCGGGTTCGGTGATGACGCGCGGACGTTTTTCCTTGTTGCGGGTGGAGGGCGACAGGATGCGGCGACGCAGTTCTACGCGCTGTTCGCCTTTTAATACCGGGCGGGCGGCGTGAGTGAGTTTTAACGCGCCGTATTCGTTCATGTCTACATGCAGAAAACCTGCCGCGACCAGTTGCCGGAAGATGGCGCGCCAGTCTTCCGGTTTGATGTCCGCGCCGATGCCCCAGGTGGAAAGGCGTTGATGACCGTAGTCCAGTGTTCTCGGATTTTCCTGTCCGACAAGCACGTCGGTCAAGTGTTTGACGCCGAAACGCTGCCCGGTGCGAAAGACGGTAGACAGTGCCTTTTGCGCGGCGACGCTGCCATCCCAGGATTCGGGCGGGTTTAAGCAGGCGTCGCAGTTGTTGCAGGGCTGGCTGTTTTCGCCGAAGTAATTTAACAGCACTACGCGGCGGCAGTGACCGGATTCGGCGTAGCCCAGGAGGGCGTTGAGTTTCTGGTTTTCCAGGCGTTTTTGTTGTTCATCCGCGCCGGAATCGTTAATGCGGGCGCGTTGCAGCGCCACATCCTGCAAGCCATACGCCATCCACGCTTCGGCGGCTTCGCCGTCGCGTCCGGCGCGTCCGGTTTCCTGATAGTAGGCTTCCAGACTTTTGGGCAGGTCGAGGTGGGCGACGAAGCGCACGTCAGGTTTGTCGATGCCCATGCCAAACGCGATGGTGGCGACCATGATGATGCCGTCTTCGCGCAGGAAACGTCGCTGGTTTTGGGCGCGGGTTTCGGTGTCCAGTCCGGCGTGGTAGGGCAGGGCGGGATAGCCTTGTTGGTTCAGCCAGGCGGCGGTGTCGTCCACTTTTTTGCGTGTGAGGCAATAGACGATGCCCGCGCAGCCCCTGCGGGCGGCGAGAAAATTGAGCAATTGCCGACGCGGATTATCCTTCTCCACGACGGTGTAGCGGATGTTGGGGCGGTCGAAGCTGGCGATGAAAATGCGGGCTTCGGTCAAGCCCAGGCGGGCAATCATTTCCTGCCGCGTGGCTTCGTCGGCGGTGGCGGTGAGCGCGATGCGCGGCACGTTCGGGTGGCGCTCATGGATGGCGGAGAGTTGCAGGTATTCCGGTCGAAAGTCGTGCCCCCATTGGGAAACGCAGTGCGCTTCGTCGATGGCGAACAGCGCCAGCCGGTTTCCTTCGGCAAGACCGTCGAGCAGGGCGAGAAAGCGGTCGGTCATCAGACGTTCGGGGGCGACGTAGAGCAGGTCGAGGTCGTCCCCGAACAGGCGACGCTCGGTATCGCGGATGGTGTCGCGGTCTACGCTGGAATTCAGAAAGGCGGCGCGGATGCCCTGTTGGGTGAGCGCCTCAACCTGATTTTGCATCAAGGCAATCAGGGGCGACACGACGATGGCGACGCCCCGCCGCAACAGGGCGGGAATCTGGTAGCAGAGCGATTTGCCGCCGCCGGTTGGCATCAGCACCAGCGCGTCGCCGCCGCCCGTGACGTGTTCGATGATTTCCGCCTGCCGCCCGCGAAAGTCGGGATAGCCGAAGGTGTGGCGCAGGATGTCGTGAGGGGTCATTTTCAGGGGACGGAAGACAGAAGACAGAGGACAGAAAAGTGAGCGGTTTCGCCGACGGTGGGAAAAGCACGCGGGTCGTTGGGTGCGGGGATTTTACGTAACTCATACTAATCTGTCTTCTGTCACCTGTCCTCTGTCCCCTGCTACACTATCCCGCTTTCCAATCTCATTTGTCACTGACATGTCCGGTTTTCATTCACATGACGCGCAAGACGCGCCTATGGCGGAGCAGACGGCGCGGGTCGTTGAGGTCAATGCGGGCGACGCTTACGCGCTGGTGGAGGTTGTCGGTGGCGGGTGTGGGCGGTGCCATGAGGCGGGCGGGTGCGGCGGCGTACATCTGGCGCAGGCGTTGTGCGTGACGCCGCGTCGCTTTCGGGTGCGGAACGACGCCGGCGCGAAGGTGGGCGCGTTGGTGACGGTGGCTTTGCCCGCCGGATCATTGCGCGCGCATGTCACGCTGGCTTATGTTCTGCCCTTTGCCGGTTTGCTCGGCGGCGCCTTGCTCGGCAATCTGGCGGGCGAGGTTGGCGCCTTGCTCGGCGCGGCTTGCGGACTGGCGCTTGCGTGGGGATGGGCGCGGCGGACAATGGTACGCCACGCTGCCTCTGGAAAAAATTTCATTGAACCCTATATTGCGAACGTCACGATTCAACAGGAGAACACATGATGCAACAACGAAACAGGCAGACCATTTTTGCTTGCGGCGCGGCGCTGCTGCTCGCCTTGTCGCCTCTGAGTGTACAGGCGCAAACAACGACTGCGCCAGCGGCAACAGGCGCGCAATCCGCGCTCGCCCGCTTGCCCAACTTTGCCGACCTTGCGGAACGGCAGGGGCAGGTGGTGGTCAATATCAGCACCACCCAGATTGTCAAAAACCGTATGGGCGCGCAGGGCTTTCCCTTTCCCTTCGACGATGATGACCCGATGGCGGATTTCTTCCGCCGCTTCATCCCGCGCGGTCAGCAGCCGAACGTGCCGCGTGAATCGGAAAGTCATTCGCTGGGTTCCGGGTTCATTATTTCGAGCGACGGTTACATCCTGACCAACGCGCATGTGGTCGATGCCGCCGATGAAGTCGTGGTGCGGCTGACTGACCGGCGCGAATTCAATGCCCGCGTCGTCGGTTCAGACCGGCGCACCGATGTGGCGGTCATCAAGATTGAAGCCGCTGGCTTGCCCGTGGCAAAACTGGGCGACCCGGAAAAATTGCGCGTGGGCGAATGGGTTGCCGCCATCGGCTCGCCCTTCGGCTTTGAAAATTCGGTGACGGCGGGCATCGTGTCCGCCAAGGGGCGTTCCCTGCCGCAAGAAAATTACGTGCCCTTCATCCAGACCGATGTCGCCGTTAATCCCGGCAATTCCGGCGGGCCGCTATTCAATCTGAACGGCGAAGTGGTGGGCATCAACTCGCAGATTTACAGTCGTAGCGGCGGTTTCATGGGCTTGTCGTTCGCCATTCCCATCGACGTGGCCATCGACGTGCAGAACCAGTTACGCGCCACCGGCAAGGTGAGCCGTGGGCGCATGGGCGTGGTGATTCAGGAAGTCAGCCGCGAACTCGCCGAATCCTTCGGGCTGGCAAAAGCCGAAGGCGCGCTCGTCAGTTCCGTGGAAAAAGACGGCGCCGCCGCAGCCGCCGGAATCGAAGCGGGCGACGTGATATTGCGCTTCGACGGCAAGAGCGTGACCCGTTCCGCCGACCTGCCGCGCTTCGTCGCCGCCACCCGACCGGGCAGCACGGTCAAGGTGCAAATTTGGCGCAAAGGCGCGCCCGTGGAACTCAACCTTACCGTGGGCGAAATCAGGGAAGAAACCGCCAGCGTACAATCGCGCCCCAAATCCGCCGCCAAAGCAGATCGCGAAGCGACAAGGCTGGGTCTGGCGGTGAGCGAACTTTCCGCCGAACAACGCGACAAGTTGGGCGTGACCGGCGGGCTGGTGATTGAAGACATCCGCAACAACGCCGTGCGCGCCGACCTGCGCGTGGGCGACATTATCCTCGCCCTGATCAACAAAGGCGTGACCAGCGAAGTGCGGACGCTGGAACAATTCAACAAACTGCTCGCCCCGTTCAGTAAAAACGCCAACATCACCCTGCTGGTGCGACGCGGTGACCAACAGGTTTTCATCACCATCAAGGGACTCGGTGACTGACCCCCTGAAACTCACACTGGTCAGCCGCGCCTGGTGCCACCTCTGTCACGAGATGGAGGTGGCGCTAACGCCCCTGCTGGCAGAATACGGCGCAACGCTGGAAGTGCTCGACGCCGACGCCGACCCGACACTGGCGCGCTACGACGAACTGGTGCCGGTGCTGCTGCTGGGCGAACAGGAAATCTGCCATTATTTTCTGGATGAGGCAAAAGCGCGGGTGGTTTTAACGAACGCAATCAATGCCCCGTAGGGGCGGGTTTCAAACCCGCCCATTTCCGTACATCACAACGGCGGACAGGTTTGAAACCCGCCCCTGTGACGCCCTTTCATCTATCGCCGACCCAGCGCCGTGTACGGTATTTTGCTGGCGGGTTAATATGTGCGACTTCATTGTCCTGAACGGTCGCCGCTTCATCCCGCGACCCTGTTGTGAGTCCTGCCATGTCGCATCAAAAAATCCTCATCCTCGATTTCGGTTCACAAGTGACCCAGCTCATCGCCCGTCGTGTGCGGGAGGCGAAGGTGTTTTGCGAAATTCATCCCTATGACGTTTCTTCGGCGTTCATCCGTCATTACGGCGCGAAGGGCGTTATCCTCTCCGGCGGTCCCAGTTCCGTCACCCTGGGCGATACGCCGCGCGCGCCGCAGGCGGTGTTTGATTTGGGCGTGCCGGTGCTGGGCATCTGCTACGGGATGCAGACGATGGCGGAACAATTGGGCGGCAAGGTGATGACGGCGGAGGCGGCGGGCAAGGCGCGCGAATTCGGCTACGCCGAAGTCCAACCTCTGCGGCCTTCGGCGCTCTTTGACGGCATTGCCGACGCGGAGGGTCAAAAAATGCTCAAGGTCTGGATGAGCCACGGCGATTCGGTCACGCAACTGCCGCCCGGCTTCGAGAATCTCGCGGCGACGCCTGCTTGCCCCATCGCCGCGATGATGGACGCGAAACGCCGGTTCTACGGCGTCCAGTTCCACCCGGAAGTCACCCACACCCCGCAAGGCAGGGCGCTGCTCGAACGCTTCGTGCATGGCATCTGCGATTGCGGCGCGGATTGGGTGATGGGCGATTACATCAGCGAGGCGGTCGCCAGCATCCGCCAGCAGGTGGGCGGCGAGGAAGTGATTCTGGGGCTGTCCGGCGGCGTCGATTCCTCGGTTGCCGCCGCGCTGATTCATCGCGCCATCGGCGACCAACTGACCTGCGTGTTTGTCGACCACGGTCTCTTGCGCCTCAATGAAGGCGACATGGTGATGGACATGTTCGCCCGCAATCTGGGCGTCAAGGTCATCCGCGTCGATGCGGTCGATGATTTCATGGGCAAACTCGCGGGCGTCGCCGACCCGGAACAGAAACGCAAAATCATCGGCAAGGAATTCATCGAAGTCTTTCAATCCGAGTCCAAAAAACTCACCGCCGCCCAATGGCTGGCGCAAGGCACCATCTACCCGGACGTCATCGAATCCGCTGGCAAAAACAAAAAGGGCGCGCACACCATCAAGAGCCATCACAACGTCGGCGGCTTGCCGGAAGACATGCATCTGAAACTGCTGGAACCCTTGAAAGAACTGTTCAAGGACGAAGTGCGCGAACTGGGCGTAGCGTTAGGTTTATCGCGCGAAATGGTCTATCGCCATCCTTTTCCCGGCCCCGGTCTTGGTGTGCGGATTTTGGGCGAAGTGAAAGCCGAATACGCCAGCCTGCTGCAACGTGCCGACGCCATTTTCATCGACGAACTGCGCGTCACCCAAGCCACCGCCCAGGATGCCGCCGCCGGTTTGTGCGCCGAGACGGACATCGGCAAAAGCTGGTACGACCTCACCAGCCAGGCCTTCGCCGTCTTCCTGCCGGTCAAAAGCGTCGGCGTCATGGGCGACGGACGCACCTACGAATACGTCGTCGCCCTGCGCGCCGTCGTCACCAGCGATTTCATGACCGCCCACTGGGCGCGCCTGCCCTACGAACTGCTCGGTCGCGTGTCCAACCGCATCATCAACGAAGTACGCGGCATCAATCGGGTGGTGTATGACATTTCCGGCAAACCGCCCGCGACGATTGAGTGGGAATGATTCGCTTGCTTCCGGCGTCTATTGAACGCCGACAAAAACACCTCGGAACCCCCGGCAAATGCTGGGGGTTTTCTTAACGGAAAGCGGGAAACTGTGGTACTTGGACAATACGGTAATGGCGGCATCAGCCTCGCGGAAGTGCGGGAACGGCTGACCGACGCCCGTCGCATGGTCGAGCTGGCGGCGAGCGAGATGAGGAATGGCGGGACAAGGATGGAGATTATCGGGTGACAGGTTTCAGGTGACGGGTGTCAGGTGGTGTAGGGGCGAACTGCGTTCGCCCGTTCGTTGGTCGTCCGACATCTGCGGGCGAACGCAGTTCGCCCCTACGCCTCTTGACCCCTGAATTCAGGCAAACACCACATCAAAATGTCCAACACCGACGGCGGGGGTTGCGCTGACGACAATCCGCACGTCGCGTCCCATGCGGACGATGCCTTCCAGCATCTTCGCTTCGCTGATGCCCCGGAATTGTCCGCGCAACATTTTGGAAAGTTTGGGCTGGGGAATCCCGCTGACCTTTGCCGCCTCTAGTTGCGTCCAGCCCCGCCCCTTGATGATTTCGGCGATTTTGACGACAAGCTGCGCCTTGGCCAACATTTCGTCGGCGTTCGACATGCCAAGGTCGGCATAGACATTGGCGCTGCCTTCGGTGACTTCGGGCTCTTCGGTTTGTGTCATGTTCAGGCTCCTTTTGCCAAGGCTTCCGCGATTTTCAGCCGCTTCATCAGCAAATCAATTTCCGGTTTGGGCGTGGATATGCCGTGGTGTGATTTTTTCTGGAAACAATGCAGCACATAAACCGCATCGACAAAACGCACGGTATAAACAGCGCGGTAAGCGCCGCCGCCAGAATCCTCAACCACTTCCAGCACACCCGCCGAACCAAAGCCCTTCAAGGGCTTGGCATTGCCGTGTTTTTCGCCAATCTGCGCCAGATGCAGGGCAAAGCCAAAGGTGTCTTGCACCGCCTCTGGCATGTTTTGCAAATCCCGCTGGCTCGAAGCAATCCAGCGCAATGGCTTGATGTCTTTGTTTCCCATGTCTGAATTATACCCATTTAGTTATAATTCGCAAGATTAGTCAGAATCGGTGAGCCGTGACCGCGCCCGCGCTGCGGCGTTCTGTTGGGTTTCTTTTATCTTTTGCGCCACCAATTCCGCGAGTTTCTTTTCATCCATGCTGGGTGATGGATTGATCTCGATTTTTACCCGCCGCGCCTGAATTCCAGCTTTTGGCGCTGGGTTTCAAGGGCGCGCAAGGCGTCTTTTGCCTGTTGCACCTTTTCTGCCATCGCGCTGGTTTCGGCGTTCATCTTTTTCATGGGGCCGGTCACGCGGTCGACAGCGTTCATCAAAATTTGTAATTTCAAGTCCATTTTTTGCTATCCTTCAAGCATGAAAGCCAAAAAATTCAACATCGACCTTGATGCGGGCAACCACAGGGCGCACCTACCCGCCCTGGCATTCAACCAGCAAGCGGCTCACTGGTTGTTCTGGCTGCTGGCGGTTTATGTGCTGGGGTTCTGGATTTATAGCGGTTCGATTTTCAGGGCGCTCATCCTTTGCCTGTTTTGGGGCATTCCGTATTCCTTTGTGGTGGCTGGGGTGCTTTGGTTTGTCCTCATGCGCTCCGACGATTCCTGACATTCTCGCAGGGTGGGACGTCTGCGTTCGCCCGTTCGTTGGGTCTGCGGGCGAACACAGTTCACCCCTACGCCCCCTGATTTGTGGGCGCGGATTTTGGCAGTATGTAACAGCATCCGGCGACCGAAAATCAAAAATGACATGGTTTTCGGTGATATTGCCGGGTTTCAGCAAGCTGGTTGCATGGGGTAGGGCGCGATGGCGGAACATTGCGGCTTCGGTTTTGATTCCTGATTTCCGGCGTAGTTGATTTTTCTTTGTTTTCGTGGAAAATGGCGTCCTTTCGTGTCGGGCAAGCCCCTGACGTATGGGTTGATTTTTCAGCGAAATTTTTCCGGGGCTTAATTTTCCGGCTTGTTGCGCCCTTTCATGGGGCAGTGTGTGCGCCGCCGCAAGGGTGGGCGTTGGGAGTTGTGTGATGTCTGAATCTGAAATTGTTGAATCCAAAGAAACCCCGGTGGACGAATCTGCGGATGTCGTCGAATCGTCAATCTCTTTTGCCGATCTGGGTTTGTCCGAGAATATCTTGCGGGCGCTGACGGATGTGGGTTATGAAACCCCGTCGCCCATCCAGGCGGAATGTATTCCCATTCTGCTGGAAGGCAAAGACCTGCTGGGCATGGCGCAGACGGGCACGGGCAAGACCGCCGCTTTCGCCCTGCCTATTTTGAATCGTCTTGACCTCAAAAATGCGTCGCCGCAAGCGTTGATTTTGACGCCGACGCGCGAACTTGCCTTGCAGGTTGCCGAGGCGTTCGGGCGTTATGCCAAGCATTTGCCGGGCTTTCATGTGCTGCCCATTTACGGCGGGCAGAGTTACGGCATCCAGTTGAAGCAACTGGCGCGTGGCGCGCATGTGATTGTGGGTACGCCGGGTCGCATCATGGATCATCTGGAACGTGAAAGTCTGTCGCTCGCCGGGTTGAAAACCCTGGTGCTGGATGAAGCCGACGAAATGTTGCGAATGGGCTTTATCGACGATGTGCAGTGGATTCTCGAACACACGCCTTCTGAACGCCAGACGGCGTTGTTTTCCGCCACCATGCCCGACGCCATCCGGCGCGTGGCGCAGAATTATCTGCTGTCGCCGGAAGAAGTCAAAATCAAGTCCGCGACCCAGACGGTTTCCGCCATCCGTCAGTGTTACTGGCAGGTTTCCGGGGTGCAAAACAAGCTGGACGCGCTGACCCGTTTGCTGGAAGTGGAAGAACAGGACGCGGCGCTCATTTTCGTCCGCACCAAAATCTTGACCGATGAGCTGGCGCAAAAGCTGGAAGCGCGCGGGCATTCCGTCGCCGCGCTGAATGGCGACATGAACCAGCAGGCGCGTGAGCGCGTGATTGAACAACTGAAATCCGGCGGGCTGGACATCGTGGTGGCGACCGACGTGGCGGCGCGGGGCATTGACGTGCCGCGTGTCAGCCATGTCATCAATTACGATATTCCCTACGACGCCGAAGCCTATGTGCATCGCATCGGGCGCACGGGTCGCGCGGGGCGTACCGGCACGGCCATTTTGTTTGTCGCGCCGCGTGAAATGCGGATGCTGCGTACCATCGAACGGGTGACGCGCCAACCCATCGAACATCTGGCGTTGCCGACCCAGCAGGCGGTGACGGATCGGCGCGTGGCGCTGTTCAAGGAAAAAGTCGCCAAGGCGCTGACGAGCGAAGACCTGGACTTTTTCGCGACGCTGGTTGAGGAAATTACAACGGAACAGGAGGTATCGCCCGAACGCCTTGCTGCCGCGCTGGCTTTTCTCACCCAGAAAGAGCGTCCGCTACGTCTGGAAGAAAAGAAGGCGCGAGACGAACGTCCGTCGCGTGGAGATCGGTTTGAGCGACCGGAGCGCGGGGAACGTCCCGAACGCGGCAATCGCTTTGACCGCCCTGAACGCTTCGAGCGTCCCGACCATTCCGAGCGTCCGCCCCGTCGTGAACGCGCTGAACGTCCCGGCTTCGCCACCGAAGTGAGCGATGATGACCGTGGCAATGCCGTGGTGATGGCGCGTTACCGTATTGATGTGGGTCGCGTACATGGCGTTTCGCCCAAAGATATTGTGGGCGCGATTGCCAACGAAGGCAATTTGCCCAGCCGCCTGATTGGTCGCATCGACCTGTATGACGAATACAGCACGGTCGACTTGCCCGACGACCTTTCCCGCGACACCCTGCAAATCCTACGCGCCGCTTGGGTGCGTCGGCGTCAACTCAACATCGCCCGCGACGACGGCAGCGCCCCCCCTCCCGGCAACAGCCGCCCGCCGCGCAAAGGAACAGGCAAGCCTTTCCATGAGCGTTCGCATGGCGGTGAGCGCAGTGAGCGTCCTTCCTATGGCGACCGCCCTCACAACAGCGACCGCTTCCAGGATGGCAACAAATCCTGGCGCAACGACCGTCCCGCCGGAACAGGTCGCCCGCCGTTCAAGAAACGCGACAGAGGGTCGGGGGACAGGTGACAGCAGTTTGCGGCGGCGTAGCCGCCGGTAATTACTGACCCCTGTCACCGATTCCTGAACCAAAAACCGCGATGGATTCCACATGCGCGGTGTGCGGGAACATGTTGACCGCGCCTGCCATCAGGAAGCGGTAGTTTTTCTGGCTGACCAGAATGGCGGCGTCGCGGGCGAGGGTGGCGGGGTTGCAGGAAACGTAGACGATGCGCTGCGGCGCGTCATCTGCGTCGGCGTCCGGCAGGGATTTGACCACTTCTACCGCGCCTTCACGCGGCGGGTCGATGAACAGTTTGTCCATGCGACCCAATGCCTTCAACGATTCAGGCGTACATTCAAACAGATTGGCTGCGACAAAGCGCGCGCGCCCTGCCAGTCCATTATGACGCGCACATTCTTCGCCACGCGCCACCAGCGCGGCGTTGCCTTCCACGCCGACCACCTGCGCGCCCCGACGGGCGATGGGCAGGGTGAAATTCCCCAGACCGCAGAATAAATCCACAATATGCTCACCCGCTTGCGGGTCGAGCCATTCCAGCGCGCGCCGAATCAGTACGCGGTTGATGTCGTGATTGACCTGGGTGAAATCGGTGGGGCGAAAGCGCATTTGCAAGCCGAATTCCGGCAGGCGGTAATCCAGTTCCGCCCCCGTTTGCGGATGAAAGCGATACGCCGTGTCCGGCCCCTTGGGTTGCAGGTAAAACACAATGCCGTGCTGCCCGGCAAATTGCCGCAACAAATTTTCGTCCGCAGGCGTCAGGGCATCGAGGATACGCAGCACCAGCGCAACGCATTGGTCGCCCACCGCGATTTCCACCTGCGGCAGGCGTTCGCTGATGGAAAGTCCGTCAATCAGCTCGCGCAGGGGCAGGAGCAGGGCGGAAACCGCCGGATGCAGCACTGGACAGGTCTTGATGTCAGCGATGTAGCTGCTTCTTTTTTCATGGAAACCCACCAGCACGCCGCCTTTTTTGGGCACTTTTCGCACGCCCAGCCGCGCCTTGTGGCGATAGCCCCATGCCGCGCCCTGAATGGGCGGCAGGATTTGTTCCGGCTTCACTCGCCCGATATGCCAGAGATTGTCTTCCAGCACGCGCTGCTTGGCGGCGACCTGGGCAGCAAAATCCAGATGTTGCATGGCGCAGCCGCCGCAAACGCCAAAATGCGGGCAGGAGGGCGTGACGCGGGCGGAGGTCGGCTGGATGACACGCACCAGATGCGCCTGCTCATAATGGGGTTTTTTGCGATAGCTCGCGTACTCCACCGTTTCACCCGGCAAGGCGCCGTCAATGAAAATGGCCTTGCCTGCCTGACGGGCGATACCGCGCGCTTCGTGATCGAGCGATTCAATGACAGCAATGGGCATATGCATCCCTCAAAAAAGTTCGCAATTTTAACAAGCACTTCGTTAAACTATCGCCTATGACACACGAAATCCATTCCACATGGGGCGAATTTCGCTCCGCCTTCGGGCAGATTTTGCGCTTGAGCAAGCGAAGTCTGTGCATTTTTGACGACGACCTCACGCAACTGGGCTTGCAGCAGGCGGAAGCGGTCAGGTTGTTGCGGCAAATGCTGGCAAAGAATCCGGTGGCGTCGGTACGCATCGCCCTGCGCTGTATTGACCGCCTGCACGAAACGCATCCGCGTCTGGTGCAAGTGCTGGCGAGCCAGTCGCATCGGATAAAAATCATGCAAATTCCGGCAAGCCTGCAACATTTGCGGGATACCTTCGTGGTTTCCGACAATGAGCACGCGCTGGTGCGTTTTGATTTGGAACATACCCGTCATCGCTTCATCCTCGCCGACGAAGCCGAAGTTGTGCCCTATGCCCAACGCTTTAACGACATCTGGGCAATGCCCGGCACGCCTTTTGTGCCCACGACGATGGGTTTGTGAAGGCATCGCCGCGTGACGCGGTGGCGTGCGTATGCGGATGTGGCGGAAGAACAACATTCATTTTTTGCATACAACAGTTTGTTATTGCGGCGCACCATTAAAAAAATACTTGCTATAATCCGCGCTTGACCAAATGCCTTGGTCAGGAATTCTTGTTTAGGCCATCACAATCTAAAGGATCAAAAATGAAACAATCTCTCCTCGTTGCCGCTCTGCTCGCTTTGGCTGTGTCCGCTTGTGGTCAGGAAGAAGCCGCCGCTCCTGCTGTTGAAGAAACCCCGGCTGTTGTTGAAGAAACGCCCGCTGTCGTTGAAGAAACGCCCGCTACTGAAGAAACGCCTGTTGCTGAAGAAGCGGCGGCTACTGAAGAAGCGCCTGCCGCCGCT
>JAITSU010000036.1 GCA_031287525.1 Zoogloeaceae bacterium | reverse complement strand
CATAGCAGCAGTTCCTCGAATGATCTACCTTGTGAATGCGGGCTACCGGCAAGCCGTGCCAAAGAGACTGTCCGATCGTGGTTCGGAGGGTGAGTGACTGTTGCAACATCTACCTGACGGGCTTGAAGCCCAAGGGCGGGCACGGCATCCAGTCACTCTGTCCCAGGTAGCTGACCTGGGACAACTACAGTTTGACGGTAAAACACCCACCGACCGTCGGCGGCGCGTGAGTGGAAAATCGTTACAGGCTACGCCCTTCACGCTTTTCCACTCACGCAAAACCTGTAAGCTTTGAGGCATGTTCATAATACAAGGGCTGTCTAGGTAGGGCGCGCTCTCCGAGCGCGCCGTTTGTTGACTGCGGCGGTTTCGGAGAAACCGCCCTACCTAAGCACCTACCCAAAATAATTGATTGCCGGTGGCAGCAGGTGGTGTATTCGATTGCCGGGTTAATGGCGGATAATATGGCGGCAAAGCCGCCCCTGTTACCTGCCCCCTAAACCCCTGCTCCCTGAAATGTTCCAACAACAAGTCGACCTCTCCACCTACAATACTCTGGCGCTGCCTGCCCGCGCCGAGTTTTTCGTGACCGTCGATCGCGTCGAACAACTGGCGGCGCTCGCAAAGCATCCTGACCTTGCCGGACGGCGGCGTTTTGTGTTGGGCGGCGGTTCCAATCTGGTGCTGACCGGAGATTTTTCCGGTCTTGTCGTGCATATGAATCTCAAAGGGAAAAGTCTGGCGGGCGAGGATGGCGAGCATTTTTACGTCGCCGCTGCCGGCGGAGAAAACTGGAGCGATTTTGTGCGCTGGACGCTGGAACAGGGCTGGCCGGGGCTGGAAAATCTTTCCTTCATTCCTGGCACGGCGGGCGCGGCGCCCATCCAGAACATCGGCGCTTATGGCGTGGAAGCGGGGGATTTTCTGCACATGGTCGAGGCGCTGGATCTGGACACGGGGCGTCCCTGCCCATTCAGTATCGACGATTGCGCGCTGGCGTATCGGGACAGTCTTTTCAAACGCGAGGGCTGGCACCTTTCCGGTCGCTACGCCATTACACGGGTGATTTTCCGGCTGCCCAAACGCTGGCGACCGCGCGCCGCCTATGGCGAACTGGCGGCGGAACTGGAACGCGGCAATATCGCGCAACCCACGCCCGCGCAGATGGCGGCGGCGGTCATCGCCCTGCGTCGGCGCAAACTGCCCGATCCCCTGCAACTTCCCAACGCGGGCAGCTTTTTCCAGAATCCCATCGTCAGCGCCGAATTCGCCGCCGCCCTGGGCGAAGCGCATCCCACGCTGCCGCGCTATCCGCAGACGGACAGCCACGTCAAGCTCGCCGCTGGCTGGCTGATTGAACAGACGGGCTGGAAAGGTCGCAATCTGGGACCGGTGGGCATGTATGAAAAACAGGCATTGGTGCTGGTCAATCGCGGCGGCGCGACTTTCCGCGATGTGCAAAATCTCACCCGCGCCGTGCGCGAGGCGATTCTGGCGCGTTTTGGCGTCAATCTTGTGCCGGAGCCGGTCATTCTTTGAAATGGAATGCGCGATTTTGGCGCGTCGACGCATTTAAGCCGGACGCATCTTGTTTTGAATTAAAAGAGATGCGTTCTGGAATACAGCAAGAAATGAGCGACAGGTTTTCAGACCGTGTTTTGGAAGGGGTTTGCATCCCCTCCCAAAACGATCGCCGAAACTCCGGGCTTTAGGGCGGGGTTTCAACCAGAGTTAGTTTTACGATGAAATTGAGACGTTGCGGAAAAGCAACTACGAATTGTCCAAGATTGGCACCAACTTGAACCAGGTCGCGAAAGCGTTTCACCTCTTGGTGAAAGCTGGTGAGCGTGGTAAGATGCCAGAAATTGGTAAAAAAATGGCGTCTCTGTGGCGCGACATTACAGAGCATACCGGGAAAGTGCTGCGGGTGCTAAACGCAGGGACGGCTGTTTGGGAGAGTTAAAAAGGGCGCGGTCAAAAACCGCGCAAATGAAAATTATTGAAAGGAGTAGCAAAATGAACGAACGCGAATATGCGGCAAAACAAGCGATTGCGAGTGCTTGTATCGAAGGTTTTGTACCGGATTCTGTTACAATGGCAGATTGGGATAAATTCGTAAAAGAAGAAATTTCTTTTGACGAGATGAAAGAACGTGTTGTTTCAAGGGCATTGGCAAATGAACAAATAATGCTTAAACGCATTGCCTGATTGTAATCATGGTCGATCCCGCATACATTGATCCCAAAACAGGTATTTTGCGAAATAAATTAGGGATAACAACACAAGAAGAGCTTTCCAGGGTTGAAAGTGTGCTTGTTGCTGGACGTACTACAGAGCTATCAGCCAAGCCAATCAAAGGCAATTTTGATCTAAAGCACCTTCAAACCATTCATAAACATCAATTCCAGGATGTTTATGAATGGGCAGGAAAAATACGTACCGTTAATATCTCGAAAGGTAATTCACCGTTCGCTCGTGTAGATTTTATAGAACCATTCATGAAAGACGTGCATCGCCGTCTTGAAAAAGAAAATTTCCTGCAAGGATTGGAAAAGAAAGCGTTTGTAGAAAAATTTACTGATGTTTATGGTGATATAAATGCCGCGCATCCTTTCCGTGAGGGGAACGGCAGGTCTACACGGGAATTCATGGTTCAGTTGGCAAAACAAGCTGGATACATCCTTGACCAGTCCGTTATACAAAATAATAAAAAGGTATGGAACAAAGCTTCTGAACAGTCCGTTCACGGACAAATGGAACCCTTGAAAGCCATTCTGAACGACGCAATCCAGCCCATCCGCCGCGAACATTGAATACAGCCCTGCCGTTTACAGCCCGCGCGGCGGCTTCCGCCTTCACTCGCCCGGGATTTTCTCCTGTCCTCCGACAACATGAAAACAGCCTTCCTTGCGCCCGCCCTTTTCAAAGCGTTTCTGACCGTCTTCAGAAATGGTTTGCATCGTCCATTGCCTGCCCTCCACATCGTAAGCCGGAATGTAGGTTTTTCCGGCGCGATTCGACGGACAGCAGTTTCCTGACCTTGGCTTGTACCCGTTATGCGGCTTCATTTTGCGTCGTTCGGCGTTCCTGTTCACGTTCCGCTTTCTTCGTCGCCAGTTCCGCCGGAACCGCGCCGTCCAGATGAAACGAGTAGTAAGCTGCCTTTTCCGCGCCCTTGTCTCCCTCTGCCCGGACACGACGTGACTTTCCATCCGCGACTGGATCAGAAGCCGAGGCCTCAAGACTAATAGACTGCATGGCTTCCCGAAATTCGGTCTCTGGTGAGACGTAGTGATGCTGCCGGTTTTCCGGCAGCCCAACTTTCAGACGCTTACGGTCTGCGCTTTCGGCAACGTACCACGCCTTGGTCTGCGCGTCCCATTTCGCCTCCAGCGCCTTCGCCGCATCCTTCTCCGCGAACGGTACGACCAGATACTCGCGGGGTGTTTCACGAGACATCCTGGCGTGTGCCTCGTTATATTTCTGAACAGCATTTGCTAGACTTTGGACAAGCTCTGCGTAGGGGGTTGAAATCGACTCAAGATCATCATGCTTGAGGTTCGCGGCAACCCAGATCGACGTGGAGCTTTCCTTTTCTATCTTGACGGTTTCAACCGAGTAGATACGATTCCCGTCTTTCTCTCCAAGTTCCTTGGCAGTCCGAGCATGAATTCACTCAATAATTTGCTTGAAAGAATAGCATTCGATGATGCAATGATGTTGACAAGCGTGTGAGCGTGTTAATGAAAAAACCCGTCTGAAAACGGGCTTTTTTTATTTGAAAACTGCCGGTTACGCCGACCCTTCCCGCGTATGCACTGATGGGTTCCGAAAACGAAGGTCTGGAGCCTTGCCGATTAAAATCGCGCCAGCGCCGTCGCACGGGTGTCGTCGATGTTCAGAATGTCGACAAAACCACACATTTCAAAAACCTCGAAAACCCCCGCTTGCATACCGCACAAGACCAGGGTGCCAGAGGCCGCCGCCGTTTGCTTGGCGATCAGCAATACCACCCGCAGCCCTGCGCTGGAGATGTAATCCACGCCGCTAAAGTCGAGCACAAGTTTTTGCGACCCCTTGTTTAACAGGGCGAGCAGCGTTTCTTCCAGCTCGTCGGCATTGCTGCCGTTGATCCGACCTTCAATGGCGGCAATTTGAACCTCGCCTGCTTCTTCGTAGGACACCAACATTGTCATGCCTTTATAAATGAATGAACGATTGCGAAAATTTCAGCGTACATTATAACCTTGCGCCGCGTACTCATTCTTCGACTTCGGCTTCTGCGACGAACAAGACGGGCTTGAATTCTTCCATCTCCAGGTCTTCCTGATGCGCTTCTGCTCTGACCGACTCTTTTTGCCATTCGTCGCGGTGGTAAAGAATTTTCTGACGCTCACGATCGGCTTCCCGCCAGGACGTTCGCGCCACAGCCACCTTTTCACGCGCGGCGGCGAGCGCATGGGCGGCATCACGTACTGCCGCTTCTTTTTGCAATTCTTCATGGACGAGCATCGCCAGCTCGATCTTGAACTGGTCGAGTTCATCCAGCGAGAGGTTCTGTTCCATGATGCCAAAGTAACGGCGCTCGGTTTCTTCGCCGCGCCATTTTCGGTAGGTCGCATGTTCTTCCTGCCGTCTTGAGTGCGCGGCTTCTGCGTCGCGCAGCAAGGCTTCTGCCACACTGACGGCTTTCGCCGCCGCATCAACCCGAAACTCGCGGATAAAAAGCAGACCGGCAAGCGAATAAGCTTTTGCCATCTATGCCACCGCCTGTTGCAAAGCGGCGAGCGTACTTTCAAAATCGGGGTGCTCGTCTAAACCCTGACGCAAAAAGGCGTTGACCGCGCCGATTTTTTCCAGCGCCCGGTCGGCTTCGGCATCATTACCTTTTTGATACTCGCCGATTTGCACCAGCAGCTCGATTTCGGCGTACTTGGCGAGAATGGCGCGTAATTTCTGCGCCGCCTCGCGGTGGCTTTTATCGGTGATGGCGCCCATGACCCGACTCACGCTGGCCATCACGTCGATGGCCGGATAATGGTTGGCGCCCGCGAGCTTGCGGGAAAGCACGATGTGACCGTCGAGAATGGAGCGCGTCTCGTCGGCAATCGGCTCGGTCATGTCGTCGCCTTCCACAAGCACGGTATAGAGGGCGGTGATCGAGCCTTTGTCGGAGTTGCCCGCCCGTTCCATCAGGCGCGGCAGGGTGGAAAATACCGAAGGCGGAAAACCGCGCCGCGTGGGTGGCTCACCAGCGGCCAGACCGATTTCCCGCTGAGCGCGCCCGAAACGGGTCACGGAATCCATGAGCAGCAAGACCCGCCGATTCTGGTCGCGGAAATATTCGGCGATGGCGGTCGCCGTGTAAGCGGCTTTCAGGCGCTCCATCGACGAGCGGTCGGAGGTGGAAACCACCAGCACGGCTTTTTTACGCCCTTCTGCGCCCAGATCGTGCTCAATGAATTCGCGCACTTCGCGCCCCCGCTCGCCGATCAGCGCCAACACGCAGACATCCGCCGCTGACCCTTTGATGATGCTCGACAACAGCGTGCTTTTACCCCCGCCCGCCGCCGCGAAAATCCCCATCCGCTGACCTTCGCCGCAGGTCAGCACGCCGTCGATGGCGCGCAAACCCAAAGGCATGGGTTGCTGGATCAATTTTCTGCGCATCGGATTGGGCGGGTCGGCATACACCGGATAAAAGCCGGAGGGTACGAGCGGATGACCGCCGTCGATCGGCTCGCCCAGACCATCTAACACCCTTCCCAGTAAATCTTTGCCGACGGGTACGGAATGAATTTTGCCGGTCGGAATAACTTCCGTGTCCGGCGCGATGCCTTGCAAATCGCCAAGCGGCGTGAGCAATGCCACATTTTTGATGAAGCCTACGACTTCCGTTTTCAATGTCCAGTTACTGCGCGGATTCCTGAGCACGCAGATTTCCCCGATCCGCACGCCGGGCACAATGGCGCGGATGATCGTCCCCACCACCTGCACCACGCGACCGCGCACTTCCAGCATGGAAATACTGCCGACGGTTTCTTCGAGCAAGGTGGTCAAGTATTCAAAAGCCATTTAGCCGCCCTATTTCGCGTTTTTGACTCGGGAGAGCAAGACGTTTTCCAGATTCTTCAACTGTGTTTCCAGGCTGGCTTCCACCACGCCCATTTCGCTCTCCAGAACGCAGGAACCCGGCGGCAGATCAGGGTCGCTCAACAGATCGAGAAAACCGCCTTCGGCGTTTGCGTGCCGTTGCAGCAAACCGCCCAAGCCCTGACGCACTGCCGCTTCATCTTTGGAAGAAACCCGAATGATGACTTTACGTTCGCTTTTTACCGTTTGCAACGCTTGTCGCACGAGGCGCACGATCAGTTCATCGTGATCCATTTCTCCTAACAGTTTGCGTACGATTTCGCCCACGATTTTGACCAGCGACACTTCCAGATTTTCGAGATATTCCACCGAACTCATCACCGTCTCCACGATCTTGCCGGCATATTCCATCTTGCCGGCATGAAGACCGTCCCGATAACCCGCTTCGTGGCGCTGATGGTAATTTTCTTCCGCCTTCTGATCCATTTCACGCGCGCGCTCACGGATTTCCGCAAGGAGTTTTCCGGCTTCGACCAGGGTGGCGGCATCTTCCGCCTTCAGGATCAATTGCCCAGGCTCTGGCGAGAGATGGGTGTCTACGAGCTGAAACAGGGCTGCCATTCTGGAGCGACCTCGGTAAAAAGAAGTTTTTCAATATGCGGCCAGGTTTTTTGCCATAGCGCCAGGTCTTTTTCCCCCGCCTCTTTTTCCTCACCCATAATGGGCAGGGAAAATGCTTTTGCCTCAGGCGTAAAACGCCAGCGGGCCAACCACGCCTCACGCAAAATTTCTGGCCACAAACTTAAAGCAAGAAAGAGAAGCTTTTTTCCGGGCGTTGGTAAGCCCTGCTCCGACAGCATTTCCACGTCGGCGGGCAGCCAGTCTTTACGCAAACCGCCCAACTGAAACCGCCCTTGCCGCACGGCGTAACGAAAAGCTTCTGCGCCAATCACCGCCTTGATTTGTTGCAGGCGATCGCCCTCCACCGTTCTGGCGAGCGCCTCAGCCCACACCACGGCGCTCCAGAAGACCGCCAGCGCTTTCAGCACGTTCAGCGGCAGCAAGGCCAGACGATTTACCGCCACGGCAAAACACCAGACATCCGTTCGTTCACGCGGGAAATGTCGCCACAAACGCTGTTTTGCGGTAAGCGCCGTTTTAAGGCGCAACGTTTCTGCCTCCTGATCCGGCAGCCCAAAATCCGGCGGCAGATAAAAGTTGTTGAACTCCAGCGCGGCGCGAAAAAGCCTGGGGTTTTGTGTCAGATAGACAAAGTCCGCGTCCATGAGCGATCAGGGCGGGTTCATGATGCCGCCGTTCCGGCGGGGGAGGTATTCTGTTTAGCGGCGTGAATTTTCCGCTGACGTAAGGTATTGAACGCGGCAGCGCCACCTGCCAGCAGCACGACCACCGCGCCCATGCCACCGTAAACCAGACCTTTGCCGAAATCGTTTTTCACGGTTTCCGGCAGCACCACTTCTTCCCTGACCGGCACCAGCATGACGGAAACTTTTTCGTAAGCCAGCCCCGGCACCGCCTGAACACTGGTTTCCTTGATTTTGCCCTGAAGGTCGACGACAGGTGAATCCGGCACATGGCGCAGAAAAACCGCGACCGACGCTGGCGTATTCATGCCCGATGCCGAATCGTGACGGGCAAAGACCACATGGACACGTGAAGTCAGCACGCCGTCGATTTTCGCGAAGGTTGCCGCCAACTCCTGGGAGAGCGCAAAAGCCAGCCGCGCCTGCTCTTCTGTGGGGGAGGCGATCATGCCCTGACCAGAAAACACTTCGCCTATATTCTTGAAATTTTCGCGGGGCAGACTGCGGCTTTCAAGGATTTTCAGCGCCCGCACGACATCGGCCTTGGGCGCGGTAATAGAAAAACCGGCTTTGCCGCGCGCGTTTTTTTCTGCGTCTATGCCGTTTTCCAGCAGGGTCGCCAACATCAGATTGGCTTCGTCTTCTGCCAGACCGCTGTATAAATCCTGCTGACAGGCGGTCAATAGCAAGGCGAAGCCTGCCAGCAGCAGGGGTCTCACGAACGCCAGAAATATGTTTTTCATCATCGGGGCAAAATTATCGGGATAGCGTGGGTAAGGCAGAGAGCGCCGCGACCAGTTTTCCGCCCGCGCTTTCTTTGGGTACACGTTCAAGGAGCGCCGCGCCTTCTTCGGCGTGTCCGGCAAGAGTCTGGTTTAATCCAAGCAGAGCCAGCGCCTCTGCGTCCGCCGGGTTTTTGGCGAGCACCTCGTCTTTCAGGATGCTTTCGGCGCGCGCAAAATCGCCGGAAACCAGATAGGTCAGGGCAAGACCGATTCTGGCGGGCGCGGAATCTTTATAGCGGAGCAGGGGTTCAAACAATTCACGCGCGAGCGCAACTTCGCCCCGGTGCGCGGCGGCAAAGCCCACATCGACGAGGCGGGAAAATTCGGTATCGGTGATGGTCATGATTTTGTCTTATCGGTTTAACTCGTGCGCTGCGCGAGGGTTTTCAGCATATCGGTGGTCCCCTTGGCGATGGAAGAAGCGGCTTCCATCAGCGCGTTATATTGACCCAACTGAAACTGGATATGCAACATATCCTCCTGTTTCAGTTCGCCTTTGTTCTGGGTCGCCTTTTCAATCTCCCCTTGCATGCTCGTGGCCTTGTTATCCACTGAAGCCATGAGGGTGTGTACTGCCTCTAACATGGACATGAAATTCTCCTTGAAGAAAAATCAGACAGCCAGCTTGCCAACAATTTCTTCGGCGATTTCCGCCGCTTTCAGCAGACCGCGCGCGGCTTCGGTTTCGTCGGTCGTCAGCCCCTGATCCAGATGCTGCTTTGCCCGCTTGCGAATCGAAAACACGGCTTCACGTAATTGCTGAACTTGCGCGGGGCTTCCGGGCGAGTGTTGATCCAGAATATCGAGCGCCGAAATAAAAGGTTCACTCATGGTATCTCCTTTAATGAGTAAGTAAAGATTTCCTGATCTTTTTGCAGCACCAGATGATCGGCATAAATGCCGACCAGACTGACCCCGTTCGGCAAGACAGCGCCGGGGAAAAACGTTTGCCGGTCGCTCATCGTCACAAAGGGAATCGCCCCCGATGTTACGCTCATTACCGTAAGCCCCCCAAGCGCCGCGTTTTTTCCTTCCGCCGTCGTAGACAACGTGAAGTCAGGCATCTCGTTACTGCCCTGATGATTCGCGGCTGCGACCTCGTGCTCAAGCTTGCCGGCATTCATCTGAAAAACGACCGGCACGCCCAAACGCTGCCGCACTCGTGCCAATGCCTCCGCCAACTGCCGCAAGGTATCCGGCGGCAGCCGGTACGGGAGCAGCACTTTCCCCGGCAGGTAGCTCACGCCCTCAGCATCCAGCCCCAGCGCGCGCAATTCATGATTCAGAAGCGGCGCGACATCCTCTGCATAAGCCACCTTGCGCGAAGCCTTGAGAATCTTTGGTGTGTCCTGCCCTAATTCCAGCAGGCTTGATTCGGTCAGCCGGTCTTTCAGATAGAGCGCGAGGCGCAGGCGACCGCTCGACTCATAACTGACTTCAGGGTAAAAATCATGCGCGTTTAACGTCTCCCGAACCGCGCGCAGCGCATCGTCCTCTACCCGCACATTGAGATAGGTACGCAAGGGCTGGGCGCTGGCAAGTCGCGTCAGCGTCGCCAATGAGCGGTCGTCCGTCACCACACCGCGCAGCAGCAAGGCATTCCTGTCTTCGGCGGCGAGCACTTCCACGGTTTTGATGCCGGCGCGCTCGATTTCGTCCGCCAGCGCCTTGACCTGCGTCGCTCTGGAAGCCTCTGTTCGGGTATAGACCAGCAGCGAAAGCGCCAGCAGTAGCGCGGCAAGCAACGACAGTATCAAAATCCCCGATCTGCGCGTGCCCAGACTTGCCCAGCGCGTACTCATGCCCGCCCAAAGCGTGGCGTCTTCGCGGGCGGATGGGGTTGCGGCGGCGGTATCTTCGGCGGGTTCTGCCGCCTCCTCCGTGACCGGCAGGGGGGGCTGGGGTTTCGCCTGGATGAGTGACTGGGCAAATTCCAGCGTCACCAGCGTAATCGGCGTCCAGGTTTCGCCACACGGATGCCATGCCAGCGCGCTAAAGCCCAGAGCCAGCGCTTCACCCGGCGGGACTGCCGCGCCCGCTTCGGGGAGTTCTTTTCCGTTCAACACCACCCGCCCGCCGTCAAGCGGCGACGCCGCCACTTCGACCCCCGCCGCGCTCTGGCGTATTTCCAGCGCCAGATGCCGTCCTGCCACCGTGCTATCTGCCGCCAGCACGATGTCGCACGCATCGTCCGCGCCCACGGTATAGCGCCCGGCGCGCAATTCAACGACCGCCCCCAGCGCCGGGCCGCTCACGACGCGCAGTTCCACAAGCGGCGTCATGGGGCAATGTCCTGATTCTGCTCCGAACGCGGCGCATAGTGATCCTGCGTGGGATCGCGCAGAAAATCGCTGTCGGAAACCTGCGCGGGCATATCACTCACTTCACCCAGGCGCACGATGCGCGGCGTAATGAGCACCAGACGCTCCATCTGTCGCGTGTTATTCGTCGTGCTCTTGAACAGATTCCCCAGCAGCGGCAGATGCATCAACACCGGCACGCCCTCTTCGGAACTGCGTTTTTCTTCGTAATAATAGCCCCCGATCAACAGGCTCTGTCCGGCATCAATGATCGCCTGGGTGTTGATCTTGGTTTGCTTGATCGGCGGAATCGCCATGTCGCCGCTTATGCTCGCGCTGCTGTTTTCCTGATCGTCCTGTACCGTCACGGCCAGTTTGATCGACTGCGCGCGCGCCGAATTTTCGATGATGTGCGGCGTCACCCGCAGCACGGTGCCCGCCTCGACCTTGAACAGATCGACTTCTTCCTGACCTTTGACCGAAACGTAATAGGTCGTGATGTTTTCCAGCGTGGCTTCGAGATTGTCGATGGTCAACACCGAAGGTCTGCCTAACATCCGCGCATTGCCGTTCTGTTCCATCGCCTGAATGCGGGCGACGAAAAAATTATTGCCGTGGGTATAAATCGTCGACAAAACGCCGCCGCTTCGGGCGAAATTGCCGTCCGGCAAGGGGATCGGTTGAGCGGGGTTGCTGTTCGGCGTAGAGACTTCCCCGCTCGTCGTAGAATTTCCATTCACGTGACGACCGCCCCAGGAAAGCCCCAGTTCGCGGGTGTAATCGCTGTCGATATCCACGATCGCCACGTGAATTTCAACCAGTTGGGTTTCTTTATCCAGATCGCGGATGACCTGCTCGTAATACGACATTCGCGTCGATACATCCTGCACCACCACGGCGTTCACTCTGGGGTCGGCAACGATGCTGATCGCTCCGGCGCTATCGACGGTAATCCGCTCAGAGGGCGCGGGCGCGCCCTCTCCGCCTTCCGCGCCACGCGCCGCCAGCCCCGAACCTTTCAGTTTTTCGACCGTCGCCTTGCCGGTGAGCACGATGCCACCGGTACTGCCTTGCCCGCTCTGCCCCGTCACCATGGCGCGCAGCAGCGAGGCGACGCCGGGTACGGTCACGCTGCGCCCCATGGTTTCCACGGTCAGATCGTCGGCAGAAGCGTATTTCAGTTTGAACACCCGCATGGTGGTACGCATGGCAGTGCGATCAAGCATCTCCGCCATTGTTTCAATCGGCTTCACATAAGATTCCGGTCCGCCGACCGCCAGTACCCTTCGCCCGCCGCCTGAATGCTCCAGCGGCAATTGCGCCGAAATCAGCCCGCTTTCCAGCAACTGTTGATAAAGCTCGTCTACGCCCAGAGAAGGCGCTTGAATGAACGCCCGGCGAAATTCGCTGCGGTGATAAAAATGCAGCGTCCTGTTGGCAAGATACCAATGTACGCCGAAAGCGCGTTCCATACTCTCCAGAAATTGTTCCGGCGGCACCCGATCGAAGCGTCCGCTCAAGGTACCCGTCACGACGCTTGAGACTTCGGCGCGATAGCCTTGCGCGTGGGCAAAATCCGCCAGCGCCGTGTGCAGGGGTTCCTGATGGGCGTAATGGGTATAGGGTTTTACAAAAATAGCGGGCGCCGCCTGTAGCGCGGGCGCAGGCAATATCAGCAGCAGCGTGACCAAACAAATTCGCGCCGCCCATCTGACCCGGAGTCCGCTGCCTGTCATCCTGTTTTCCCTCTCCTTGATCATGGACGGCGATTTACGAAACAGGTGGGGGATTCCCTCGCCACCAATCGCAATCGTTCAGAAAATTCTGACAGAAAAGCGGCGTCTGTTCCACATCAACCGTCGTCAAATCGACTTCCTGGCTCAAATAAAAGCGGCGCTCATGAAACGAGAGCGTCGCGTGCCGGGTTTTGAACGCCGCCGCCGCCATGCGCGCATAGGCTCGCGCTCTGGCATCCGCGTCTTCGTCGGGCGCGAGCGTCGCCAGGCAGTAAGTGAAATAAAGGTGGCGGTCGTCCGGGGCCGACATGGAAAACTCCATATCGGCGAGCTGAAAGCGCCGCGTGGCGGAAGCGCCCTCGCCCTCCGCCACGGACTTCCATCCGGTTTCCGCTTCCAGCGCGGTCAGCGCGGCGTCGAATCGGCTCATATCCTTATCCCAGAATCCTTGACCGCGCCTGATTCTGCGTCTGCTGGATGGCGTTCTGCGCCTCGAGCGCCTTCTGGATCAGTTCTTTCAGGCCATCGTCCAGACTTTTTACCGATTCGCCGTAAGCGCGCATTTTTTCCTGATCCGCTTCCATTTCCTTGAACTCCGCCTGAGCCTGAGTGCCGACGAACTGACTGATGGCGTTCAAAATGCCGGACCCGCCGCCAATCGCCTGCCCCACGCCCGTGGCTTGCGTATTCGCCAACATCGCATCCCCCGAACCGAGACCCTTCGTGAGCGCATTGCCCGCCATCCCCGCCTGCACCGCGCCGCCGGCGATGGTGATCACGCCGCTGGCAATGCCCAGCGCCAACTGGGTGGCTGCCATGTCGCGCATTTTGTCCGCCTCGGACTTCATCGACGCGGCGACCGCGTCGACCTGTTGCTGCCGGACTTCCTGATTTTGCC
>JAITSU010000038.1 GCA_031287525.1 Zoogloeaceae bacterium | reverse complement strand
CCGCACAAACACCGCTGCCAGCGTGGACGCTGGCGTTCCCAGGAAAACCTTCACTCAAAAAAACGCTCTGTGCAACTTTGTCAGCAGCCTGAGCGGGAGCAGGATGCTCCCGCCACTTTCATCCCCTCACGGGGGTGGGCAGGGCGGGAGAAGGTTGCAAGACCATTCCCCTATTTACAAACCTCGCTTGTCATCACGCCATCCTTATCGACTGGCGTTTCTTTCAGCATGGAGTAATACGGGTCGCAGGCGGGTTCCTGTTTGGCGGTTTTCGCTGTCAAGGGTTTGGCGACGCGTTCATCGCCCGCGATGCTGACCGCAACGACCTTGTAACGGTAGCTGCTTTGCGCTTCGAGTCCGTTATCCACGAAGGCGGTGTCCGCGAAATCTTCCGGGCTCAAGAGCGTGTCTTCTTCCGGCGTGTTGCCCAGACGATAAACGCGATAGGCAACGGCATTCGCCAGCGGTTGCCAAATCAGCATAATCTGGTCGGAACTGACATCGAGCAGCTTGACGATGGGCGCGGCTTTCAGCCTGGGCAATTCGGCGGGCGGCGTTTCCACTTCCGCGACGGCTTCCGCGTCGGCGACCTCTGCCGATACCGCGACAACCTCGTCGCCTTCTTCCTCATCCTCGATTTTCAGCGCCATGAATTGCGCCATGCGCCAGACGGCGGCGATTTGCAAGCCTTGTTGGGTCGCGTAGTTGCCGGTCATTCGCTCGCTACTGTCGTTGTAGCCCCACCAATCCCAACAGCCGCCTGGATTCAAGGGCGTGACGGGAACGGCGAAGGTGTTGGTCGCCTGCGGGTAAAGCACGACGATGTGGCTTTTTTCCGCCCATTCGTTGTAACCCGCGCCCTTGACGAAATCCAGACCGATTTTATCGGCATATTGTTGGCAGCCGTGGAAGGCAATATGCAAGCGGCAAACTTCGCCCTGTTTGCAGCTTTGGGGGACGTAGAGATAGCCGGTTTCTGCCAGTGAAATGAAGTTCGGGGCGATTTCTTCGCCATCGCGCAGGGTAAACCAGGACTGGTCGAATTCGAGAATTTCGCCCTTCAAGGCGTTGCTGGCAGTGCGGGTCAGCGCGCCATAGAAAAATTGCAGGGCAGAACCGGCGGCGTCGTAAGCGGTTTTACCGACCCCGCAGGTATTGATGAAATTGCCGCCGGTCGTGGCGCAGGGATTGCATGAATTAGCGCCCTTGTCGCCGTTTTTGCAACTGGCGGAAATCTGAGCGTGCGCCGCCGGTAATTCGTGTTTGTAAAAAATCTGGTGCGCGGGCGTGAAGGCGCGGTAATAGTCCCGCAAGGCGTCGCTGACCGGCGTTTTCACGATGCCATCGTTGTAGCCGTGGAAAATCCACAATTTCTGCCTTGCCAGATTATCTGTCGTGTCGATCAGCCCTTGCGCCGCCCAACTGTCGGTCGCGCCCTGCATCACATTCTGGTCGGCAGCGGTAATCGGAGCGACGGGGATGAACGGGTCGCCCTGCATACAGCGCGCCATCGCCTGCGTCACCGCCGCGCCGCTCCACGAGGCTTCGCCCGCGCAGAAATAGGGGCCGCCCGCCGTTGCCGCCACGCCCTTGATGTCGGCGGAATGGGCAACGCCCATCTGCACCGCCATGAACGCGCCGGAAGAAATGCCCGACACGGTGGTGGCGCTCAAATCCAGATTCAGACGGGGTAAAAATTCATCCCCCTGCGCGCCGCAACTCACGGCAAAAAAACCCAAAAACAATATGGCGCGTCGACATGCTTTCATCATTACGTTCTCCTTTGAAAAATAGTCCCGTTCCATACGTTGTTACATGCCAAGCGATTTGAGCAAATCTTCCTGTTCGCTGTCGCCGCCACCGCCGCTACCGGGATTCTGCGCGGCATTTGCGGAGGCCTGCCCCGCCTGCTCGAATACATCGTCGGGGCTGACTTCGGCTTCCGGCAACGGCGTGTCGCGCAGGCGGATAAATTCCGTCCGGTCGACCGCCAATTCGAGATAAAAAATGTTGCCCTGTCCGGTGAAAAACGTCACCCGACGGGCTTCCGGCTGATCCAGATTGGTATCCACGCTCAGCATCACCTGCTTGTTCAGCGCCAGCATTTTCGGCTGATTCTGGGTGATGTGCGTCTGAAAGTCGCGCGCCACCTTGCTGGTGAAATCGCCGACAATCTGGTTCATCAGTTCGCCCATGACATTGCTCACCTCGTCCGAGGTATGGCTGGTGGCAAGACCGGACTTGGACATGCCCATGTTGAGCATGTAATGTTCATAAAGTTCCATCGCCGCCAGCGCGGAAAAATTGATCACCACCAGACCGGAAAAACCGCCGTCGAACAGCACGAAACAGCCGATGTCCGGCTTCAAACAGGTCTTGTAAATGCGTTGCACCATGCCGGAATAACGAATCTGGCTCTGTGTCGCCGTTGCCAGTACCTTGCTGACCGAATCACAAAGACCAAGCAGGATTTCTTCTGTCCCGTAAGTCATTTCCTGTTCGTCGGCGTTTTGCGTGTTCATGTTGTGTTCCCGAAAGGAAGATGGAAAGCTGTTATGTATATCACAGGTGAAAGAGGACGGGGGCAGAAAAAGCAGGGCTGATGGCGCATCGCCCGTGTGCCGAAAAAGCTGCCGTTTACTTTCCCCACTGATAATTTTCCACTTTCCACGCTTCCATTTTATAACCGGCGTGACCCATCTGGCTGTTGCTGCGGGTGGCGGTGAGGATGCCGTTTACCCATACGGCGTCCATCGCTTTGATGTTGTCCAGCGGAACAGTTGCGCGGACATGGATAATCTGGTTGGCGGGCGGCGGCGGAACGTGAATGCAGCCGCCGAAATAGGGCACGAGGAGAAATTCGCGCAGTTTGGCGCTGCCTGCGTCCAGTGGGACGACGAAGCCGGGAATACGTACCGCCTGACCGTTCAAACTGGCGTTGACGGGGGCATCGTCCCAGGCTTTCCGCATTTGTGTCAGGGCTTCTTCGGCGCGGGGATCAGCGTCCTGCAAATTGTCCAGATTGAGTTTTTCAAACACTTTGGCAGGGTCCCAGCCCGGCGGAATGAGTTCGTACCAGTCGATTTCGCGGTATTGCGCGGGACTGACAGGCGCTTTGCTGGCGGCAGCGGCGAGGGTAACGGCAGGCAAACGCTCGCCAATCCGGTAGTCGGCGCTCTCCGATGTTACCGGTTCGCTGCACGCGACGACGAGCAGCGCAAAAAGAAGTTTCAAATGGTTGAACAGGGTTTGCATGAAGGGGATTCCTTTATAGACGTGGTTGCAGCCCATCAGACAGGGACATACGGCAGGCGCGCCAGCCGGGGAGAAGGCTGGCGGCAAGCCCGCTTGCCCAGACGGACAGCAACAGCTTTATGGCATTTTCATCAAGCGCCCAGAGCTTGATGAGAATGCCGTAGTAGTGTTCGAGCCAGGGGGCTGCGGCGACGCCCGCCAGCGCAAGCAAACCAAGACCGGAGAGAATGCCCAAGGTGGTCAACAGCGCGCCCTCGGCGACCAGCAGGATGAAAATGTCGCGCGGGCTGGCGCCGACCGAACGCAGAATGGCGAGTTCCCGCCGCCGCTCGTTCAGGCTGGCGAGCACGACGGCCATCAATCCCGCCAGCCCCACGGCGGCGGCAAGGATGGAAACCGCAAGCAGCGCCCGCGCCGCCAGTCCCACGATTTCCCATAATTCATCCAGGGCAACGCCGGGCAGAACCGCCATGAGCGCCTCATCCCGATAGCTGTTAATCCGCCGCTGCGCCTGAAAAACGGCGGCGCGGCTTTTCAGCCCCACCAGAATGGCGGTCACGGTCTTGGGCGTGAGGTCGAATTTGCGCGCTTGCAGGGCGGGGATTGAAAAACCCGGTGTCGGCGCGCCACCCTGCCAATCAAGGTGTATCGCTTCGATGGCGGCAAGGCTCACATGCACGCTGCGGTCGACGGGTGTGCCAGTGGGGGCAAGCACGCCCACGACACGAAAGGGTTTGTCGGCGTGTTCGGACAGCGCGTTTTCGCCGCTGCCATGCGCCAGCACGATGCCATCCCCCGCGCGCAGCCCCAGTCGGTCGGCAACTTCCGCGCCCAACACCGCTTCGTAGAGTCCTTCCAGTTCCCCGGTGAAAGGTCGCCCGTATGCCAAGACCAACGCCTTGTCTTCGCCGTAGCGAAAATAACGAAAATAATCGGGCGTCGTGCCCAACACGGGAAAGCCTTGCAGCGAATCCCCCAAGGCGAAGGGAATCGCCCATTTGACCGCCGGATCGTTCATCACCGCCTGCGCGCTTTTCCAGCCGATGTCGTGCGTCGCGCCGCCCATGCGAAACACGCTGTACAGCATGAGTTGCACAGAACCCGTGCGCGCGCCGACCACCAGATCGACGCCGGAAACCGATTGCATGAAACTTTCTTTCGCGTCGACGCGCAGACGCTCGATTCCCAGCAGCAAAGTGACGGAGAGCGCAATGGACAGCACAGTGAGGATAAGCGTACCGCGCCGGTTCCAGGCGCTGGCGGCGGCGATCCGGAGCAAGGTTCTCATGACGACCCTCCGCTCTTGACGCGATTGAGTTCTGGCAGACGCGCGCTGTGATGAAAGCGCGCCGCCAGCCGTTCGTCGTGACTGACGAACAGCAGCGCCGCGCCACTGGACGCGCATTCGTTTTGCAGCAATTCAAGAAAGATAAGCTGCCGGTCAGCGTCCAGACTGGAAGTTGGCTCGTCGGCGATGATGATTTCCGGGCATCCCAACAAGGCGCGCGCCGCCGCGACCCGTTGTTGTTGTCCGACGGAGAGCTTCATCGCCTGTTGCCTCCACAGGTTCGCGTCCAAATCGAGCGCGCGCAGGAGGCGAGCGGCTTCTGCTTCCGGCGAGGTCGCCCGTGACGCCCGCTGTCGCCGCCGCCTGGAAAAGCGGCAAGGCAACAGCGTGTTCTCCAGCACCGACATCCAGGGAATCAGGTTGAAGTTCTGGAAAACAAAACCAACATGATCGACCCGGAAACGGTCACGCCGGATAGCGGAAAGCGCGCCCAATTCCTCCCCCAACAGACAAAGACTGCCCGCATCGGGCACCAGCACACCGGCAGCCAGATTCAGAAAGGTGCTTTTACCACTGCCACTGGGGCCGCAAAGAAATAACTGTTCTCGCGCCGACAGTTCAAACGCGCTCACATCAAGACAAGGCGATGCCTTCCCCCAGGCAAACACCATGTCGCGCATCGTCAGGGCAAATTGCGGCGAAGCTGGCGCAGCGGGGTAGGCGTTGTCGACAGTGTTGGCGGCGGCGATACTCACCACGTCAGCATCCGCTTTGCGGGCGTCAGATGCGCGCCACGCTGACCAGACGGCGCGGCGACCTGCGCCGCGATTTCCCGCAAGCCGGAAAAACCCTGAAAAAGCCGGACTTCCACGCCGCGCAGCAATTCGGGATGCGCGCAGCGGAATTCCCAGGTCGCCTCCAGATCCGCATGCCCTTTTTCCTCGTCTTCTTCGTCTCCATGTTCGGCAGGTTTTTCGGAGTGACGCTCACCCAACAATTCCGGCGTCAACACCGACGAGGCAAGATGGCTCTGTTCAAGCTTGCAAGCGGCGGCAGGCGTTGGCACAAACAATTTCTCCGCCGCCCGCAGCCTTGCCGCCATACGCGCTACCTTGTCCCGTTCCGCCTTGTTTCTTGGCTCATGCTCAAAGCCCAACAGGTTATCAAGTGGACTTTCCAGTTGCAGCGACAAAACAGCCCCGTCCACTGCCACATCCAGATGGGCTGCGCCATGCACATGGGCGTCGTGTTGCCCCCAGACGGGGGCGCTCGTCAAACAAGTCGCCAGCAAGACCGTGAAAATAAAAGATTTCATGAAAAAACTCCTTGTAAACGCATGAGATACACAGCCGACCGTCGTTATCCGCATGTATGCACACGAACAAACGCAGCGGTTCAGGCTGACTGAAAATGCAAATCAGAAACGCGAATCAAGGCAGGGCGGGCGGGGCGCGCCCCCAATAGGCGCGACAAGGCGAGGAGAAACAAACAGGAACATCAGCGACCGCCACCGTCGCCCGAAAAACCGGCAGGACAAACGGCGGCAATTCCGGCAACGGCGCCGCCGAACTGGACGCGGCAGCGGCAAGACACAAGACGCAAACCTCATCCGGCGCATGGTCTGCGTCACCCTGCCGCATATGGCTGAACTCATGGATCGCCGCCGCCGTCTGCCCCAAAAGGAACAGCGCGACCAGAAGCGACAACAGGAAGGAAGACGCAGAAAAACGACGCATGTAGAACGAACAGGGGGAAAAGCCGGAAACGGCATATTCTACTACCCGCCCGACAAAATCGGGCATGGCGTAAAATGCTCTCCTTCACGTAAAACCAGCACGGAATCCCCTCATGAGCATTTCTCTGGAAGCGGCGCAGGCTGCCCTGCGCGTCCTCGTTGATCCCAACACCAACAAGCCTTTGTTCGCCCGTAGTGTCCGCAGCGAAAAGGATGGGCTGCATGTGGACATTGAGGTGGGTTATCCCGCCAGAAATTACCGCGCTGATTTGGAAAAACTGGCGCGGGCAGCGTTGCCTGATGTGGGCGCAGTACAAATCGAGGTCATCGAAAAAATCGTGCCGCACGCTACGCAGCGTGGGGTGAAGCGGCTGGCGGGGGTGAAAAACCTCGTGGTCGTGGCGTCCGGCAAGGGTGGCGTGGGCAAGAGCACGACGGCGGTCAATCTGGCGTTGGCGCTGGCGGAAGACGGGGCGCGGGTGGGTGTGCTGGATGCCGACATTTATGGGCCGTCGCTGCCGCAGATGTTGGGGCTTGCCGGTCAGCATCCCGAAGTGGACGAGCAGAAGATGATGACGCCGCTGTTCGCGCACGGAATTCAGGTCATGTCCATCGGGTTTCTCGTGCCGGAAGACGCCGCCCTGATTTGGCGCGGGCCGTTGGTGGTGCAGGCGTTGAACCAGCTTTTGAGCGAAACCCGTTGGGATCACCTGGATTATCTGATTGTGGATTTGCCGCCGGGTACGGGCGACGTGCAGCTTTCTCTCGCCCAGAAAGCGCCGGTAACGGGGGCGCTGATTGTGACCACGCCGCAGGACATCGCGCTCCTGGATGTCAAACGCGGCATCCGCATGTTTGAGAAAGTGGGCGTGCCCATTCTCGGCGTGGTCGAGAACATGAGCATCCACACCTGCCCGCAATGCGGGCATCGTGAACATATTTTCGGGAGCGGCGGCGCAGAAAGGCTGCGCGAGGCGTTTCAAGTGGAGTGTTTGGGCGAGTTGCCGCTGGACATCCAGATTCGGGCGCTGACCGACGATGGCAAGCCGACGGTGGCAGGCGCGCCGACTTCGCACGCCGCCGCGCTCTATCGCGCCATCGCGCGCAAGCTCGCCTGCAAAATCGCCGCGCAACCCAAGGACATGAGCGCGAAATTTCCGCCGATTGTGGTGCAATCGTAAATCGGGGGCGGGCGGTTTCACGCCCCCTCGCGGCGTGTACAGACCAGGTACATCGTGGGTAAGGGGATATTGCGTAGGGGCAGGTTTCAAACCTGCCCGCAGTTGCATTGTCGGAGCACAGGGCGGGTTTGAAACCCGCCCCTACACCCCCCACAAGGGGAGAGGGTTGGGCGTCAGGCGGGACGTTCGCCGGTGGTCAGGTAGTGAATCAACTCCCGCACCGGACGGATTTCCTGGAAGGGGGCTTTGGTTTTGCCCCGGAAGAACAGGCCTTGTTTGACATCGCCGCGCGCGGCGGCGGCGAGTTGATGGTCGATGCAGAATTGTCCGTGTTTGGGATTGGCGTCGCGTAGCCCGCAAGACACGAGGCAATCCCATGCCAGCGTGCATTTGTGTTGCTTGCCCGCCGCCGCCCGCATCAGTTTTTGTTCGCGCCCCAGATAGTTTTGCAGCCAGGGCGTCAGCACGGCGCGGGCGGGCAATCCGGCGCAGCTCATGAATTCCACCACGGTTTCTTTGGTCGCGCCCAGCAGCACTTTTTTGAATTCGGGGTCGGCGTCACATTCTTCGGTCACAGCGAACGCGGTGCCCATTTGTACCGCCGAAGCGCCCATGTTCAGGAGTTCGCGGATGCGTTCGTGATGGTTGATGCCGCCTGCGGGAATCAGGGGGATGTGTTCCGATTCCAGTCCCAAATCCTTGAAGGCTTGCTGCACGCCGGGCAGGACGACTTCAAAATCGAAACGCGGGTCGTTCACGTCTTCTTTTTGCTGCGCGCCCAGATGCCCGCCCGCGTAGGCGGGATGTTCAATCACAATGGCGTCCGGTAGACGGTGTTTACGCATCCATTTTTTCAGCACCAGCACGACGCCGCGCACGTCCGAGAGAATGGGAAACAGGCAAACGTCGGGAAAATCCTGGGTCAAATCGGGCAAATCCAGCGGCAAGCCCGCGCCCATGACGATGGCGTGAGCGCCGGATTCGCAGGATTGGCGCACGTATTCCTGATATTGCGATACGGCGCGCATGACATTGACCGCGACCATGCCGCGCCCCTGGGCGATTGCCAGCGCGCCGCGCACTTCGCGGTCGAGGGCGACGCGGTTGGCTTCCCAGATGGCGGTTTTGTTGGCTTCCCTGTCCTTGACGCGACGGGTGCTTTCCAGCAAGTCGGGATGATGGTGGCGCAAATCGACGCTGGCGATGGTGCCCACGGCGTTTTCCGAGGCGACCGCGCCCGCCAGCTTGTGCGCTGAAATGGCAACCCCCATGCCGCCCTGAACAATGGGCAACAGGGTTTTCCCCTTAATCTTGAATGGCGGTAAAGGCGATGAAACAGACTGGGAAGACGATGCGTGCGAGTCAGGCATTAAAATTACAACCGGCAAAAAGGCGAGCAAGGGTAGCAGAAAATCGCCCCGGACACCCGAACTAAATCACGCAAAAGACAATCGCATTTGAACGCCCTCCTCTCTCGCCCCTTGCGGGACACCCTCTCCCACAGAGGGGAGAGGTCAGGAAGTCAAGCGCAGCCTGATTATTTTTCCAGCACGTAAACGCCGGGGGCATCCGCGAGCGCCGGATATTTGCGGTTCGAGGTCGGCGGAGCGTCGATGAGTTCGCCGCCGCGTTCTTCCAGCCATTTTGCCCATTCTCCCCACCACGTTCCGGGCTGGTGTTTGGTGCGTTTCATCCAGTCGTCGTAGCGTTCGTTGGGCTGCGGATCGCCCGACCAGTAGGCGCGTTTGGGCGGCGTGACCGGCGGATTGACGATGCCGACAATGTGACCGGATGTCGACAGCACGAAGTGCATGGGGGCATCCACATTGATGTATTTGCGAATCCGGTAACACTGCGTCCACGGCGCGATGTGGTCATCAATCGCCGTCACCGCGTAAAGCGGCTGGGTGATCCGGTGCAGGTCAATAGGTTCGCCGGCGATGTTCAGTTTGTCGCGCTTGATGAGGTTGTTGTTCAGGTACATTTCCCGCAGGTAGAAACTGTGCATCGCGTAGGGCATACGGGTGCTGTCGCAGTTCCAGAACAGCACGTCAAAGGGTTTCAGCGGTTCGCCAAACAGGTAGCCGTGTTCCCAGTATGTCCAGATCAGGCTGTTGGAGCGCAACAGGCGGAAGGAAGACGCCATTTCACTGCCTTCCAGATAGCCTTTCTTTGCCATCATTTCTTCCATCGCTTCAACCCCGTTTTCATCAATGAACACTTCGATGTCGCCGGGATGGTTGAAATCGGTGAGGGTGGTAAACAGCGTCCAGTCTGCCACCGGCACTTTGTCCGCGCCGAATTTGCGGTTCGCCCATGCCATGTAGGTCGACACCAGTGTGCCGCCGATGCAATAGCCGGTCAGGTGAATTTTGGGCACCTGACAGAAGTCGCGCACGGTTTCCACCGCCGTGTTCACCCCTTCGGTCAGGTAATCGTCGAAGGTGACGCCGGACATGTCCGGCGTGGGGTTTTTCCAACTGGTGATGAACACCGAATAGCCTTGATCGACCAGATATTTGACCAGGCTTTTTTTGGGGGTCAAATCCAGAATGTAAAACTTGTTGATCCAGGGCGTGATGATGAGGAGGGGCACGGAACGCACTTTTTTCGTGGTCGGCGTGTAGTGGATGATTTCCAGCAGGCGATTGCGGAAAATCACCTTGCCCGGCGTGAGCGCCAGATCCTTGCCGACCTGAAAGGCATCCGCTTCCACCATCTGGATGTTTTTTGCCTTGGCGTCGCGCATGAAATTCTGAAAGCCCTTGGCGAGGCTGGCGCCGCGTGTTTCCACGAATTTGCGGATGGCCAGCGGGTTTGTCCAGAAGAAATTGGTGGGCGCCATGGCGTTCAGCCACTTGCGCCACCAGAACGCCGCGCGGCGGCGCTCCTTGCCGGACATGCCGGGCGTTTCAAAGTACATGTCCTGCAAGCGGTGAGTGAATGCCAGATACCATTCCTTGATGATGTCCCAGGTTGCCGATTCTTTCCAGACCGGGTCGGAGAAGCGGGTATCGTCGGCGTGCGGCTCCACCACGTCTTCGGACGGAATGCCCAGCGCGCGCCGCATAACGTGCGCCTGCAAAGCGATCATGTCGCCCGACAACGCCGACATGACGCGCCCCAGTTCCTGCGGGTGCATCAGCCATGACGCCTGGGCATTGAGGACGGAGCTCGCCACGCCGAAGGGGTCAACATGTTTGCTGATGTTCGCGCCGATGACTTCCAGCGGGTTGGTCGCCTCGCTGAAATCAATGCTCTTATGTTCGCTGGAAGAAGGGATTTTGGCATTCATAAGACTGTCTCCGAAAGCAATCCTGCTGTTATACCATATACGCGCCACGAAACAACCGGCTTGCTTTCCAGAATGGCTGCGGTACGATTCCATAGCGTTGCGCCAGGGTCGAAATTCGGGGCAAGCATCCGCAACAACCGTTGCAAGCGTTACAAAAACAAGCGATCTGGAGACAAACATGTTCAAACATATTCTGGTACCGACCGACGGTTCCGAACTTTCCCGCAACACGACGGTTCGCGCCGTTTCCTTCGCCAAAGAAAGCGGCGCGCGCATCACCGCCTTTTTCGCCAAGCCCGAATATCCCGTCACCTACTTCGGCGAAGGCGCGCTCATCGACCCCACGACGCCGGAAAAATTCTCCGAAATGGCAGACCAGCAAGCCGCGGAAGTGCTTGCTTTCATCACTTCGGAATGTGAAAAAGCGGGTGTGCCCTGCCAGACGGTCAGCGCTTCCAGCGATGTGCCCTACGAAGCCATCATCCACGCCGCCGAAGAAAACGCCTGCGACCTGATTTTTATGGCGTCGCACGGGCGCAAGGGCATCAGCGGGCTGCTTCTGGGCAGCGAAACCAACAAGGTGCTGACTCACTCCAAAATTCCGGTGCTGGTCTATCGCTAATTCCTGTCAGCGCGCCGATTTGTGGCAACATTCATGACGTCCCCGCCGTTTCTGCGGGCGCGACTGTAAAGAATCCCCCGCCAGAAGCACAAAAAAACTATACTGTCGGCTGTTTTTTAACCCCAGGAGTTGTCAGGAAATGTTTAATCTACACGGCAAAAAAGGCTTGGTCATCGGTGTGGCCAACAATCAGAGTATCGCTTTCGGCTGCGCCAAGTCTTTCGGACTCTGCGGAGCCGACCTTGCCATCACCTATCTGAACGCCAAGGCAGAACCGCATGTGAAGCCGCTGGCAGACATTCTCGGCGCAAAAATTTTCGCCCCGCTGGATGTGGAAGACCCCGCGCAAATGGAAGCCCTCTTTGAGCGCATCAAGAAAGAATGGGGGCGTCTGGATTTCGTCGTGCACTCCATCGCCTTCGCCCCCAAGGAAGACCTGCATGGTCGCGTCGTCGATTCCAGCCGCGAAGGGTTCATGCGTTCAATGGATATTTCCTGCCACTCCTTCGTGCGTCTGGCGCGTTACGCCGAACCGCTGATGGATCAGGGCGGCACCATGCTTACCATGAGCTACATGGGCGCGGACGAAGTGGTCAACAACTACGGCATCATGGGGCCGGTGAAAGCCGCCCTGCAATCCGTTTCCCGTTATCTCGCCGCCGAACTGGGACCGCGTGGCATCCGCGTGCACGCCATCTCCCCCGGCCCGCTGAAAACCCGCGCTTCTTCCGGCATCAAGGCATTTGACGAACTGGTTGAACGCGCTGTCGAAAAATCGCCGCTGCACACGCTGGTGTCCATCGAAGACGTGGGCGCGCTCTCCGCCTTCCTGTGCAGCGATGTCGCCAAGACCCTGACCGGCGGCACCATCTACATCGACGGTGGCTACAACATCGTCGGTTAAGCGGTCCCCGCAGCAACGCCCTTCCCCCCGACCTGAAACTGCCGCCGTTCAGGTCGGGGTACACCGCCCCGCCACGTAACGCATGGGGCGGCGCGCACAAGGCGGAGTTCCGGCAAGCGGAGCAGTCCGGCAAACATTGACGACTCGTGTCCGTTCGCATTGTCTGTTTTTTTATCATGGAGTTTGCTATGTCGATCACCCCATCCGAAACCGCCGCCAATGACAAACAAGAGCGCCTGAACCGCCTGGTTGCCCGCGTCAAGGGGCTGCCCCCCATTCCCGTTGCCGTCGCCTATCCCTGTGACAAAGAATCCCTGCGCGGGCCGCTCATGGCTGCCGCCGCCGGTATCATCGAGCCGATTCTGGTCGGGCCGGAAGCCAAAATCCGCGCCATCGCCGAAGAATTCAGCCTGAACCTCCAGGGCGCGCGAATTGTCGATGTAGCGTCCAGCGTTGAATCCGCCAACCGCGCCGTGCAACTGGTGCGCGAAAACGAAGCGGTGGCGTTGATGAAAGGCAGCCTGCACACCGATGAACTGATGGGCGCGGTCGTTTCCCGCGCCAACGAATTCCGCACCAAACGCCGCATCAGCCACGTTTTTGTCATGGATGTGCCGACCTATCCCCGCCCCATGCTGATTACCGATGCCGCCGTCAATATCGCCCCGACGCTGGAAGAAAAAGTCGACATCGCGCAGAACGCCATCGACCTCGCCCATGCGCTCGGCATTGCCGAACCCAAGGTCGCCATCCTCGCGGCAGTGGAAACGGTGAATCCCAAAATGCCCGCCACGCTGGAAGCCGCCGCCCTCTGCAAGATGGCTGACCGTGGTCAAATCAAGGGCGGCATCCTCGACGGCCCGCTTGCCTTCGACAACGCCGTTTCGCCCGAAGCCGCGCGGATTAAGGGCATCAAGTCGCCGGTCGCCGGACAGGCCGACATTTTCCTGGTGCCCAATCTGGAAGTGGGCAACGTGCTGTTCAAGCAACTCGAATACCTCGCCAACGCCCTGACAGCGGGCATTGTGCTGGGGGCGAAAGCGCCGGTGATTCTCACCTCGCGCGCCGACAGCGCCGAAACGCGCACCGCTTCCTGCGTCATCGCCGCCCTGATCGCGCACGCCAACAAAAAGGAGAAATAAGCCATGAGTAACGCCATTCTCACCATCAACGCCGGCTCGTCTTCCATCAAATTCGCCCTCTTTCCCCTGGAAGATCACAAACTGGCTGCCGACGCCGTTATTTCCGGTCAGATTGACGGCATCGGCACGCCCAAAGCCCTGTTGGTCGCCAAAAACAGGGACGGCGAAAAAATTGCCAATGAACATCTGCCCATTGACGACCCCGATCACAAACTGGCGTTCGACCACCTGCTGTCCTGGTTTACCGCCCAGGCCTCCGACTGGAAAATTGTCGCCGTCGGCAATCGTGTTGTGCACGGCGGGCCAAGCTATTCCAAGCCCATGCGTCTGGAAACCGAAACCCTGGAAAAACTCGCGGAATTCATCCCCCTCGCCCCCTTGCATCAGCCGCATAACCTCTCCGGCATTTATGCCATTCAGGCCTTAATGCCCAACATCCCGCAAGTAGGCTGCTTTGATACCGCCTTCCATCGCACCCAGCCTGACGAAGCCCAAATTTTCGGTCTGCCCCTCCATTACACGGCGGAAGGCGTACTCCGTTATGGCTTCCACGGTCTTTCCTATGAATACATTTCCCGTGTGCTGCCGGAGCATTCGCCCCGCGCTGGAGGGCGCGTCGTCATCGCCCACCTGGGTAACGGCGCCAGTATGGCGGCGATGATTGACCGGCGCGGCGTCGCCACCACCATGGGTTTTACGCCCGTAGATGGTCTGGTCATGGGTACCCGCGTCGGCTCGATTGACCCCGGCGTGCTGCTCTACCTGATGGAAAACAAGGGGATGGGCGCCAAGGAAATCACCAATCTGCTCTACAAGGAATCCGGTCTCCTGGGCGTCTCCGGCATCAGTCAGGATATGCGTACCCTGCTCGCCAGCGACAAGCCGGAAGCGCAGCAAGCCGTCAACCTGTTCTGCTACCGCATCGCCCGCGAACTCGGTTCAATGGCAGCCGCATCGGGCGGGCTGGACGCCCTGGTGTTCACCGGCGGTATCGGCGAACACGCCCCCGAAATCCGTCGCCGCGTCGCCATCCTCTCCGCCTGGCTGGGCATTAAACTCGCCCCGGAAGCCAACGCCCGCCACGACATTCGCATCAGCGCGCCGGACAGCAACGTCGATGTGCTGGTCATCCCCACCAACGAAGAATGGATGATTGCCCACCACACGCAAACGCTGCTGGATCTTTAAGCAGCATCGCACCGCACAAAGCCAGCGCCCTTGCGCTGGCTTTTTTATTGGGGCGGCGCAGGGTAGCTTTGCCCTCGCTTCGCTCCGGCGAAAACCACGGCCCCCTTACGCATTATTCCAGCGGCAAATACCGCACTTCCACAATCTCGATTTCCCGCACACCGGCGGGCGTTTGGAAATGGATGCTGTCACCCGCGCGGGATTTGATCAGCGCGCGCGCCAGAGGAGAAATCCAGCTGATGCGCCCGTCTGACGCGTTTGCCTCGTCGATGCCGACGATGGCGAAGGTTTGTTCCGGTTCGCCGTCGAAGCTCAAGGTGACGGTCGCGCCGAAAAAAATCTGCTCGTTATCGCCCTGCGCCGTCGGATCGACCACCTGCGCGTTATCCAGACGTTTGTTCAGGAAACGGATGCGCCGGTCAATCTCGCGCAGGCGTTTCTTGCCGTAGAGATAATCGCCATTCTCCGAACGGTCGCCATTACTGGCTGCCCAGGCGACCACCTCCACCATGCGCGGGCGTTCCTCACGAATCAGCTCGTCCTGCTCCGCCACCAGACGGGCATATCCGGCGGGCGTGATGTAATTCTTGCTGCCCGGCGGCAGTTTCAGCGCCAGAGAAAATTCCCCGTCCTCATCATCGTCGTCCGTTTCGCGGGTAAAAGCCTTGTTCATGCCTTGTCTATCCTGAATATGTTGAGAGCGGATTTTAGGATGTTTCGCGTAAATCGTCTGGAACTGAATAAAATGGACAAATACGGACAACCCATGAACGCCGCCATGACGCCCCCCAAACTCCCCCTGTCACCCGAAGAACATGCCGCCATCAGAAAGCGTCTGCGGGATTTGCTTGCCGAACACGAAGCCCTCGACAAGCAGGTCACGCAGCTTACCCGCAATTCGCCGCCCGCCGACCAGTTGCTCATCCCGCGCCTGAAAAAACGCAAACTGCAAATACGCGACCACATCTGGCGGCTCGAAGCCCTGCTGACGCCCGATGATTTGGCATGAACCGCATGAACAACGCGAAAGAAACGCCCTTTCTCGGCGACACTTTCCAACTGGAAGCACTCCCTCTGCCCCGTCCGGCGGACGGCTACGCGGTGCAATATCTGGGGCGTGACCAACTGCTGGACAAGCAACAAGCCATTTTTCTGCCCATCCGCCACCCCGCCTTGCGCGCGCTGCACGAGAGCTTCGCCGCAGCGCGACAGGCGGCGCTGGATTGGCTGCGCGCGCAAAACACAACGCCCCCTCCGCCCCTCGCCATCGTCCCCGCCGCCTTCGACACGATTTCGGAACGACATGTACTGATTTACGGGGTATTGCCGGAACAGATGGAAGAATGGGAAGTGGTTCAGGTGACAGGGGCAGGTAGCAGGTGGCAGGGTTATGTCAGGTTGTAGTGGTTCAATGTAGTGGTCTAATTTCCCCGGACACCTCGATAGGTGGAATAATCACCAGTAGAGGAGAAAAAGATGAGCAAACAAGAAAGATGCTAAATGTTATTATTTTTCTTTTTTGCATGTGAACAAACCTGATGAAACAGACAGACGCGGTGTAAAACAATGATGTTAGGCATGAAACGATTGACCTCCATTTCTGCGGCAATCTTGGGAGCTGTTCTCGGCTTTACGCTTGGCGTTTTTTTGGCTGCTTATTTCGGCTACCATGAGCGCTTGCACGTTTTCGCTCCGGCAGTTGTTCTGGGTATCTTGTTCGCCGCTCTCTCCATCGTCGTTAGCAACAAATTGTTTGCCCGTACCAGCACGCAAGCTCACGCTCTACTCGCATCGCTCTTAATTCTCTGCGCTGGTGCAGCAGTAACTGGCTTCTTCCAAATGGTGCTGTAAGGCGCCTAACATTTCGTTCAAGGCGGACGGCTTCGCCGCCGCTTAACTCCAGCGTTGAAAGCAATTTATTTTAGTTCATTTCAACATGGCAAACGCGCCAGAAATGGCAATAATGACCATGCAGAAAACAAGAAATATCCAACCATTTTTTGCTTCCCTGTCCCTCACAACCGCAATTTCTGCGGCGCGAGCAGGGTTTCCAGCAGTCCTTCGGCGGCGTCTTCCACCATGTCGATGACCACATCGAAACCGTAGCCCAAGCCGTAGTAGGGGTCAGGGACTTCATCGTCGTCGAAGTTTCTGGCGAAGGGCATGAACAGGCGGATTTTCTGGTGTTGTTCCGGCTCGGTCATGTCGCGCAGGTTGTCGAGATTCACCTTGTCCATCGCCAGCACGAGATCGGCGCGTCGCACGTCTTCTTCTGTCACCTTGCGGGCGCGCATGTCGGAGAGGTCGTAACCGCGCGCCGCCGCCGCGCGCTGGGTGCGGGAATCGGGGGCTTCGCCCAGGTGGTAGCCGTGTGTGCCTGCCGAATCCACTTCAAAGCGGTCGGAGAGCTTGCGCTTTTTCAACAATTTCTGGAATACGCCCGCCGCCGTGGGGGAACGGCAGATGTTGCCCATGCAAACGAACAGCACCCGGCAACGCGCGCCGTCGGCGCGAGTAAAGGGTAAAAACGCGTTCTGTTGTCCACCTAGGGTTTTCATGATTTTCCGCTTCCTGTCGCTCTATTCATACAACATGGAAGATTCTGCGCCACTCCCTGTTTTCGGGCAAGCCCGTTTTTGCACTTGCTTACATTTACAAAAATACAGGGGCGATTTTTTGCTGAACGGCAACACCTGCGGATAAATCATTGGGTTCGGGTAGGGCACGTTCTCCGAACGCGCCGGACGTTACATTCGGCGGTTTCGCGGCGGTTTCGGAGAAACCGCCCTACCTGAATCTCTACCGTTTCAGGAACTTCGGCGGGCGATTTCCGGCCAGGCTTTATAGAGATAATAGCCCATTGACCAGAGCGTGAGCAGCGCCGCAATCCAGATGAGTACGCTGCCAATCAGGGCGGTATTCCAGCCGAGAACGGGCAGCGGGGCGTGGTAGAGCAGCAGGATCAACGCCAGCATTTGCGCCGTGGTCTTGATTTTTCCCAACATGGAAACAGCGACGTTTTTCGCCGCGCCGATTTTTGCCATCCATTCGCGCAGGGCGGAGATGGTGATTTCCCGCCCGATGATGATGGTCGCCGCGATGGCATCGGCGCGGTCGAGTTGCACCAGAATAATCAGCGCGGCGGCGACGATGAGTTTGTCCGCCACCGGGTCGAGGAACGCGCCGAAGGCGGAAGTCTGATTGAGCTTGCGCGCCAGATAGCCGTCCGCCCAGTCGGTGACGCTGGCGGCGATGAACAGCAGGGCGGCGAACAGGTCGCGTTCCGTCGGACTCAACCAGCCGGTCGGCAGGTAATAGAGCACGACCAGCAAAGGAATGGCGACGATACGCAGCCAGGTGAGGAACATGGGCAGATTGAATGGCATATGAATCTCAGTGCAATGCTCTGTAAATGGTTTCCGCAAGCGCGGGGCTGACGCCCGGCGTTTGCGCGAGTTGTTCTTCGCTTGCCGTCGCCACGCCCGGCAGCCCGCCGAAACGCGCCAGCAGCGCCTTGCGCCGCGCCGCGCCAACGCCGGGAATGTCGTCCAGCCGCGAACTGTTGCGCGCTCTGCCGCGTCGCGCCCGATGCCCGGTGATGGCGAACCGATGCGCTTCGTCGCGAATTTCCACCACCAGCCGCAAGGCGGGCGGCAGGGGCGTTTCGACAGTACCTAATTGTAATACTTCCCGTCCGTCCGCGAATACCAGAGATTCCAGCCCAACCTTGCGCCCTTCGCCTTTGGAAACGCCAACCACGGGCAGACGCGAAAGTCCCAGTTCTTCCAGCGCGGCAACCGCCATCGCCACCTGTCCCTTGCCGCCGTCGATGAGCAGCAGGTCGGGCATTTTGCCTTCGCTCTCCGCAAGTTTCGCGTAGCGGCGGCTGACTGCCTGACGAATGGCGGCGTAATCGTCGCCGGGTTCAATGTCGCGGATGTTGAACCGCCGGTAGTCGGATTTTTTCATGCCGTCATCCTGATAGACCACGCAGGACGCCACCGGCAATTCGCCCTGCGTGTGGCTGATGTCGAAGCATTCGATACGCGCGGGCGGCTCGGCAAGCCCCAACGCCTGTTGCAGGGCTTCCAGCCGTTCGACCTGCTGCGCCTTGCCCTGATTTCGCGCGGCAATCGCCAGCGCCGCGTTTTGCAATGCCATGTCCACCCATGCCTTGTGCATCCGCGTGTGCGCCTCGTTCATCGGCACAACGCGCCCCGCCGCGGTTTCCAGCACGGCGGCGGTTTCTTCCGGCTCATCCGGCAGGGGAGAAACCAGCAAACGGGCGGGCGCGGGATGCTGGCTGTAATGTTGGGCGATGAACGCCGCCAACGCCTCCGCCGGTGAAAAATCGCCGCCGCGCGTGGGAAACAGCGGGCGGTCGCCCAGATGCCGCCCGCCGCGCACCATCGCCAGATTGACGCACAACTGCCCCGCCGCGCGTGTCGCCACGATTACATCGACATCTTCGCCGCGATGACTTTCGATGAACTGGCGTTCCTGCACCTGCCGCAGGGATTGCAACTGGTCACGGTAGAGCGCCGCCCATTCAAATTCCAGCCGCGCCGCCGCCGCTTCCATCGCCTCTTGCAACTGTTCGCTGATTTCGCTATGCCGACCAGATAAAAACCACGCCGCGTGTCTGACATCCAGCGCGTAATCCTCGCGGCTGACCAGCCCCGCCACGCAGGGCGCGCTACACCGCCGAATCTGGTGCAGCAGGCAGGGGCGGGAACGGTTGGCGAAAACGGAATCCTCGCAAGTCCGCAGACGAAACATTTTTTGCAACAGATACAGACTTTCGCGCACGGCGGACGAGGAAGGATAGGGACCAAAGTAATCCGCCTTGCGGTCGGGATTGCCGCGAAAAAAACCCAGACGGGGAAACTCGTCCTTGCTCATCACGATGTAGGGATAGGACTTGTCATCCCGAAACAGGATGTTGTAGCGCGGCGAGAGACGCTTGATGAGGTTGTTTTCCAGCAACAACGCCTCGGCTTCGGAACGGGTGACGGTGGTTTCGATATGCGCAATCTGGCTCACCATCATGGCGATGCGCGGGCTGGAAAGGGTCTTTTGAAAATAGGAAGAAACCCGCTTTTTCAGGTTCTTCGCCTTGCCCACATAAAGCGCCGCGCCCTCTTCCGCCAGCATCCGGTACACCCCCGGCAACTCCGGCAATGTGGGCAAAAAGGCTTTGTAATCGAAGGTGACAAGCGGAAAAGACATCGCCGGAATGTAACATTTCGGGGGACAGATGTCAGGTAGCAGGGGACAGGAAACGGGAAAATTGAGTTTCTGCCCCCTGAACCTCACCTGCCCCCTGAACGCGCCATCAACGCCGCGTAAAAAGCATCGGTGTCGTGGCGGTGGGGCAGGAGTTGCAGACGTTCGGCGTCCTTGAAATCCGCGTTATTCAGACGGGCGAGTTCCGTGCGCGCGGGAACGAGTGAGAATTCTGGATGGGCGCTCAAAAAGGCGTCGACGATGTGGTCGTTTTCCGCTGCCAGCAGGCTGCATGTGGCGTACAGCAGGCGACCGCCGGGGCGCGTCAGGCGGGCAGCGGCATTGAGGATGGCGGCTTGTTTTTGCGTGAGTTCGGCGACACTTTCCGGTGTCTGCCGCCATTTCAAATCGGGATTGCGGCGCAGGGTGCCGAGACCGGAACAGGGGGCGTCGACCAGTACCTTGTCCATCTTGCCCGCCAGACGTTTCAGGCGGGCGTCGTGTTCGGATTCGATGCGGATGGGATGGACATTGGCAAGACCGGAACGCGCAAGACGCGGTTTCAGTTTGGCGAGGCGTTTTTCGGAAACATCGAAGGCGTACAACCTGCCGGTGTTTCGCATCAACGCGCCCAGCAGCAGGGTCTTGCCGCCCGCGCCCGCGCAGAAGTCGGCAACGGTTTCGCCGCGTTTGGGCGCGAGCAGCAGCCCCAATAATTGACTGCCTTCGTCCTGCACTTCGATGACGCCTTCGGTAAACAGGGGATGGCGGGCGAGCGCGGGCTTTTCCGCCAGACGAATGGCACAGGGCGAGTAAGCGAGCGCCTTTGCCGCAATGCCGTCTTCCGCAAGTCGGGCGAGGACAGCTTCCCGCTCGCCTTTCAGGGTGTTTACGCGCAGATCGAGCGGCGCGGCTTGCTTCAGGGCGCGCGCCAATGCTTCTGTTTCCGCCGTGCCCCACTGTTCCACGAGCGTTTCGTACAACCAGTCGGGCAAGTCGGCTCGTTGGGCGGGGGTCAGAGTTTCCGTGTCGAATGCCTTGACGCTGCCCAACCACTCCGCTTCGCCGCGTTTCAGCAAATGTTCCAGTTCGCGCAGGTTGCGCCCTTGCAGGACGAGAAGCGCGGTCAGCAGCAGGCGACGGGGCGTAATGTCCGGTTCGCAACGCGCGCTCAGGCTGCGCTGATGGCGCAGCGCGGCGAAACAGCTTTCGGCAATCCGCCCGCGATCGGCATGTCCCAGTTTGGGATTGGCGCGAAAGTAATGCGACAGGGTTTTGTCAGCCGGGGAGTTGAACGTCAAAAGTTGCGCCAGCGCGTTTTCACAGTGGGCGAACAGGGCGGGACGCATTCTGTTGTCGGGGCGGGCGGCGGTTTGAGGGTCTTTGGGCGCTTGTGGCATCGGGAGGGTCTTATTCTGGAATATCGGTTAACGGCGCTTCTGGATCAACTTCGGAGACTGACGGCGCCGACACGTCATTTTCGATGGCAATCTCGCTGACGGCCTGTTCGTAGATGTCGCCGCGCTTGTCCGTAAAACGGGTTTTGACCGGCAACATCTGGTAGTCTTCCGCCAGCCAGAAATCAATCGTTTTGTTACTGCCCACGGATTGCAAGTGCAGGGTACGAAAACTTCCCGCTGGAAGTTCCTGAATTTCCTCGCCCAGAATGACGAACCGGAACAACTCATAACGCTTGTCGGTCGCAATCCAGAATTCCAGAGGGTCACGCTGCGCGGTGGCCGCATCCAGCGGAGAAATCAGATGATAGGCAAACTGGAATTGCAGGCTCAGAAGATCCTGACTGCCGGTATGTATGGGTTGCGAGCGCGGGTTGCGCGCTCCGATCGTAATCTGCTGCATCTCCCAGTTGAAAGACACGACCTCTGAATCCTTGTCGTTTGGCGTAAGCGTATAACGATCAGGGCGCAGCCCCTCGGCGTTGAAATGCCCCCAGCTTTCCGCGTCTGCCGCGACGGGATACAGCAACGCCGCCACACCGCTGGTTTCCGTGTGCAGATTCAGACGATAGCTGCCATCGTCGATTTGCCATTGCAATTCCGCGCGTCCCACTTCAAAGCCCTGATCTCCGCGATACACGATGTAGCGCATCGTTCCGCCGGGAGAAAAGGCCACGATTTCTTCCGGCGGCGCAATGTCATCCTCTTCTGCCAATGCCGGCGCATCTGTCGCTTCCGGTTCTGGCGTCGCTTCCGGTTCGGGCGGCGCTTCGACGGGCGGCGCGGGGGGCGGCGCGTCCACGGGCGCGGCGCGGGAGGGCGTGGACGCAGGGAGGGAAGTTTGCGGCGGCACGGGCAATACGGCGGCAGGCGCAGGCGGATAAAGCGGTTGCGCGGGCGGTTGTGGTTTTAGCGTGACATTCAGGCGTGATATTTCCGGTAGCGGGCGCGGATGATGCCACCCGATCCAGTACGGCGGAAACAGAAAAATCAGATGCGCGCAGAGCGAAATCGCCAGAGCGATCCCAAACCGATACCGGGGCAGAAAGCCGGTTCGCAGACGAGGCGTCATTCCGGTTCGCGTCAGAAACGAGACGCGAAGACGAGCCGCAGACAGGCGCATGATATTGATGGGTTCACCGCGCCAGGTCTGGCGCGCGCAGGGCATTTTCACGCTGCTCGCCCTGTACCCGCACACATAAACCTTCGATGGCAAGGCGACCTTCCACGAACCAGCGCACGGCGCGGGGGTAGATGAGGTGTTCCTCTGCCAGTACGCGCGCGGCAAGACGCTCTTTGTCGTCGTCATCCAGCACCGGCACGGCGGCTTGCAGGACGATGGGGCCGTGGTCGAGGGTGGGCGTGACGAAATGCACGCTGCATCCGTGCAGGCGCACACCCGCTTCCAGCGCGCGCTGGTGGGTGTGCAGTCCGGGAAAAGCGGGCAACAGGGAAGGATGGATGTTAAGCAAGCGCCCGCTGTAATGCCGCACAAAACCCTCGGAAAGAATACGCAGGAACCCGGCGAGCACGACCAGATCGGGCTGATGGGCGTCGATGGCGGACATCAGGGCGGCATCGAAACTTTCGCGGTCGGGGTACTGTTTGTGGTCGAGCGCCTCGGCGTGAATACCGGCGGCGGCGGCAGTGAGCAAACCCCTGGCGTCGGGGCGGTTGGAGAGCACGGCGACGATGCGAGCCTCACCCAGTTCGCCCGCGCGCTGGGCGCGAATCAGGCTTTCCATATTGCTGCCGCGCCCGGAAATCAGGATGACGATACGTTTCATTTCAACATTCCCACGGGCAAAAAGAGCGCGGTCGCCAGCGAATGCGTGACCCGTGTCACGGCGCGCCCGTTTCTGTCCGCCAGTATTCTGGAAACAAAATCAAGATGAGCGATGACGCCGCCGAATTCCCGTTCAAAGGAAAGATTGCGATTGTCGTCGCCCATTTCGTTGGAATACAGCAACGGCTCGCCCGTCGCGTCCCGCGCCGCCGCAAGTTTCCAGACGGCGATTTCCATGTTGCGGGCGCAGTTGTAAAACTTTTGCGCGTCCAGCGAATCGAGCAGAAAGAATTCGTCCCTGTGCTCGTAAGCCGCGTCAATCATGGTCAAGAGCCCGTACATCAGCGCCGCCACGCGGTCATGCGCGTAGTCGGGATTGAAGGCTTGCAACGCCGCCGCGCCTTCCTGACGACCGGCAAGGTCGGCGGGCGCTTCGCCGCGATAACGGGCAAGACGGGCAAGCGCGGCGTCGCGGCTCTGGAGATTCGCCTTTCTCCATTCGCGCGGATTGCGGCGGTAGAGTTTATCGGCAATTCGCGTCAAGCCCGCCACGACAAGTTCGCGGCTCACGTCAATCACTCGGTCAATGTCCGACTTGACCAGATATTTCGGATCGAAGCGCGTTTCCTCACGCCCGTCCGCGCCGCGTCGGGTAGCGCAGGCGGCGGGCAGAAGCACGACCGCCGCCAGAACCACGCCCATCAGACGGCGGCGGCGCATTGGCAGCGTCAGCAAGGTTCGCGTCATCGCGCCACCTTGCGCGCGCGTCTCCGTTCCAGCGCCCAGACAATCAACGCGGGCAACAAAGACACAACGATAATACCGACAATCAGCAGGGAAAGATGCTGTCGCACCCAGGCAATGTTCCCGAACCAGTACCCGGCGAGGCAAAGCGAAAACACCCAGACCACCGCGCCGCTGATATTGAACAGGAAAAAACGTCCGTAATCCATCGCGCCCACGCCCGCGACAAACGGGGCGAAGGTACGCAGCAGCGGCATAAAGCGGGAAAGAAACAGGGTCTTGCCGCCGTGCCGTTCATAAAACGCTTGCGTTTTCAGGAGCGCCGCGCGATTCAGCAGACGCGAATTTTCCCACTGAAAAACTTTCGGCCCCAGATAATGCCCGATCTGATAATTCGTCATGTTGCCCAACACTGCGGCCAGCGAAAGCAAGCCCAATAACGCGCCAATCGACATGTCGCCCAACGCGGCTAACGCGCCCGCCACGAAAAGCAGGGAATCGCCCGGCAGGAAAGGCGTCACGACAAAACCCGTCTCCGCGAAAATGATGAAAAACAGGATGGCGTAAATCCATACGCCATAATCCGCGACCAGAAGCTGCAAATGCACATCCAGATGCAGAAGAATATCAAACAGCGTGCCAAGGAATTCCATGCGGTCGTGGGCGAGAAAAAAGAGAGGCGCATATTATAATCTGCCCATGCCTCCCGAAACTGCCCTGTCCTCCCCGAATTCCGCTCCCGAATTCCGCAATGCTCCCGCCACGCCCGATTTCCCCCGCATCGCCCCTCTGCCCGACCTGCTCATCAGCCAGATTGCGGCGGGCGAAGTGGTCGAGCGCCCCGCCTCGGTATTGAAAGAACTGCTGGAAAACAGCCTCGACGCGGGTAGCGCGACCATCACCGTGCAACTGGAAGAAGGCGGCGTCAAACTCATGCGCGTCAGCGATGACGGTTGCGGCATCGCCAAAGACGAACTCGCGCTGGCGTTCACCCGCCACGCCACCTCCAAGATTCGCTCCCTCGCCGATCTGGAAGGCGTCGCCAGCATGGGCTTTCGCGGCGAAGCCCTGGCGTCGGTCGCTTCCGTCGCCCGCCTCACCCTCATCAGCCGCGCCAGAGGCGCATCCCACGCCTGGAAGCTGAAAGCGGAATCCGATGCCAGCCCGGAACCGGCGGCGTTGATGGCGGGGACGGTCGTGGAAATGCGCGAGCTGTATTACAACACTCCGGCGCGGCGCAAATTCCTGAAATCGGAAAGTACGGAATACGGTCATTGCGCCGAATACCTGAAACGCGTCGCCCTCGCGCATCCGCAAGTCGCCTTCACCCTCACCCACAATGGTCGCGCCGCGCTGCATCTCGCCAAAAGCAGCCTGCCGGAACGCATCCGCGCCATTCTGGGCGAAGATTTCGTGGCGCAGGCGCGCCCGGTACAGGTCGCGGCGGGCAACCTCGCGCTCGAAGGCTTGATCGTCGACCCCACCTTCGCCGGGCAGGGCAAGGAACATCAATATGCCTTTGTCAACGGACGCTTCGTGCGCGACAAGGTGCTCATGCACGCCATCCGGGAAGCTTACCGCGATGTTCTGCATGGCAGCCGCCAGCCCTCGCTATGCCTGTTCCTCACCATCGACCCGACCGCCGTCGATGTGAATGTGCATCCGGCAAAAACCGAAGTCCGCTTCCGCGATTCCCGCGCCGTGCACCAATTCATTTTCCACGCCCTGCAACGCGCCCTGGCGCAACCGCTGCGCGAAACGCCGGAAGCCGCATCCGCGTGGGCAGAGGAACAACACTCCGACAACACCTACCCGCGCCCCGCCGCCATGCCAGAGCGACAACCGGGATTGGGCATACGGGAATCCGCCGTGGGCACCTACCTGCGCTTCACCCAGTCCGCGACCGGACAAGCCGCGCAAAATAACGCCGCCAGTACCTTGCGCCTGTCATCTGGATGGTCGTCAGAATTCCCGGACGACCCCGCAACAGACGCCCCGCCCCCGCTGGGCTACGCGCTGGCGCAACTGCACGGCATCTACATTCTGGCGCAAAATGCCGACGGCTTGATTCTGGTCGACATGCACGCCGCGCACGAGCGCATCCTGTACGAAAAGCTGAAAACCGCGCTCGACGAACGCGCCATGAGCGCGCAAAAACTGCTCATCCCCGCCGTATTTTCCGCCTCAACACTGGAAATCGCCGCCGTGGAAACCCATGCGGCGGCGCTCACCGAACTGGGTTTTGAACTCACCCAGGCAGGCCCCGACGAACTCGCCCTGCGCGCCGTCCCCCGCCTGCTGCAAGGCGGCGACCCAATCAAACTCGCGCGCGCCCTGCTCGTCGAACTGGAAGAACACGGTCAGTCACAACTCATCACCACCCGCCGCAATGAGCTGCTGGCAACCATGGCCTGTCACGGCGCAGTCCGCGCCCGGCGACAACTCACCCTGCCCGAAATGAACGCCCTGCTCCGCCAAATGGAAGCCACCGAACGCAGCGGACAATGCAACCACGGTCGCCCCACCTGGACGGCGCTTTCGCTACCGGAACTCGACAGGCTGTTTTTGCGGGGACGCTGAATAAAGCGGTTATATGCGAGTTTACAGATTTTGTCCGCCCAGTCTCCCTCCCTTCTTACACCCTCCGATAAATCTCCCCGCCGCCCCGCGCAAACTCCACCGCCTTCGTTTCCATCCCCTTCTGCCGCGCCTCGTTTTCCGGGATGCCTTGGGCTGTCGCAAGGTCGCGGACTTCCTGCGTGATTTTCATGGCGCAGAAGTGCGGGCCGCACATGGAGCAGAAGTGGGCGACTTTGGCGGCGTCACGCGGCAGGGTTTCGTCGTGGAATTCGCGGGCTTTATCCGGGTCTAGTCCGAGATTGAACTGGTCTTGCCAGCGGAATTCGTATCGGGCTTTGGAGAGGGCGTTGTCGCGGATTTGCGCGCCGGGGTGTCCTTTGGCGAGGTCGGCGGCGTGGGCGGCGAGTTTGTAGGTGATGATGCCTTCCTTGACATCATTTTTATCGGGCAGCCCCAAATGCTCTTTGGGTGTCACATAACAGAGCATGGCGGTGCCGTACCAGCCGATCATCGCCGCGCCGATGCCACTGGTGATGTGGTCGTAGCCGGGGGCGATGTCGGTGGTCAAAGGGCCTAGCGTGTAAAAAGGCGCTTCCTTGCAGCAGTCCAGTTGCAAATCCATGTTCTCTTTGATGAGGTGCATGGGGACGTGACCGGGACCTTCGATGATAGTTTGTACGTCGTGTTTCCAGGCGATTTCGGTGAGTTCGCCCAGAGTTTTGAGTTCAGAGAGTTGGGCTTCGTCGTTGGCGTCGTAAATCGAGCCGGGGCGCAAGCCGTCGCCCAGCGAAAAGGCGACATCGTAGGCGTTCATGATGGCGCAGATGTCTTCAAAGCGCGTGTAGAGGAAATTTTCCTGATGATGCGCGAGGCACCATTTCGCCATGATGGAGCCGCCCCTGCTGACGATGCCGGTCATGCGCGAGGCGGTAAGCGGGATGTAGGAGAGCCGCGCGCCCGCATGGATGGTGAAATAATCGACGCCCTGCTCGGCCTGCTCAATCAGGGTATCGCGGAAAATTTCCCAGGTCAGGTCTTCCGCCTTGCCGTCGACTTTTTCCAATGCCTGATAAATGGGCACAGTGCCGATGGGCACGGGGCTGTTGCGGATAATCCATTCGCGGGTTTCGTGGATGTTTTTGCCCGTGGACAAATCCATCACCGTGTCGCCGCCCCAGCGAATCGCCCAGGTCATCTTGTCGACCTCTTCGGCAATTGACGAGCCGAGCGCGGAGTTGCCGATGTTGGCGTTGATTTTGGTGAGAAAATTGCGCCCGATAATCATCGGCTCGGTTTCCGGGTGATTGATGTTGCAGGGAATGATGGCGCGCCCTCTGGCAACTTCGGCGCGCACGAATTCCGGCGTGATTTCGTCAGGAATCGCCGCGCCGAAACTGTTGCCGGGATGCTGGCGGGTGAGCAGCTTCGCCATTTTTTCGCCATTCGTTCCTGTCTGGCGCAAGCTTTCCAGATAGGCGTGGCGATTCAGATTTTCCCGAATCGCCACAAATTCCATTTCCGGCGTGATGATGCCCTGACGGGCGTAGTGCATCTGCGAAACATTCCGCCCCGCCTTGGCGCGGCGCGGTTGTCTGACCAGTCCGGGAAAACGCTGCCCGGAAAGTTCCGGGTCGCTCGCCGCCCGACTCGCCCGTTCGCGCCCATAGGCGGAAGTCAAACCGGAGAGGGTTTCGGTATCGCCGCGTTCGGCAATCCACGGTTCGCGCAGGGCAGGCAAGCCAGAACGGATGTCGATGCGGGCGGCAGGGTCGGTGTAAGCGCCGGAACAGTCGTAGATAAAGACGGGCGGATTTTTCTCGACCTGGGCGGACGCGCTGAGGGGGGTATCGGCCTGGGAAACTTCCCGCATCGGCACGCGAATATCGGGGCGCGAACCTTGCGCGTAAATTTTGCGCGAGTTGGGCAAGGGCGCGACGGCGGCGCGATCGACCTCTGCGGCAACGGCGGAGAACGGGGTATCGGGGGCGGCGTTAGCAGCGGAGTTGGAAGATACAGCGGACATAATTTTCCTTGCGTAAAGCGGGGGGATGAATCATCGCCAGGAAAACGCGCCGGAAGTTTGATGGATATTGTCCGCGTTTCCCTACGTCGGCATGACCCGTACAGGTTCAAAGGGTCATCTCTCAGCGCCGAAAAATCCGCCGCACCCCTAACGAAGCCTGTGAAGGTACTGGAAAGCGGAGGTTTACGCAATGCGCGCGCGAATCCCTGCCCCTGCAATTGAATTCCCTTGACATTTCAAAAACCGGCGCAACAATTTTTGCAAGCAAGCAAGCAAGCAAGCAAGCAAGCAAGCAAGCAGGCAGGCAAGCAAGCTGACCCGCTATTCGGGATATTTTTCGCATACGCTCGTCATTCCCGTTTGGTAGGGCGGTTTCTCCGAAACCGCCGCAGGGTACTGACAAACCGCCGAATTAGCTTTCCGGGAACGCCGACGGCAACAAAGGCACGTCGGCGGTACGCCGACTTTGAGCGCAGGTTGCCGCGCAAACACCGCTGCCAGCGTGGACGCTGGCGTTCCCGGGAAAACCTTCACTCAAAAAACGCTCGGTGCAACTTTGTCAGCAGCTTGCGGCGCGTTCGGAGAACGCGCCCTACCTGATTCCGCTGTCCGGGATATTTTTCGCATACGTTCGTCATTCCCGTTTGGTAGGGCGGAATCGAAGAAACCGCCGCAGGGTACTGACAAACCGCCGAATTAGCTTTCCGGGAACGCCGACGGCAACAAAGGCACGTCGGCGGTACGCCGACTTTGAGCGCAGGTTGCCGCACAAACACCGCTGCCAGCGTGGACGCTGGCGTTCCCGGGAAAACCTTCACTCAAAAAACGCTCGGTGCAACTTTGTCAGCAGCCTGCGGCGCGTTCGGAGAACGCGCCCTACCTGACCCGCTGTCCGGGATATTTTCTACATATGATGTCATTCCCGCCTTTTGGATTCCCGCCTGCGCGGGAATGTGGTAGGGCGGTTTCTCCGAAACCGCCGCAATCAACAAACGGCGCGTTCGGAGAACGCGCCCTACCTAACCTGTCCGGGATATTTTTTACATATGATGTCATTTCCGCGCGGGCGGGAATCTGGGTTGTTTTTTTCAGACGGGATGTTCAATTTGATGACTTGCGCGGCAATGATTATGCGTTTACGATGCGTCAACGACATTGTACTATGGCGGGTGGTAAT
>JAITSU010000037.1 GCA_031287525.1 Zoogloeaceae bacterium | reverse complement strand
ATTACCACCCGCCATAGTACAATGTCGTTGACGCATCGTAAACGCATAATCATTGCCGCGCAAGTCATCAAATTGAACATCCCGTCTGAAAAAAACAACCCAGATTCCCGCCCGCGCGGGAATGACATCATATGTAGAAAATATCCCGGACAGCGGGTCAGGTAGGGCGGAATCGAAGAACGCGCCTTCTGCGGGCAATTTTCTGCGGGCGTTTTGCGGTTGTAGGGGCGGTTCGCGAACCGCCCCTACATCTGGCGTAATCGCCCTGCCGTGACCTGTTACCTGATTCAGGGGGCGACCCTTGCCGTCTGAAAATAGAGTGGCGGGAGCATCTTGCTCTCGCTGGTAAGGTCACGAACGGGAGCAGGATGCTCCCGCCCTACCCTTCCCGCGCAGGCGGAAATCCAAAAGGCGTATTTTCGGCGGCAACCTTCTCCCCCTCCGGGGGCGCGTTGGAGAGAGGCGGTCGCCCCAAATTACTGACACCCGTCACCTGCCCCCTGATTACTGAATCACCGGCGCGGAAGCTTCTGTTGCCGCTTTGACGCGCGCTACCAGTTCTTCCCAATTCACTCGCCGGTTGTAGCCCATGACGGTGAGCGCCGGTATGCCGCCGCCTTCGATGATGGTGTATTGCTCGCCTTTGTCTTGTCCGGCGATGCCCGCCATGTTGCAGGCGCCGTTTTCGAGTTTGCAGGAGACACCGATGTTGCGGTAGCCGAAATCCTGAAAGAAACGGAGCGCGCTTTTCTGGATGGCGGCGATCGCCCCGCCGCCGCCTAATGAGGTGATGTTGTCGACGGCTTTCTGGCTGATACGGCGGCGGTAGCTGCCGGGGCTGCTGGCGATGCGCGCCTGAAAAGCTTGCGGACGCCAGCCCGCGCCGAGTTCCAGCCCTTGCAGGTCGGCGTCTATGAAGCCGGTCATCTGACCGAAGGAGAAGGTTTGCGTCATTTGTTCCAGGTCGATGTGGCGGGCGTTAACATCGGCTTTGACACGCGGGCGCATCCCCAGCGGGTCGATGAAACGGAAGTCAGTGCAGCTTAAATAGCCGTCGAAGACCTGGATCACCAACGCGCCGCCGTCCAGCGTGGCGACCCTGCGCTCGTAGCGGATGAGCGGCAGGTCGGCGGAGAGACTCCCCTTCATTTCCGGCAGGTCGAGCGCGCGGGTCAATTGATCCAGCGAGATGGGCGTGAGCGAGAAACCCAACGCGCCTTCCCATTCTTTGCTCGTCTGGTCGAATCCGGCGGTGAGGTAATTGACATTCAGTTCGCCATCCAGCACGGGAATCACAATCGGTTCGGTGAGGACGAAACTTTGCGACCAAACCGTTACCGGCACTTTGAAAGCGCCAGTCTCCAGCCGCCCCAGCGCCAGCCGCTCGACCCGCAATGCTCCCGTTTGCCCCGTCTGCTCATCCTGCGCCCTACCCTGCCGCTGCTGCCAGCCCAGATGTCCGTCGACGCCTTCCAGCGCCACGCGACCATCGTCTAATGTCAGTCCGGCTTGTTCGGGATTGATGTCCACGCGAGCGAGTTCGCCCGCTTGCCAATTTACGGTAGCGCCGACGCGACCCTTGAGGTCGATTTTCGGCAACGCGCGTCCCGCCAGCAACGGCGTAATCAGGTCTTCGCCCAGAGATTTCAAATCCAGACTGGCGGTCGAGAGTGTGCCATTTTTGATGCCTTTCCAGTCACCATCGCCCTGAAAAATCAGGCTGCCCGCGCGGGGAATGCTGAAACTCGCCCGCTCCGCCTTCCAGCCCTGCGTCCCCAATTCGCCCGCGAATTCCAGACGTTGCGCGCTGGCATTGAGCAGTACGGGGTCGCTGTAGATTGCGCCTTTTTGCCATTCGAGCGTGCCTTCCAGATGCCAATTTTCACCGGCGGTCTTGCGCCCGCTGACCTTCAGCGCCACCCCAAGGTTTTCTGCCGCCCGCAAGCCATCCGGCGAGTTGTACAAACCTTGGGAAACGACGAGCTCGCCGGAAAAAGCGCCTTTGGCGTCGTAGCGCAGATTGCCGTTCAGCTTGCCAGCCGGTTTCCAGCTTTGAAAGGACGCCAGCGCGGGGACGAGGCGTAGCAGCAAATCCGGCTTGCCCTCCTTGATGTTCAGGCTGACGCGACCATTTTTTTCGTACAGCAAATCCCAACGCTCACCCGCAGGTTGCAGGCGCAAACGCCAGTTGTCGCCTTCCTGTTCAAGTCGCAAGGGAATGGGCGGCTGTTTGTCGAGATTGAGGCGACCCTGTAGGCAAGCGAAACGCCCCGCGTCCGGGCGCAGTTCGCCGCAGGAAATATGGATTTTTGCCCACGCCTGCCCCATGACCTCAAGCTTTTCCAACGCCAGACTGCCGCCCTTGCCATCGGTATCCAGCTTGATGTCGCGCACGCTGAACAGGGGATGTTCGACGCGACCCACCGAGAAACGCAACGCCACGCCATCCCAGGGTAAGGCGTATGCGGAGGAGCAGAGGCACAGCGCGAGCGGGAACAGCAGGAGAAATTTTTTACGCCAGCCCCTCTGTTCACTCCCTTTCCCCGCGTGGTTTTCACGCCCTCTCCCCTTGTGGGAGAGGGCTGGGGAGAGGGGGCGGTTCAACACGAAACGACGCTTCCACATACTGAACCAACCCCCTCTCCCGCGCTTTTTACGTAAATTCGCGGGACACCCTCTCCCACGAGGGGAGAGGGTAAGTAAGCGCGTTATGGCAAACATATCGTGCAAATGAGTGACAAGCCGTTTAGCATCACGCCGGAAAAACGCCTGTCGACAAATAACGGTCGCCACGGTCGCAGACGATGCTGACGATGACGGCGTTTTCAATCTGTTCGGCAAGGCGCAGCGCCACGGCGAGCGCGCCGCCGGAGGAAATACCGGCGAAGACACCCTCTTCCCGCGCCAGTTTTCGGGTGATTTCTTCGGCTTCTGCCTGGGACACGTATTTCAGTTGGTCGATGCAGCTTTTGTCGTAAATTTTGGGCAGATAGGCGTCCGCCCATTTGCGGATGCCGGGAATCTGGCTGTCGCCGTCGGGCTGGCAGCCGATAATCTGAATCGCCGGATTTTGCGCTTTCAGGTAACGCGCCGCGCCGACTACCGTCCCGGTCGTGCCCATCGACGAGACGAAATGCGTGACGCTGCCCGCCGTGTCGCGCCAGATTTCGGGGCCGGTGCTCTCGAAGTGCGCTTGCGGATTATCGGGATTGGCGAACTGGTCGAGGATGATGCCCTCGCCTTCGTCGCGCATTTTTGTCGCCATGTCACGCGCCAGTTCCATGCCGCCCGACTTCGGCGTGAGCACCAGTTCCGCGCCGTAAGCGCGCATGGTTTGCCGCCGTTCCAGACTTTGGTTTTCCGGCATCACCAGAATCATCCGGTAGCCGCGCAGGGCGGCTGCCATCGCCAGCGCGATGCCGGTATTGCCGGAAGTCGCCTCAATCAGCGTGTCGCCGGGTTTGATGACGCCGCGCGTTTCGGCGTGGGCAATCATGGAGAGCGCCGGACGGTCTTTGACCGAACCCGCCGGATTGTTGCCTTCCAGCTTGACCAGAATGGCGTTGTTGCGGCGGCGGTTGCCTTCACCCGACAGGCGGCGCAATTCGACCAGCGGCGTGTTGCCGACAAAATCTTCCAGCGTTTTGAAAACGGGGCGTTGGGACATCTTGTTGTTATCCGTGTGCATTATTTTTGAGCCAGCCATTCTACATAGCGGGCGACTCCTTCTTCTACCGGGGCGAAGGAGGCTTCGTAACCGGCGGCGCGCAAGCGGCTGATGTCCGCCTGGGTGAAGGCTTGATATTTGCCCTTCAAGGCTTCGGGAAAAGCGACGTATTCGAGCAGGTTGCGCCCGATGATTTCCGAAAGCGTGAGCGCCGCCTCGCCTTTTTGCGAGCGGCAAGCATTGACGGTGGCGACGGCGACATCGTTGAAACTTTGCGCCCGTCCCGTACCCAGGTTGAAAATGCCGGATTTGTCGGGATTGTCGAGAAAGAACAGATTGACCTTCGCCACATCCTCCACAAACACGAAATCGCGCAACTGCCCGCCGTCCGCGTAGCCGTGCGAACCCTCAAACAGCTTGACGCGCCCCGCTTCCCGAAACTGCTGAAAATGGTGAAACGCCACCGACGCCATGCGTCCCTTGTGGTTTTCACGCGGGCCATAGACGTTGAAATAGCGAAAGCCCGCCACCTGCGACCCCGCGTCCGGCAGACGCCTGCGTACCACCTGATCGAACAGGAATTTGGAATAGCCATAGACATTCAGCGGCGCTTCAAACGGGCGTTCTTCGCGGAACACGCTGCCGCCGCCATAAGTCGCGGCGCTGGAAGCGTAGAGAAACTGTACCTCCTGTTCCAGACACCAGTCGAGCAAGATGGTGGAATAACGGAAATTGTTTTCCATCATGTAGCGCCCGTCGGTTTCCATGGTGTCGGAACACGCGCCTTCGTGCAGGATGGAGGCAATCTCGCCGTCAAAATGACCATGCTGGATGCGGTTGATGAAATCTTCCTTGTCCAGATAATCGGCGATTTCGCAATCCACCAGATTTTTGAACTTGTCGGCTTTGGTCAGGTTATCCACCGCGATAATCCGCTTCTCGCCCCGCGCGTTTAACGCCCTGACCAGATTGGAACCAATGAATCCGGCAGCGCCGGTGACTACAACGTAATTTGACATCTTGTTTCGCTCAATCAATGAAATACGCGCAACGCGCGCAGGCGGAATCCTACACCAGTGACCGGAAATCAGGGACACGCTTTTGCCGCGTTTGCGCCGCGTCGCGCGGCAATAAACCGCCTGTCTCTGCCAACAGGCGTAAAATCCCCTCCTCTGGTTTTGCCGCAACTCATTGAATATGCTTGAAAAATATCACGCGCCCCGTCTCGCCGCAGGTTTGGCGGCCTCGCGTACTCACGACATCGCTCCCTTTCATGTCATGGAACTGCTCGCCCGCGCGCAGGCGCTGGAGGCGGCGGGACGCGACATCGTGCATATGGAAGTGGGCGAACCCGATTTTCCCACGCCCGAACCCATTATTCGGGCAGGACAGGCGGCGCTGGCGGCGGGCAAGACTTTTTACACGCCGTCGCTGGGGCTGCCGGAATTGCGGCAAGCCATCGCGGATTTTTACCGCGCGCGCTACGGCGTGGCGGTTCCCGCAACGCGCATCGTGGTCACGGCGGGCGCGTCCGGCGCGCTCACCCTCGCCCTCGCCTGCCTCGCCGAGCCGCAAAGTCGCTGGCTGCTCGCCGACCCCGGCTATCCCTGCAACCGCCATTTTGTACGCGCCTTCGAGGGCGAAGCCGTCGGGATTCCCGTTGGCGCGGAAAACAATTTTCAAATCACTCCGGCGCATGTCGCCCGATACTGGGACGAGCGCACTTATGGACTCATCACCGCCAGCCCCGCCAATCCCACTGGCGCGTTGCTCCCGGCGGCGGACATCGCGGCTTTGGCGGACGCCGTGCGTACCAGAAACGGACATTTTCTGGTCGACGAGATTTACCACGGGCTATCCTACGAAACCGACTGCCCGACGGCATTGGCGGCGGGCGACGACATCTGGGTGGTCAACAGTTTTTCCAAGTATTTTCAGATGACCGGCTGGCGGTTGGGCTGGCTGGTCGTACCCGAACCCTATCTACGCGCCGTGGAAAAACTCGCGCAAAACCTGTTCATCGCCGCCTCCACGCCCGCGCAACACGCCGCGCTCGCCGCCTTTTGGCCGGAAACCATCGCCATCCTCGAAACCCGCCGCGCCATCCTGCGCGAACGCCGCGACTACCTCGCGCCCGCATTGGAAAAACTGGGCTTCAAACTGGCGGCAAAACCACAAGGCGCGTTCTACCTCTGGTGCGATTGCGGCGCGCTGACCGACGACAGCTTCAAATTCGCCACGCAACTGCTGGAAGACATCGGCGTCGCCATCACGCCGGGACTGGATTTCGGCAAACACCAACCCGAACGGCATGTGCGTTTCGCCTACAGCACGGAATTGGACAGGCTGAAAGAAGCCGTGCGACGGATGGAGGGTTATTTCAGATAGGCGGAGGGAGCATCCTGCTCCCTTTACACGCACGGGGAGCTGGAAGCTCCCCCCAGACTGTTGACAAACCTCCGAAGTAGCTTTCTGGGAACGCCGACGGCAACAAAGGCATGTCGGCGGTACGCCGACTTTGAGCGCAGATTGCCGCACAAACACCGCTGCCAGCGTGAACGCTGGCGTTCCCAGGAAAACCTTCACTCAAAAAAAACGCTCTGTGCAACTTTGTCAGCAGCCTGTGGGGAGCTGGAAGCTCCCCCCACTATAAATTGCGGAAACCGCTCCGCCAACGCCGACCAGTCAAAACATGCCCCAGGGTCGCTCTTGCGTCCCGGCGCGACATGTTCGTGACCGGCGACGGCGACCACCGGATAGGCGGCGCGAATCGCGTCCAGCAACGACCATAGCGCGGCGTATTGGGCGGACGTAAAAGGCTGACTATCGCTGCCTTCCAACTCAACGCCGATGGAATAATCATTGCAATTGTCCCGCCCCTGCCATGACGAAGTTCCGGCGTGCCAGGCGCGGGCGTCGGCGCTGACGAATTGCGCGAGTTCACCATCGCGGCGCAGGAAAAAATGCGCCGAAACTTTCACGTCGGCAATCCCGGCAAAATAGGGATGCGTCGCGGGATTCAGACGGTTGGTGAAAAACTGTTCCACATACGCCCCGCCGAATTCCTCCGGCGGCAAGCTGATATTGTGCAGCACCACCAGCGAAACCTCAGCCCCCGCCGGACGCGCGCCAAAATTGGGGCTATCCACCCGCCTTGCGGTGGCGAGCCAGCCGTTTTGCCAGAGGTCAGTGGTGGTCATGACAGGCAGGTGAACGCCGCTGGCAACGGCGTCAAGTCTGGCAACGCGGGCGCGAAGCCGGATTGAATCCGTTTAACCCGTTCCGGCGGCGTCGGATGAGTGCTCAAAAAAGCGGGGATTCTGGAGATTTCCGGGTGTTTTTGCGTGATGTAGGTGAAAAATTCGTCCGCGCCGTTGGTGTAGCCATAGCGTTTTTGCAAGGCGGCGAGCGCGGCTTCGTCGGCGGCGCTTTCCTGTTCCCGCGAAAAGGACATTTGCGTCAATCCGATCGCCCAGCCAACCAGCGCGCCGCCGTCGGAATTGCCCATCAAGGCGCTGAACAGCACGGCGACGGCAACGCCGCCACCAATGGAAACGATCGGGTCGCGGTGTTGGATGTGGGCGATTTCATGCGCCAGTACCATCGCCAGCGCGTTTTCCGACTGGATATGCGTCAGCAGCCCGCGATTGAGCATGACATTGCCGCCCAAAGTCGCAAAGGCATTGGGTTCGGCATCCTGACGCAAATGCACATGAACGCGCATCTCCGGCGGCAGCGCCATCGTCCGCGCCAGTTCATCCGCCAGCGTTTGCAACGCCGCTTCGCTCGCCTTTTGACAGGCAGACGCGGCATTGTTGTGGGTGAATTGTCGCGCGACCGCCTCGTTTAACGCCGCTTCGTAGCGGAAAGGAATTTTCGGCGCGAACAGCCTTGTCGCAAAAAAAACCACCATCACCACCGCGACGGTCAGCAGACATGTACCCAGAGCCAGCCGCAAAAAATCGCGCAGCGGCGTTTTTTCGCTGACATTCACCTCATGCGGCACTGGCGGATTGGAATAGCGGCTCATCTGCCTTGCGGATGGTTGGCGTCAGCATCGGCAGGCGCGCGCCACGCCGTGCCGTAAGCCATCAATTCCGCGCACGCCAGCCCCTTGTCGCCTTTCCGGTTGCCCTGCTGCGAAAAAGACAGGGTGCTGGTTTCCAGTCGCACATTAAAAATGGCATTCGCGCCCATGCGTTCCGCGTCTTCTTTCATTCGCAAAATGGCTTCGCGGCGGCCTCTGTCCAGCATGGCTTCAAAGCTACCGAGGCGACCGCCGAAAAGCCCCTTCAAACCGGCAATCATCTGCCGGAAATAGTCGCAGCCCATGATGACCGAACCGCACACCAGCGTAAACTCCTGCCCCGCGTACTGCGCGGGCGGCATTTTTTCGTTGAACAGGAGAATGCGGCGCAGGCGGAATTCGCGGATTTTGATGGAACGATAATGCTGGCTTTGACCAATCGAGCCAAACACAAAGCCCACAATCAGCAGGATAACGGCAATGCCGAGCGCAATAATCTCCCCCATGTTTACCCCCGCTTTTCCAGCACCACCGCCGTGCCGTAAGCCAGAAGCTCCGCCGCGCCCGCCGCGATATTCGCGGTGCTGAACCGCACATTGATGACCGCGTTTGCCCCCACTGCCCGCGCCTGGGCAACCATGCGGTCAACCGCCTCCTGACGGGATTCGTCCAGCAACTCGGTATACCCTTTGAGTTCGCCGCCGACGATATTTTTCAGACTTGCCATGAAGTCGCGCCCCACATGCTTGGCGCGTACCGTACTCCCCTGCACCAGCCCCAAATGCTGCGTAATGGCGTAGCCGGGGAAGTATTCGATATTGCTGAGTTTGATTCCAGAAGCGTCGTATCCCATTTTGGCGTGTATCCTTTCTGCCGTCAGGCAAGGTTGGGGGGTCGATGGATTCCGGTGAATCATACCCGTTTCGCTCAACCCTGGGCGAACAGAAGTCAGGGGGCAGGAATCAAAACCCGCAGTTTCATCCGGTGCTTTCGTAGGGGCGACTAGCAGTCGCCCGTTATGTGGCTCAGGCAATACGGGCGACTGCTAGTCGCCCCTACACATCCCCTGTTATAGTCCGTCCTTCTCCGATTAATCCATTTCCCCATGTTCCATTCCCGCTTACAGACGCTTGATGTCGACCGTTACCAGAGCTTCACCGTCGGAGCGACGGTGTTGGAAGCCGACAGTTTCGGCGACAAGGTGCTGCGCCTTGCCGATGGCACGATGGTGAAGCTGTTTCGCCGCAAGCGTCTGTTGTCTTCCGCGCTCATCTATCCCTATGCGCGCCGCTTCGTCGATAACATCAAGGGGCTGAAAGCGCGCGGCATCCTGTGCCCGGAGGTCATCAACGCCTATCGCATTCACGCCATCGCCCGCGATGTTGTGCATTATCACCCGCTGGCAGGCGAAACCCTGCGCCGGATTATCGCGGGGCAACCTTACATCCATGCTGAACTGGCGCAAAAACTGGGACAATTCGTCGCCCGTCTGCACGAAGCGGGCGTCTATTTTCGCTCCCTGCACCTCGGCAATGTGGTGCTGACGCCGGAAGGCGAATTGGGGCTGATTGACATCGCCGACCTGCGCTTTCGCCGCCCTCCCCTCGCCGCCCGTCTGCGACGGCGCAATTTCCAACACCTGCTCCGCGCCGCAAGCGACCGCGACTGGCTGACCGCCGATGACGGCGCGGCATTTTGCGCGGGTTATCTGGCAAAGAGTTCGGCGCTGTCTACCGAACAGATGGCGGGCATTTTTTCCCGCGCATGTTAAAAAATGCCCCTTTTTTAACTTATGAAAGTTAACCAACTCACCAAAGGTCAAGACCGCCGCGTCATGTACCTTGAGAACAAGGACGGGATGCTTGACGGCGCTCAAGCGAGAATTGGCTGGGTAAACTTCTCAAAGACAGGTCGCACGGTTTACTACAGGGGGCGGTCGCTCATGGCAATCGGTGGCAGGGGTATTCGCGGCAA
>JAITSU010000109.1 GCA_031287525.1 Zoogloeaceae bacterium | reverse complement strand
GACCCGAACCTGAATGATAAATGGAAATTCCGGTTTAATTTTTTTGACCAGCACGGCGTACGCGACGGGCTGGATGTGTTCAACGCGAAACATCCGGCATGGGCAGTGATGAAACAATTGCCGTTTGGGGAAAAGCTGAAAATCAACACAAATATCTGGGCTTTTTTCTTCGGCTTTATTTACCTTGGCATATTGGGCTTGTGGCAGAAAGCCATTCTGGTCTTCGGGATTGTCGTGATTTTGAATGTTGTCTCGCTCGTGCTGCCCGATATTTTGAGTGTATTTTTCAGCCTTGTTCTTGCCGGCTTGGTCGCCAGAATGACCAATATCTGGTACTACCAGAAAAAGGCGCTTGGCATTTCTGGCTGGACACTCAAATAAGCGCTCGCCAGAGGCACAACATCATGACCGCCGATGCTTCCGTTCCCCCTGCCCTGCGCGGGATTTTCCTGAAAAACGGCGTGCTTGTGCTTCTGGCGCTTTTTGTCATTCCGGCGCTGACCTTGTGGTTTTCGCTCCATGTATTGCAGCAGGAAAGCGCGCAGATTTTTTTGGGCAGAGAGAGTGTGCGGCTGGAACATCCGGGCGGGGCGACGACAATCGTCTTTTCCCTGTCCGACATCTGCGCGCTTCCGGCGCAATTCGGGGAAATCCGCGAGCAGGGTTGTCCGCGCTACAGCGGTGTCTGGCAATTTGACCGGGCGCGGGTTGTGGCGTTGTGGACGCTCATCGGCGGTGCGGTGTTTCTGGCGGTGATTGCCTTGTTGGGCAGACTGGCGTTTGTGAATCGCCGCCTGCGCCTGACGAGTTTTACCATCGGGCGGCGCATCATGACGCTCGCGGCGACGGCGACCGTCATCCTTCAGGGCGCGATGGGCGTCTGGTTGTCGTTCTGGCTGACGGCGTATTTCGCGCATCGTTACTATCCCAAACTGATTCTGATTGTGGGGCTTGTCGCGCTGGTCGGCGCGTTCATGATTGTGCGCGAGATTTTCAGAAAGGCAGAACCAAACGACGCCATCGAAGGCGAATTGATTGACGAAGCCGCCGCCCCGCGCCTGTGGCAGCGCATTCGCCAGATGGCGGGAGAATTGCGGATCACGCCGCCTCGCTACCTGATTGCGGGCATCGACACCAATTTTTTTGTGACCGAAGCGCCCCTGTCGGTGCAGGGACAAAAGCTGGCGGGGCGCAAGCTGTTTGTCAGCATTCCCCTTTTGCGGCAACTGGAAACCCCGGAAGCCGACGCGGTACTGGCGCATGAACTGGCGCACTTCGCGGGCGGCGACACGCAGGATAGCGCCCAACTGGGGCCGCAGTTGATGCAATACGACCTCTATCTGAACAATATCCGGGCAGCGGGGGTCGCCTGGCTGGTCTGGCCGTTCATGGATTTTTATCGCCTGATTTTTGAACTGGCGTTGGCGCGGGACAGCCGCGCCCGCGAATATCAGGCGGACAGCACGGCGGCGAAACTGGTTTCCGCAGAAGCCATCGCCCGTTCGCTGGTCAAAATCGCCGCTTACGCCACCTATCGCGCCTATACGGAATCCGAACTGTTTAACCAGCGCGACAAGCTGAATGAAACCCTGGGCATTGCCGAGCGCATCACGCAAGGGCTGCGCCCTTGGGCAACCTCGCCCGCCTTCATCGAAGCCATGACGGACGCAAAAATTCCGCATCCCTTCGACAGCCACCCGCCGCTGGATGAACGGATGCGCGGTGTCTCCTGCGTGATTTTGCCGGAACATTTTTCCCGACTGGTCACGACCACGCCAACCACAACCTGGGCGGAAGAAATACAGGACGCCGCAAGCGTGGAAGCGCGGCTTTGGGCGGGCTACGAAAAAGAATTCGCAGCGACGCATGAACATAGTCTGGCGTACCGCTACGACCCATCCAACCCGGACGAGCGCGAACTGGTGCTGAAATACTTTCCGCCGGAAGCATTCGCGGTCAAGAAAGGGACAATCGAAATCAACTGCGATGGCATCGTGACGCAAAACGGCGAACTCATCGCTTACAATGCCATCAAGGACATGAGGCTTCAGCACGCCAATTTTCGTGGCGATTATCTCTATGTCACGCTGCATGAAAAAGGCGCGTTGCTGAACAAAACCGTCAAAATCAGCCTTGCCGGTCTGAAAGGCGAGCCGCAATTCTTTCAGGCGGTTTTGTCACATTACTGGTCACGCCACAGCGCGATGAAAATGTCAAAGCAGGCGGAGGCGTTGATTGAAGGAGAACAATGAGCGAACGCGGCATTAAACAAAAGGGCGAACAAAAAACCGCCCGCATCCCCATCAGGATGATGCCCCAAACCCATCTCGCCAAACCCGCATGGATTCGGGTTAAGGCGGGCGACGCGGGCGGGCGCTTTGGCGAAATCAAACGTCTGCTGCGCGAACAAGCCCTGCACACCGTTTGCGAAGAAGCCGCCTGTCCCAATATCGGCGAGTGCTTCGGGCGCGGCACGGCGACCTTCATGATTCTGGGCGACATCTGCACCCGCCGCTGCCCCTTCTGCGATGTCGGGCACGGCTTGCCGCTGCCGCCGGACGCGCAGGAACCCGCCCGCCTCGCCGCCTCCGTCGCCCGCCTGAAACTCAAATACGCCGTCATCACCAGCGTCGACCGCGACGACCTGCGCGACGGCGGCGCGGCGCATTTCGCCAGCGTCGTCGGCGCGGTGCGGGCAGAAAACCCAAACATCCGCATCGAAATCCTTGTGCCGGATTTTCGCGCCCGTCTGGAAGTCGCCCTCGAACACCTGGGCGTCAGCCTGCCGGATGTCTTCAATCACAATCTGGAAACCGTCCCCCGTCTGTACAAAGAAACCCGCCCCGGCGCGGACTACCCACATTCCCTCACCCTGCTGCAAGCCTTCAAAACCCGCTATCCGCAAATCACCACCAAATCCGGCCTGATGGTCGGTCTGGGCGAAACCGACGCCGAAATTCTGGATGTGATGCGCGACCTGCGCGCTCACGGCGTAGACATGCTCACCATCGGACAATACCTCGCCCCTTCCGCCCACCACCTGCCCGTGCGCCGCTACGTCGCGCCGGAAATTTTTGCGAATTACGCCGGGGAAGCGAAAAAAATGGGCTTTACGGCAGCCGCCTGCGCGCCGATGGTACGATCAAGTTATTGGGCGGAAACGCAGGCTGGCTTGGGGTAGAATCAGAAAACCGCGCCCTCTGTTTTTTATGGAGTCATCATGTTTCGTACTCTGGTTGCCATCTTGCTGCTGATTCCTGCGGTTGCGTGCGCGGAAACATCTCTCCAGGGCGTCTGGAAGGGGTCTATTGGCACAAAGGCGATCATTGCCTGTTTTAATGCTAATACGAGTGCGAGCTACTACTATGTCGATTACCTGCAACCTATTGGCTTGTGGGCAGGAAATAAAAATCCGTTTTGGCGCGAAGAAGATAACACGGGAATATGGATTCTCGGCGCTCCTGTTGATGGCGTCGTTGCCGGTATGTGGCTCACCAACTTGCAGGCTCAAAAAAGACTTCCCATCAAACTTGTCTACGTGGATGGCGGTGACGACGAAGCCGCGTGTGCTCGTGATTCATATAACTTACGCCTGGAATCTCCCCCGAAAATTGAAGTGGCGAAGGAGGTCATTCAATTTTCACCGGGTCGGTCATATCGAAAACTGCGCTTCGCCGGACAGGAAACGATAGCGCTTTTCGGGCCTGACCCCGCGCTTGAGCAAATCAATTCATTTCTGACGCTGGATCAGAGTAAAGGCGCCATTGACGCATATTTTCAGCAAAGACGCGAGTTTTTAGGTCGCGTTGGGGTTCCTGCGGTAGATGAGCGAGACACTGAGCCAGTGTACTGGGACGAAAACTTCATCACAGTAAGGTTTTTCGAATGGGCTGCCGGTACGGGGACCAGCGGTATCTCAAACAGGTATCAAACCTGGAGCACAAAAACCGGAGAAGCCATTGATCTTTGGCAATGGATTGGGGTCAATTCCAATAATCGGGGAAAGCTACCGCCAAAACTGAAAAAATTTCTGTACAAACAACACGTCGAGGAATCTCCAGAATGTAGTGGTTACTATCGAGGAGAGGGGGTCTTTACGTTAACCCTTTCCAAATCAGGGCTTAACTTTGACGAGAGTCCATGGGGTAGTGGTGGATGCGAAAAATCATTCTTTATTTCTTACGAGAATCTGCGCCCATTCCTGAGTCCTGCCGGGAAAAAAGCAGTGAGCGCCATCACGGAAACAGAAAAATAGGGATTCGCTTTCCCTGTAGCGAAGCCGCCAGCAACAGCATGGTCAGACTTCGCCCGTAAAATAACAGGCACCGGAACGTTCACGCGCCGGTGCCATAACCACACAAAAAATCGCAACCACTCAAATCGCAATCTGATCCAGCGTACCGCCGTTGGCGAGCCAGGTTTCCACCCAACCGGGTTTGCGTCCACGTCCAGACCAGGACAGCTTGGGATCGAGTTTGCTGCGATATTTTGCCGCAACGGTGCCACGTACCTGTTTGGGACGCGCTTCGGTCACTACGTCGTTCAGCGAAAATCCACGCGCTTGCGCCAGGGCTTCCAGTTCACGGCGAACTTTCACGCGGTCTTCGGTGACGCGGCGGCGAATTTCCCTGGGGACTTGCCGTTCCAGTTCCTTCAACTCGACCAAAGAGAGATTGGCAATATCAATCATCACTGCTCCTTCCGTTATTAAAGAGTGGCTAGCTTATAAAAACATTTGCCTTTTGGCAAGGCATTGCGTGATTTGGTGTTTCCGTCATTTCAAGAAAGGAAAAGCAGAGCGCGATTCTCCGCGGTTTGTTTCAAGTCTTTTGGCGCAGCGTTTCGTTGAATACACACGCCATTTTCTCGAACGCGCTGGCATCGCTTGTGGTGATTTTGCGCGGTTCGCGGAGTTCGTCGCCGGAGGAGAGCGCCAGCCAGTGCTCGCCGTCCGTGTTGGACATCCAGAACATGGCGTCGTTAATGGCTTCCCTGACCATCGCCTGAATGTCGGTGTTCGGGGGCGTGTTCTGCGGGTCGAAGCATTCGACCAATACGCCGCCTTCAAAGCGGGCGATTTTCCAGCCTGCGCCGGGATGAATGTCTTTCTCCGTCGCGCTGAGTTTGATGACGGGGCAATTTGCCCCTTCTTCGATACGGTCAGCAACAGTCATTTCTGTTTCCTTCAAAATTTATGACAGGGGGCAATCGTCAAAGTCAGCCTCAATTCAATTTAATAGTGTAGACGCATCCCGAATCATCGGGGAAATGAATTTTCAAACGGGGCATAACCGCCAGCAACCGCCCCGCTTGCGGTAGAATCTACCGCGTTGATCCCATTTTTCGGGCGGAAAGCGCATGTTAACACGTCAAGGTTCTCTGCCTCTTTTCGCTCCTGGCAAGAGGTGACCATGAGAAAACTACTGAACGCGGCGCGCGGCAAAACGCCCTGCGATTTGCTCATCAAAGGGGGCAGGATTGCCAATGTGTTGTCTCTGGAATACGAAACTGCCGATATTGCCATTTCTGACGGCATGATTGTCGGTGTCGGTCAGGGTTACAGCGGTAAGCAGGAAGTGGACGCGAGCCATACCGTGCTCATGCCGGGCATGATTGACGGGCATCTGCATATTGAAAGCACCATGCTTTCCCCCGGCGACTTTGCCTCTGTTGTTGTCCCTCTGGGCACCACCACGGTACTCTGCGACCCACATGAAATCGCCAACACCTGCGGGTTGGCGGGCATCGGCTTTATGTTCAGGGAAGCGCGCCAGACGCCGCTGGACGCCATGATGTCCGCGCCTTCCTGCGTCCCCGCTTCTGATTTTGAAACGCCCTTCAAGCCACTGGACGCCACCGTACTGAAAGACCTTTATGACCTGGGGCTAAGCACCCACCTGGGCGAAATGATGAATTTCTCCGGCGTCATCAATGGCGATAAAGACGTGTGGGACATCATCAGCGCCTCGCAGAATCTGGTTAAAACCGGACACACGCCCGGACTGAAAGGGCATGACCTTTGCGCCTATTTGCTGTCCGGTTGCAACAGCGACCATGAATGCAATGTCGCGGAGGAAGCGCGCGAGAAACTGCGGCGCGGCATGTGGATTATGCTGCGGGAAAGTCCCGTTGAACACAACATGGACGCGCTGCTGGCGCTCGTCCTTGAAGATGAAGCCCGCCATTCAAGATTCATGGCCGTGAGCGACGACCTGAGCGCCGACCACATTTTGACCTGCGGACACCTCGACCATCTGATGCGAAAGATGATTAAAAAAGGCGTCAGACCGCTGATTGCGGCAGCCCTGGTCAGCATCAATCCGGCAAACTATTTCCGCCTCTGGGACAGGGGCGCGATCGCGCCGGGCAGAATCGCCGATATTGTGCAGGTCGCGTCGCTGGAAGAATGCCGTGTTCTGAAAGTATGGAAACGCGGCGCGCTCGTCGCTGAACATGGCGAGCCGCTGTTCGAGACGCCAAGACCGGATATTTCCGAACTCCCCTTTGCGAAACTGTCCGTTTTTTCAGACCCTTTTGCGCTTGAGGAAAAGCTGGTCGTCAAAGTGTCCCCCAATGAAAATGCGGGGAAAAAGATACGGGTCATGGAATTGGTACCCGGCAAGGTGATTACCAAACAACGGATTCTGGAACCCTTGATTCAAGGCGATGAAGTGGTCGCCGATGTGACGCGGGATATTCTCAAAGTGGTGGTGGTGGAAAAAAATCGCGGCAGCGGCAACATCGCCATCGGCTTTGTTCGTGGTTTCGGCTTCAAAAAAGGCGCCATCGCTTCGTCGGTGGCGCATGACGCCCACAACTATATTGCTGTGGGAGTTGACGACCAGTCCATCCTGACCGCCCTGAAATTTCTGGTCAAAAATAACGGCGGTCTGGCAGTCACGCAAGGCAGCGAAATAAAACGCGCCCTGTCTTTACCTGTCGGCGGGCTGATGAGCACACTCACCGCGTCAGAACTCGCGCCTGCCGTCGAACAAATCCGGCTGGCGGCGACCGGATTATGTGAAGCCAGCGCAACAGAAACGACCAGCGCGCAACCTTTCATGGATTTGAGCTTCTTGTCGCTGTCGGTGATTCCCGAACTCAAACTGACCGACCAGGGCTATATCGACGTTTTGAACGCGAGGAAATTGTCGTTATTTGTGGCGGAATGACAACATGGCGAAATCCGGGTGACCTGGATCATGATGCCAACGCTGAGTCGCTTGCGGGAAGTCTGGTTGTTGCCATGCTGGTGGCAATCCAGCATCAAGATTATGAGTTTTCACTGAATATGGACATGGATTGATAGAACAGTTTAATGCGGATGTTTTTGCTTCCATTCATCTGACCGCCGATTTTTCGCGCCGCAAAGAAGGCGGAAAACCATTCGCTGGCGGGCGCGTTTTCATCAAACCCCTCATGCGCTCCATTTTCGTATCCCTGCCGTTTTTGTGGTGAGGGCAACTGAATTTTCTTGCAACGCGGTTATCGGCATCGGCGCTGTCAGACATTCGGCGGTAAGCGCCCGCTTGCGGTAGAATCTACAGCGTCGACACCATTTTTCAGGTGAGGAGCGTATGCCAACACGTCAAAGTTATCTGCCTCTTTTCGCGGTCGAGCCGGGGATGACCCTTGCCAAGCCCGTTGTGGTGACGGAACGTGGGCGCGCGGTGTTGAGCCTGCCTGCGGGCAACGCGCTGACCGAATCCAGTATCGCGCAACTGCGCGCGCATCATGCCCAATATGTTTGCGTCAGCGAGGAAGACCCGCGCAGCAACATGGTGCGCGAACAGCAGATTGCGGTACAGGCGGCGCGACTGGAAACCATTTTTCGCAACGCCGATCTGGAACACCCCGAATTGCGCGCCTTTTATGACGCTGTGCGCGCTTACCGTCTTGTCTGAACCACACACAGAAAAACGCGAGGAAAAGACATGATTCCCTCATTCAAGCTCGAAGACATTCCCGAAAGCGTCGTGCGTCTGCCCGCTTTTCCGGGCGTGATTACCGAATTGCTCGGCGATCTGGACGACGATAATTCCAGCATGTTGGCGCTGGCGCGACACGTAGAGCGCGACCCGGTGGTGACGGGGCGCATTCTTTCGGCGGCGAACCGCATGTTGCGTTACGAAGGCTGGCCGGAAGTGCGCGATGTGTATACCGCCGTTTCCCTGATTGGTTTTTCGCGGATTCGGGAAATCGTGCTCACCACCTGCATCGTCTGTTTTACCGGAATTTTTTGCAGCAAGCGTTTTTATTGGGGGCACAGTCTGGCGGTGGGCATCGGCGCGCGAGAACTGGCGGCGACGGTGAATGTCGACCAGAATACCGCGCTGGTGGCGGGATTGCTGCATGACGTGGGGCAACTCTGGATGTCCTATTTTTACCCGCTGGAATTTCAGCAGGTGCGCTTGCAGGTGGAAGTGCACGGCAAGGAAGTCTGCGCCGCCGAACGCGATTATTTTGGTTTTGAACACTGTCAGGTCGGAGAAATCGTCGCCCGACATTGGGGACTGCCCGCAGATGTGATTGCCGCCATTGCCAACCACCACATGCCAGACGAATCCGCCGCGAAAAACAAGCTGGTCGCCATCACCTGCATGGCGGAACACATCGCCAACGCGCTGGACTTGCCCTGCCGCGATGTGAACCGCGTCGACGGCCTGCCCCCCGGCATTTTGCATACGCTGAAACTGGACTGGAACGAAGACCACTCCGACCTGCTCGGCGCGATTGATGCCCGCTACCAGTATGCTTCGATGATTTTCACGTAACCCCAACAGACCGCAAAAATTTTGCCTTCCGATTAAATCGTGCATACAATTTAATTCATGGTCACTTACGACGAAGCCAAGCGAAAAATCAACCTCAAACAGCATGGCATTGATTTTGTCGGTTGCGAGGCGATTTTTTCCAGTCCAGTGGTGAGTTGGGAAGATGATCGGGACGACTATGGCGAACAGCGCATCAATACGCTGGGGTTTCTCAATGGCGTGGTGGTCCATCTGACTTATACGGAACGCGGCGACGATTTGCACATCATCAGCTTGCGGAAAGCGGAAAAACATGAAATCAGATTCTTTGCCAAACAACTTTCCCGCTAATCCTGCGGATTGGGAAAAGCTCATCGCGGATGCGCCGGGGCAGGATCGCCCGCCCACGCCGGAAGAATCGGCGGCATGGGCGGATGCTTTCATCAGTCATGGATTGCCGGAATTGCGCGCGGAACTGGCGGAACGGCGGGCAAAACGGCGTGGGCGCGGACCAAATCGCACGCCCACCAAGGAGCGCGTAACATTGCGCCTGTCACCGGATGTGGTGCGGTTTTTCAAAGATGGCGGCGCGGGTTGGCAAACCCGCATTGATGAAGCGCTCTCCCGACTCATCCGTGAAGCGGCGTAAAAAATGGCAACAAAAAAGCCCACCGGAGTGGGCTTAAGTGTTTGATTTGGTTGGCTCCCCGACCTGGGCTCGAACCAGGGACCTACGGATTAACAGTCCGGCGCTCTACCGACTGAGCTATCGAGGAATCGGGGGCGGATTCTATATAGTGCGGGGGGCGACGTCAACAAGATTTACCAGCCCAACAAGCGTTATGATGCAACCCTGAGCGCTCGTATCCACCTTTGTCGGCAGGCTTCGGAAGTCAAAATTTGCAGAGAGGCACGCGAAAACGTTATGAATCGCAACGATATTTACAGAAAAACACCGGCGGGCGAAGACGTCATGGTTCACCGCGCCAAGGTGGAGGAACGCCAGCAACGCATGATTCTGGTGCTGATTGACGGCAAGACGAACGTTGGGGAAATGAGCGAGAAAGTTGGCGACAGTGCGCTGACCGAATCGGCAATCGCCACTCTGGAAGCGGGCGGGTTCATCGTTCTGGACAAAGCGGGCGACAACACGCCGCCACTGGCAGCCCCTTTGCACAAACCTGCCAAGCTCTCCCAGTTTTCGACCTTTGGAGCAAAAGATAGCCCACGTCCGGCGACGATTACCCCGCCACCCACACAGCAACCCGCGCAACAAGCCACACAACAGCCGCCTGCCCCGCAGCACCCTGTGCCGCAGGGCATCACCCCCGCGCCGAAACCGACGCCCGCATCTGCCCCCACTTTGCAACCTTCCCCGCAACCAGCGGCGTTGCAGAATGTGCCCACGCCACAAAATTCACCTGCGCCCGTGATCGTTTCGCCGCCACCGCCACCGCCTGCGCCGACGCTGGCAGAGATTTTGGCTGAAGCGGCGCAAGCCAGGGCTGCCAGTAGCGCGCAACCCATACAGACAGGTGACATCACGCTGCCCTCGTTTTACAAGACGCCGCCGCCCATGCCCCCGGATATGGCAGTGGATGTTGGCGTCGAAAACCTTCTGGAAAGCGAGGATGAAAGCAAAAGCAGGCGGCGTTCTCTCTGGATAAAGCGCGCGGGTTTTGTACTGGTCGGTATCTTGCTGGTGTTTTCCCTCGGGTTTGCCGCCATCAGTCAGTATTCCTACGATGCGGAACGGCAGGCGTTGGAGGAATGGCTGTCGCGAGGTCTGAGCGAGCGGGTTCACGTCGGTCAGATTTCTCCGGTGTTCTCGCCCAGACCCGCGCTGGAACTGCGGCAGGTGCAGATTGGCGATGTTCCGGGCAGGAACCAGATTGAGGTGGTTCGTTTGCCGGGGCTTTTTGCGCGGATATTCGGTCTGCCTTTCAACGCGGACGACAAAGTGGAAATTTCCGGCGGTACTCTGGATGCCGCCCTGTTGGCAAAATGGCGGGGAGGTTCCGCGCCCGGCGGCATGGCGAAGGCGTATTTTCGGCAAATGGAAATTCATCTGGGCGAATACCCTGTGGCGACCTTTGATGGGGACATCCTGTTTACGCCGGATGGCGGACTGCGAAGCGCCTATCTACGCAGCAAGCCGCTGCAACTGGAAATCACCCCGCTGGGCAAGGCTTTTGCGGTCACGGTGTTGTCGGCGAACGGCTGGCAACCCGTACCGGATTCTCCCCTTCAGATTCAGAACTTTTCCGGCACCGTGCTGATCTATTCTGACCATCTGTTTCTGGAAAAAGGAGAACTGCGCCTGTTGGGTGGGCGTTACGAGGGGAATCTGAAATTGAACTGGCAGAATGGCAAGGTGCGTGAATTGAACGGGCAGGGCGTGTTGAGCGGCATCCGCATCAACGATTTGCTGAATGCCACGGGTTTTGTCCGACCTGCGGTCGCGGCGGACGCGGCGCTGGAACTGGAGGGAGATCTTTCCGGCGCACTGCGTTTTCATACCAGCGGCGATACATCGGAACTCTGGCGCAAGAATCTGGAAGCGCACGGCGAAATGAAAGTAGACAGAAGCGTTTTGCGGGGCATGGATCTGATTCGTCTGATGCGCGGCGGCGGCAAGGGCAAAATCACCCGGCGCAGTGGCAAAACCAGCTTTTCGCGGCTTGACTTCAATGTGAGTCTGGATGGCGAAGGGTTGCGGCTGGACAAGCTGCAACTGCGCGCCACCTCGTTGCGCGGCGAAGGCAGCGTAAAGGTTGACGCCAAAGGGGAACTGTCCGGGCGGGTCACGCTGCTGCTGTTTGATGGCGAAGGCGGACCGGGCAGCGAACTGCTGTTGGGCGGTCATTACCCCTTGCTGAATGCCGAATTGCGTGAGACGCCGGACAGCGCGTCGTTATCTGCGCCGTGATATTTATCCGATCATCAAGTGATGGCACATACGATGTAGGGGCGGTTCGCGAACCGCCCCTACGGGTTTCATGATCTCAATCGCCTGATTGCGACGCCATTCATGCGCTTGCCCTTTGCGGTGGTAGAATCCCGCACTTTGCCAAGCAAGTTTGAAGGAGTTTTTCATGATCAGTATTGCCCACGCGCAGGAAGCCGCCGGTCAAGCGGCTGGCGCAGCCCAGACCGCCGGATTCATGCAGTATTTGCCCTTTATCATCATTTTTGTTTTCCTCTGGTTTGTCATGCTGCGTCCGCAGATGAAGCGCGCCAAGGAACATCGTCTGTTGGTGGAAGGTCTGCAAAAAGGCGATGAAGTGGTGACGCAGGGGGGGGTGACGGGGCGCATCAGCAAGGTGGGCGAAGCCTATGTTTCCGTCGAAGTGCTGTCCGGCGCGGAAATGCTGGTGCAACGCACTGCCATCGTGCTGGTGTTGCCCAAGGGTACCTTGAAGTCCGCGCTCTGAGTCCCCATATGTGAGTTTTCGGGGGATGTTTTGCCATCCCCTTTCCCTTCTGTTTATCGGGTTGTCCCATGAATCGCTATCCCCTCTGGAAATACATCACGGTGCTTTTCGCGCTGTTGATTGGTTTCATCTACACCCTGCCCAATTTTTTCGGTGAAGTGCCCGCCGTGCAGGTGTCTTCCAAACGCGCCACGCTGAAACTGGATGACAACTCGCTGACGCGAATCAAGGAAATCCTGACGACGGCGGGCATCGAAAATGACGGCGCTTTCCTTGACGCGACGGGCGCCAAGGTGCGCCTGTTCAACGACGATGCCCAGAAGCAGGCGAGGAATTTGCTGGACGCGGCGCTGAATCCCGACAAAAATGACCCGGATTACGTGGTGGCGACGAACCGCCTTTCCGCCGCTCCCGCGTGGCTCGCCAGCATCCACGCGCGTCCCATGTATCTGGGGCTGGACTTGCGCGGCGGCGTGCATTTTCTGTTGCAGGTGGATATGGCGGGCGCGGAATTGAAGCGGCTGGATTCGCTCGCCGCCGATCTGCGGCTTCTGCTGCGCGATAAAAGGCTGCGTCACGCGGGCATCGACCGTGAGGGCAAGGGCATCAGCATCAAATTCCGCGATGATGGGAACATCAAGGCGGCGGAAACGCGCGTCAGCGTACAAACCCTGATTGGGCGCGAAATTCCTGAACTGCGTCTCGTCGAAAGCGGCGACGCCAACACGCCCGCGCTGACCGCGACCCTGCGACCGGAAGCCTTGCTCAAACTGGGCGAAGACGCCTTGAAACAAAACATCAGCACCCTGCACAACCGGATCAATGAACTGGGCGTTGCCGAGCCGGTGATTACCCAACAGGGGGCTGACCGCATTGTGGTGCAACTACCGGGCGTGGAAGACCCTGCCCAGGCCAAAGACCTTCTGGGGCGCACCGCGACCCTGGAAATTCGCATGGTCGACGAAACGCCGGGCGCGCTGGAATCGGCGCTTTCCGGCAGTGTGCCTTTTGGTGACGAATTGCTGTTTGAGCGCGACCGGGACAACAATCAACGCCCCATCCTGCTGAAAAAACAGGTGGTGCTGACCGGCGAACGCCTGACCAACGCCCAGCCCGGTTTCGATGAAAACCAGCAACCCGCCGTGCATCTTAGTTTCGATCCCGTCGGCTCGAACATCTTCCGCGAAATCAGCCGCAACAACATCGGCAAGCGCATGGCGATTTTGCTGATTGAAAAAAACAAGGCGGAAGTGGTGACCGCGCCCGTGATTCGCAGTGAAATCGGCGGCGGTCGGGTGCAGATTTCCGGCAGCATGTCTTCGATCGAAGCCAATAACATCGCCCTGCTGCTGCGCTCCGGTTCGCTCGCCGCGCCGATGGAAATCATCGAAGAACGTAGCGTCGGTCCCTCTCTGGGCGCGGACAACATCAAAAAGGGGTTCCACTCGACCATCTGGGGCTTCGTGGTCATCGTCGCCTTCATGTGCGTTTATTACCGCATGTTCGGGTTCATTTCCGGTCTGGCGCTCTCCGCCAATCTGCTGTTCCTCATCGCCTTGCTCTCCATGTTGCAGGCGACCCTGACCCTGCCCGGTATCGCCGCCATCGCGCTCACTCTGGGCATGGCGATTGACGCCAATGTGCTGATCAACGAACGGGTGCGCGAGGAACTGCGCGCCGGAATGCCGCCGCAAACGGCGATTGTCACCGGCTACGAACGCGCCTTCGGCACAATTCTGGACTCCAACATCACCACCCTGATTGCCGGTCTGGCGCTGCTGATTTTCGGTTCCGGCCCGGTACGCGGCTTTGCCGTGGTGCATTGTCTGGGCATCCTGACCTCCATTTTCTCGGCAGTCGTGGTGTCGCGCGCGCTGGTGAATCTGATCTACGGCGGTCACAAAAAACTCACCCGCATTTCCATTGGTCAAATCTGGAAACCGGCTGAATCGACTGCGAAATAACGCAAGGCAAGCAAAGAGGCTTAAATCATGGAATTTTTCCGTTTCAAAAAAGACATTCCCTTCATGCGCCATGCGCTCACGTTCAATGTCATTTCCCTCGTCACCTTCCTCCTCGCCGTGTTTTTTCTGGCGGTGAGCGGGTTGAACCTGTCCGTGGAATTCACCGGCGGCACACTGGTGGAAGTGCACTACGCCGACACCGCGCCAACCGAACAAATCCGCGAGGCGCTCGAAGCCGCCGGCTACAAGGCGACCGCGCAGAATTTCGGTTCGGCGCAGGATGTGCTGATTCGCCTGCCTCTGGACGCAAAAGCGGGCGCGGAAAACAATGAAAGCGCCGCTTCCGAACAAAAAACGGCGCAGCAGGGCGAAACCATCATGGCGGTGCTCGCCACCCTGCCGGGTACGCCGCCCGAATTGCGGCAGGTACAAGCCGTTGGTTCGCAAGTCGGTGATGAATTGTTCTGGGACGGGGCGATGGCGCTGCTCATGGTGATCGTGGGCATCATGATTTACCTGGCCTTCCGCTTTGAATGGCGTTTCTCGGTGTCGACCATCATCGCCAACCTGCACGATGTGATCATCATTCTCGGTTTCTTCGCCTTCTTCCAATGGGAATTTTCGCTCTCCGTGCTCGCCGCCGTGCTTGCCGTATTGGGCTACTCGGTCAATGAATCCGTGGTGGTGTTCGACCGTGTGCGCGAAACTTTTCGCAAGGCGCGCGGTCTCTCCACGCCGCAGGTGATCGACCACGCCATTACCAGTACCATCTCCCGTACCGTCATCACACATGCCTCGACGCAGGCGATGGTGCTCTCCATGTTGATTTTTGGCGGCGAAACCCTGCACAATTTTGCGCTCGCGCTGACCATCGGTATTTGTTTTGGTATTTATTCCTCTGTGTTGGTGGCGTCGCCCATCGTCATGTGGCTGGGCGCTTCACGCGAACAATTCATCAAACCCGCCAAGGCGCAAGACCCCACCATGAACGCCGACGGCGCTTGCGTTTAAGCGAAGGGACAACACCATGAAAAAAATCAAACTATGGGATCTTCCCACCCGACTTTTCCACTGGCTGCTGGTCGCCTCCATCGCCGCCCTGTTCATCACCATCAAGGTTGACATGGACAACGGCATCGGCTGGCACGCCAAAATCGGGTTGTTCGTGGTGGGTCTCATCGCCTTTCGCCTCGCTTGGGGCTTTATCGGTTCGACCTACGCCCGCTTTTTCCAGTTCTTCCCGACGCCCTCCAAAATCATCGCCTACCTGAAAGGCGAATGGCACGAATTGGGGCATAACCCGCTGGGCGCGCTCTCTGTCTTCGCGCTGCTGGCGCTCACCGCCGCGCAAGCCGGTCTGGGGCTGTTCACCAGCGACGACATCAGCTTTCAGGGGCCGCTGTACGGGCTGATTGACGGTGAACTCGCGCTGACCTTCACCGGCTGGCATCGCTGGCTCGCCTACGGGCTGCTTGCCTTCGTCGGTCTGCACGTTGCGTCCATCCTCTTTTACAAACTGGTCAAAAAACACAACATGGTCATTCCCATGCTGACCGGCAAGACCGAAGTTGCGGATAACGAAGCAGGCAAGGCGGCAAAAGGCGGCGGCGGCGTCGCCCTGATCATTGCGCTTGTCATCGCCATTCTCGCCGTTTGGGGCGCCAGCGGCGCGTGGATTCCCGCCCCGCCGCCGCCAGCGGCGGAAATACAAACCCCCGCCTGGTGAACGCAAGGAGCGCGGATATGACAACCTTCCGGAAAACGCTGGCAGAAGCCTGGGCAAAGAACAATTCCCTGCTCTGCGTGGGGCTTGACCCCGACCCCGCCAAATTTCCGGCGCGTCTACAGGGCAGGAACGACGCCATTCTTGAATTCTGCAAAGCCATCGTCGACGCCACCGCCGACCTTGTTTGCGCCTTCAAGCCGCAGATGGCCTACTTTGCCGCCTGCCGCGCCGAAGACCAGTTGGAAGACCTGATTGCCCACATCCACGCCGCGCATCCCGGCATCCCCGTGATTCTGGACGCCAAGCGCGGCGACATCGGCAGCACGGCGGCGCAATACGCCATAGAAGCCTTCGAGCGTTTCCGCGCCGACGCCGTAACGGTCAATCCCTATATGGGCAGGGATTCCGTCGAACCCTGGCTCGCCTACCCTGAAAAAGGCGTCATCCTGCTCTGCCGCACCTCCAACCCCGGCGGCAACGATTTGCAATTCCTGCGCGTCGGCAACCACGAAGGGCGTAGCGAACGCCTGTTCGAGCACGTTGCCCGCCTCGTCGCAAAAGAATGGGATCACGCCAAACAATGCGCGCTGGTCGTCGGCGCAACCTTCCCCGCCGAAATCGCCCGTGTGCGCGCCCTCATCGGCGACATGCCCCTGTTAGTCCCCGGCATCGGCGCGCAAGGCGGCGATGTCGAAGCCACCGTCAAGGCAGGACGCACACCAGCCGGCACAGGGCTGATCCTCAACTCCTCCCGCGCCATCCTCTACGCCAGCAAAGGCGAAGACTACGCCCAAGCAGCCCGTCAGGTAGCGATAGCGACGCGGGAATTGAGCAATCGGTTCCGGTAGTCCAGGAGTTCTGTTGCCTGTTTTGAACAGGCAAGGAACAAGACACCTGCCGAAAAAGCCAGAACAATGCCCCCCACATTTCAGCCGCCATCAAATTTTGATTGGGCTAATGCGTTTGGTGGATATCCATTTCCATAAGGAGTTTATTATGTCCAAAAAACGCCGTTATATAGGGAAAGATGCTTTGCTTCTACTCAGTGCGATAGCATTGCCTGTATTGTTGGGATCAGTAATATCAGTAATGTCTGAGTGGCCATTCTGGATATTTCTTAGTGTACCTTGGATATGTCTTAGTGTATTTGCATTTATATATTTTATAGGTTATGTGAGTTACCTTATAAGGAGATGTCGCCGCTATCGTGCCATGAAAAAAATTATACGCATAAAACAAGAAGCGTAGCCCGTACATCGTGTAGGGGGGCAGTGGGTTTCGACAGCGAAGCGATGGCAAAAGCGAAGCGCCTTCCACCATTGGGCGGGGAAGCGGCGACTTGGCTCGGTCGGCAGTCAGGCACGGAGTTACGACAATTGGCGGGCGGGGGCATCGGTTGAATGATGGAAGGCGCTATGCTTGCTTCACCATTCCGACACTTGTCCAGACGAAAATCGGGGTACCTCCCCGATTCTGTACCAGCAAACACTTGACGTATTTTCAAAATCAATCTAGCATCATATAAATATCACAATGTTCTTTTGGTTCAGGAGGTCAACATGCCAACAGTCACGGCGCAAATGATTCCAGAAAAAGTCAAGGCAGATGAAATGTTCGCCAATAAACGTGTCATAAAGCAAAGGTATCCAGGAACAGGGAAAGGGCTGGTTCATGAATTATCTGGAATTCTTGCTGTCGAAAAGGAAAATGTCCGCAAGCATCCAGACATTACGGATAAAAACCCCGGAGAGGTAAAGGACGCAAAATGGGAATAAAATATTTTCTCTTGTCGCTACTTTTGTCGATCCCTGTTTTTGCTGATGAGGCGAAAGAGGATTTCGACAAAAAATTCATCACGGATGTTGATGTGATTGATTATGAGGTAGGTGACGCAAATATATGTGACTCGTCTTCCATCTATTTGACACATCGTGACGCAAAGATTTTCTTTACAGAAAGAGCGCAACAGGTCACGCATAAAATTTTGCACGATTATTTCTATTGGTCTCCGTGTTATATGGTTGGAACGCTAAAATATAAAGGCGAATTGTGCTCATGGGACATTTACGCGAGCGGAATCGGAAACTTTAGTTGCGGAGAAGGGCGAGTGTGGTATTTTGCGTGCGATGATGGTTGTGATGATTTATTGAGGAAAAAAGAAGACTGACCGCGCTTCATCATGCAAGAAAATCAGGGATGCCCCCGGTTTCGCACCCCGGTTCCATATAAAAAACCCCCGTTATTCCCGCCTGCGCGGGAATGACGGAGCGTGAATCAAAGCGTCGGATAATCGGTATAGCCCTGCGCCGTGCCGCCAAAGAAGGTGGCTGGGTCGGCGCTGTTCAGCGGCGCGTTGGCTTGCAGACGCGCCACAAAATCCGGGTTCGCCAGCGTCATTTGCCCGTAGGCTTCCAAATCCGCCAGTCCCGACGCCACATCGCTGCCAATCTGTTCGCGCGGGCGACCGGGTCTGTTCACCATCAGCGTTTGTTTCCATCGCTGCCGAATCTCCGCCAGCAACGGCTCGTTGCCCAGGTGCATGATGTGCAGGTAAGCCAGCCCAAGTTTGTCCAGTTCGGCGACCAGATAGCGGTACAAGTCCGCGCCCTCCGCGCCTTCGTCTATGCCCCACATGGTGGTGCCGGGAGAAAGGCGGATGGCGGTTCTGTCCGCGCCGATTTCGTCGGCAATCGCGGCGGCGACTTCAAGGGCGAAGCGGGCGCGATTTTCGATAGAGCCGCCGTAGGCGTCGGTACGGGTGTTGGCGCTCGGCGCGAAGAACTGTTGAATCAGGTAAGCGTTCGCGCCGTGAATCTCGACGCCATCCGCCCCCGCCTCAATCGCCCGCCGCGCCGCATGGCGAAAATCCTGCACGGTCTGGCGCACTTCCTCGGTAGTCAGGGCGCGCGGCACGGGAATATCCTGCATCCCCTTGAGCGTGAACATCGGCGCGTTCGGCGCGATGGCGGAGGGCGCGACGCCCTGGCGATGGTGCGGCGTGTTGTCGGGATGCGACATGCGTCCGGCGTGCATGAGCTGGATGAACATATGCCCGCCCTTGTCATGCACGGCAGCGGTAATTTTCTGCCAACCGGCGACATGGGCATCGGTATAAATGCCCGGCGTGTTGAGATAGCCCTGCCCATCATCTGAAGGTTGAGCGCCTTCCGCGACAATCAACCCGACGCTGGCGCGCGCTCCGTAATACCCGGCAGCCAGTTCGCCCGGTGTACCGTCAAATTGGGCGCGCGAACGGGTCATCGGCGCCATGACCAGACGATTTGAAAAGGTGTAACGCCCGACCTGAATGGGGGCAAACAGTTGATTCATGGTAAATCCTCGCAAGTTGGGGAAAGAGGGCGCGATCATCTCACCATTGTTCGATGGAATAAAGAGCGTATTTTTGAAATGATTGATGTGGTAATGGAGCAATGCGGATGAACTGACAGAGGCAGATTCACTCGCCTGCCCCTGTTCCCGAAAACGCGCAGCTTGGGATAACGGAGCGCGTCCCAACATCTGGCACAGGGTCGCGCTCAATCAAGGGGGGGTTATGCTCAATGCCATTAAGTCAAGCGAATAGCGGTAAATTTGTAGGGTTCTGTTTCAGGTAGGGCAGTTTCTCCGAAACCGCCGCAGTCAACAAACGGCGCGCTCGGAGAGCGCGCCCTACCGCTGGGTTACGCCTTTGGCTTACCCAACAACTTCCAGACCACGCGCTTAACTTGATGACATTGGGGTTACGCTTCGCTGATTCATCCTGCAAGGCGCTTGAGGATAAGGGCAGTATTAACATTCAGCGGAGTGGAAAGAGCAGATAGCCTGTCAAACTGAAATAGCGATAAGATTCATCCGGCTGGTTGGATAGGGAAGATGTGTAGTTACTTTTTTCCAGCGCGACCCGCCATTGGACGGGAGCGCGGCGCGGTGCCTGCAATCCTGCCTGGAGACTCCAAATGGATTGATGATTGTCTTCTGTGCGCTGGCGTCCGGCATCTCCACCCGCAAAGAAAACCATCTGGTCACCAAGCGCCGTGCGCCAGAATAGACCGATGGAAGCCTCGCCAAGCTTTTCGGGCGCATAATAATTGCCTTGATAGGCGTGGCTGTTTTTATAATGACGTGTTTTCAGATAGGTACTGAATCCGCTATCCTGAATCAATTCATAATTCCAGCGTGTACGCAAAATGGGGCGGCGGTTATGGTCAGAAAACCATGTTTGACCTGCCGCAGCGCCAACACTGAATCGCGGGGTGAAATCGTGCTCCGCGACCAGCATAAGCGCCGTGTAATGAATTCCTTGATCAATACTCTGAACCGAATCGACGACATCCCGCTCAAGACTGAAGCCAAGCCCGGTGTCTTTGGTGAGATGCTCAATGTAGTCGAGACTGCCCGCAAGCGCCTGATGGTCTTTGGTACGGGTTACGCCCAGCGTTGCTTCCAGATTGCGCGACGCGTTACGTTGCGCGTAGGTCGCCGCCACACCACGCCCCGTAGCAGACCAGCCAGGGGCGCTGTAATGCGCCGCGTTGGCGCTGACGCCAAATCCATTTGCATACTCATAACCTGCGGAAATCCTGTATTCATCAAATTCATCGGAATCGTGGGAGTAGAGCCATTTAGCGGTTAACGCAGGATCGGCTTCCTCGCCGCCGGCAAGGGAAGGGGAGAGATAAACCAGAAAAGCAAGGGCAGCGAAAGTTGGCGAGCGAAAGAAAGACATTATTGAAACTCCGGTTCGAGAGGTTGAAAAATTCTGCATGATTAAAAACAAAGCTTACTTTGTTCCCCAATCTTTGGTACGCAAGAAAAATTCATTTGTGTATCCCACCACACATGCGGGTTGCAGGACGATGCTGTAGAACATGGAATAAAAAATGAATCCAAAGACATTTTTACGCACTTTAAGTTCCTGCTCATCGAACATTTTGGATTGTATGCGGAACAGAATATAGTTGGTGCCAATACCAAGCGGTAATACCAGCAATGTCATTGGTCCGGCAATCCAGAAGATGCCAAAAAATGCCAGAATGATGCCAGGAATGAACGCCAGCGTATAAACCAAATCCATATAAGGAAAAAGAAGATTCCACCAGATAAACAGGGTGGTCATGCGCCATTTGAACAGCAATTTCCAGTGCATCTTGAAAGCTTCAATCAAGCCGCGCGACCAACGCTGCCGTTGCCGGATAAACTGACGCCACGTATCCGGCGCATTGGTAAAGAGGAGCGCGTTTTCCGCAAAACCAACCCGATGGTTGGCGGCAAGAATTCCCCAGGTCAATACAATATCTTCGCCCACTGTATCCGGCCATCCGCCTATTTCTCTTAAAACGCCTGTTTCGTAGAGGGAAAAAGCGCCCTGCGCGACAAGCGTGCCCTGATAGAGGCTTTGCAGTCGCTTGATGGCGGCGATGCCATGAAAATAATCCCACTCCTGGGCTTTTGTCACGAGATTGACGCGCGAGTTTCGTACCAGAATGGCTCCGGCAACCGCTTTGGTCTCTTTCGGGTCACTCAAATAGCGCAGGACAAGATTGCGTAACGCATTTTTGAATAAATACGAATCACCATCAATGGTCAGCGTGAGCGGCGTTTTGACCCGTTTCAATCCTTCATTCAGGGCATGTGCCTTGCCTGCGTTTTCCTGTAGATTCAGGATATGCAGCCAGGGATATTTTATTTTGGAGAGCGCCTTTGCCGTGCCATCGGTTGAGCCATCGTTGATGACGAAAACATAAATTGTTCCAGGGTAGTTTTGGCGCGCGATGCTTTCAATGGTACTTGCGATGGTTTTTTCTTCGTTATACGCCGCGATCAGAATGCTGATTGCGGGGAATCTTTCTTCCCCCCCCCCCCCCCCCCCCAGTTTTTTATAACGCGCGGCCAGACCCACACAA